>JALGVG010000026.1 GCA_029819875.1 Candidatus Zipacnadia bacterium | reverse complement strand
CAGGTCATACTCCTCGCCCGCCTCCCGGTACTTGGTAACATCTTCACCCTTGACATACGCGCGCAGCGTCATGGCGATCTGCGCGGCGCTCAAGCCGAAGCGGCCGGCCTTGGCGCGATCAATGATGATATGATATTCCGGCCGCCCCTTCCGATAGCTTACGTCCAGGTCGCGCAGTCCCGGGACGTCTCTCACCGTCTCCAGAACCTTGAGCCCCAACTCGCGGAGGGTATGAAGATCGGGACCAAACACCTTGATCTCGACGTCTTTCTGTCCTCCCCTCATCGCCGAACCCATGTCCATGAAGCGATAGGTAAGTCCAGGGATCTTGGCGAATTGCTCGCGCAGCCAGTCCTCTACCTGCTGGGTGGTGCGCTTGCGCAACTTGCGGTCCACCAGTTCCATCTCCAGCATGCCCTTGTTGGGGCCGAGGCTGAAACCCATCATGGCTGCCATCCCCGCCCCTACCTCCTCTTCGTACGGCGAGCCCACCATTACGTCCGCGAACTCGCGCTCGGGCACCGAGAGCACTATCTTTTCCGCCTCCGCCACCAGGCGGTTAGTTTCAGTCACCGCGGTACCCTCGGGAGTCTCGAAGTTGCACAGGATATCTCCGCGATCCGTCTTGGGCATGAATTCAAAGCCCACCACCGGTATCAGCGCCAGGCTGCCGACAAACAGCAGGCCCGCGGTCACGACCGTGACGGCACGATGCCGCACCGTCCAACTGATAGCTTCACGGTAGGTGCGTTCCACCACCGCGTACGCGCGATGGAACAGCCCAAGCAACGCCGCGATTATCCCCTCCTCCTTGTTTTCATCCCCGTGCAACAGGCGTGAAGCCAAAAGCGGTATCACGGTAAGGGCCACGGCCAGGGAGGCGAGAAGTGCAAAGCTGACGGTGATGGCCATCGGCCGGAAGAATTCCTGCGCCATGCCCCCGATGAAGGTCAAGGGGATGAATACCGCAACGGTGGTGAAGGTCGCCGCCATGATCGCCAGGCCCACTTCATTGGCCCCGTCAATGGCCGCCCGGTAGATTGACTTGCCTCCTCGCTCCAGGTGGCGATGGATGGCCTCGATGACGACGATGGCGTCGTCCACGATGCGCCCGATACCTAGCGTCAAGCCCCCCAAGGTGACCACGTTGAGCGTCATGTCGCGGAAGTACATCAGCACGAACGTCACCAGCAGTGAGAGGGGAATGGAGACCGAAATCACCAGGGTGCTGCGGAAGCTGGTGAGGAATATGAACACGATAAGCAGGGCCAGGATGCCCGCTTCCACCGCCTCCGCCTTGAGGTTGTGGATGGATTTCTTGACGAATTCATCCTGCCCCCACAATGCGGTCAGTTCACAGCTTGCCGGCAGCAGCGACTGGACAGCCGGCAGGGCCTTGCGCACCCCGTCGGCGACATCCACCGTGTTCGCCTTGGAGCGCTTGGTTACCGTCAGGATGACGCAGTCTTTCCCATCGACGCGCGCGTAGCTGCGCTCGTCCTTGTGCCAGTCGCGCACCGTGGCGATATCACGCAACAACACCGGAACGCCGTTGTGCATGCCGACCGCAATGTTGCCGATCTCCTCCAGGCTGCGGAATTCACCCATCACGCGGACGGAAAACTCCTGCTTGCCTTCTTCCAGCCGCCCGCAGCGAATGTTGACATTCTCCGCCGCCAGCGCCGCCTGAACCTGCTGGATGCTCAGCAACCGGGCCTCCAACTTTCTGCGGTCCACATCCACCAGGATGTCGCGCTCCAACCCGCCGATGACCGCTACTGCAGCCACCCCGTCAAGCTTCTCTATCTCCCGCCTCACTATGTCCTTGGCCAGTTTCCGCAAGCGCACCGGCCCTTGGGGGCCGGAGAGAGCCACCGTGATTACGGGCATGCTCACGCTCGGGTCGAACTTGCTCACTATCGGGCGGTGTGCGTCCTCGGGCAGCAGTTCCACCACGCTATCTACTTTCTCCCGCACATCCACCGCCGCCATGTCTATGTCCGTGCCCCAGTGAAATTCCAGGGTTACGACCGACAGGTTCTCTTGCGATGTCGAATAGAGGGTTTTTAGGTGTTTTACCGTGCCGACGCCGTCCTCGATGATCTTGCTTACGTATGTCTCCACTTCCTCGGGCGCAGCGCCGGGGTAGACCGTCGTCACGGTAACGATCGGGAAGGTAACATCAGGCATCAATTCGATCTTCAGCCGCAGGAACGACACAAGCCCCAGCACACCCACCACAAGCACCACCATGCCAACTGCTACGGCGCGGCGTACCGACAGAGCAGGCAGGTTCATCGCACTGCACCTCCTTGCCGGGTGCTGACCTTCTGGCCGTCGCGCAGTTCGGTATGGCGCGAAACGATGAGTTGCTCCCCCTCGCGAAGGCCGGCCTGCACTTCATACTGCGTAGCATTCTGGATGCCCAGCTTCACCTTGCGCCGCCGCGCCGTCTGTCCCTCTACCACGAACACGTAGTGTTCATTGCCTTCTTCGTACACCGCCTCGCGCGGCACAACCACCACGTCCAACGCACGCTTGATGACCACGCGGGCCTTGGCGAACATCCCTGCACGCAGCAGCCCCTCCGAGTTGTCCAGCCGGATGCGTATCATCGCTACCCGCACGTCGGGGCGCACGGCCGGGTTGATCTTGTACACCCGGCCCGTCAGCTTCTTGTGCGCAATGCCCGATACTTCCACTTCGGCCACGCTGCCTACCGCTATCGAATGCAACTGCTCCTGGGGCACCTCAGCCTCCAGGTACAGCTTGCTGTTGTCAACTATCACCAGCAGGGGAAATCCCGGCTGGGCCATCTCGCCCGGGTCAATGTTGCGGGCGGCGACCTTGCCGGAGATGGTGCTGGTGATCACGGCATCGGCCAGTTGGTGGCGGGCCAGTGCCAAGGCCGCCTCTGCCTGGTGCACTGCTGCAGCCGCGGCCTTGACATCTTCAGCCGTGATAACGTCCTTGGCAGATCCGGCCTGCGCCAGGCGCAAGGCTTGCTCGGCCTGGGCTACGGCCTGCCGCGCCGCCTTTACGTCCTCCTCGCGCATCTGCTTCTGCAACTGGGCCGCCTTGGCCATCTCTAGGGCCGCCCGTGCTCGCGCCACCTCCGCCTCCGCCATCTGGATTTCCTGGCTGCGCGCCCCCTCTTGTATCATCGAATATTGCTGCTGGGCCTGGTCGTACTGCTGCTTGGCAATGTCATACTGCAACTTCACCTGGTCAAAGTTCTGCTGCGAGATGGCGCCGGCTTCCAGTAGCTTGCGCATCCGCTCGAGGGTGCGCGCCGCGGTTTCGTAGTTGGCCTTGGCTTGCGCCACCGCATCGCTGGCCACCCGCCGCTCTTGCTCTCGCGCGCCCTCCTTGACCAGCGACAGGCGCTGCTCGGCCGCTTTGAGGGCCGCTTCCGCCTGGGCCACAGTCGTCTCCGAGCTTGTCACCTGCATCTTGGCCGCTTGTTCGGCAGCAGCCAACCGGGCCCGCGCCGCTTTCACTGCTGCTTCGGCTTGGGCAATCGAGGTGCTGGTCTGCGTCTGTTGTAGTCCCACTCCCAGCTTGGCCTGCTCGTAACGAACCCGCGCCGCCTTCACAGCCGCCTCCGCCTGGCGCACGGCATCCCGCAGCTTGTCACGCTTGAGCACGATCAGTGTCTGCCCGCGCCGCACCGAATCGCCGACATTGACTGTCACGCTCTGCACAATGCCGGGCATTGCGCAGGTGACATTGACCTGGCGATCAGACTGGATGGTGCCCGTAACCTCCAGGGCCAGCTCGATGTCACCGCGTTGGACGGGCCTTGTCTCCACCGGCATCGGCGCGGCCTTGATGGCCTCTTGTTGCTGCAGCGCTTCTTGCTGTGCCGCCTGGCGCGAGAACGCCCGCCAGCCCACTATTGCAACCACGACGACAATGACGACCGCCGCAATAAGTTTTTTGTTCATTGCTACTCCTCCGTCCCGGCATACTTGACAATCTCATCCAAGCTTATTCCCACCGCCGCCTCCAGTTCCGCGATTGCTATATGGTAGTTGGCCATGGCAACCACCTCGTTGCTGCGGGCCGCAGTCAGTGCTGTCTCCGCGTCGGTGACCTCCACGCTGGTACCCACGGCGTTTTCGTAACGTACCTGGGCGACGTGGAGCGCTTCCTCGGCCTGCGCGATGGTCTCTTGGACTGTCTGCAGCCGCTGAAACGCCTCGCGCAACTTGCGCAGCGCCGCGCTCACCTCGGCCGCAACTCCCAGGCTGGCCTGCTGCAAATCCGTTTCCGCCTGGGCCAATGCCTGTCGCGCCGCCTTCACATTCGCACTCGTTTGACCTCCGTCGAACAACGGCTTGCTGAGGCCGATACCTATGTTCCAGCTATAGTCCGAGGAAAAGGCCGTCGCCCTCTGCCGCTTGTAACTGGCCATCGCCTGCAGCTTGATGCCGTCTGCCGCGTCGGCCAACACCACCTGCGTTTGTGCTGCCTCCACCGCCTTTTTCGCCAGCGCTATTTCGGGCCGCTTTTTCAAGGCAAGGCGGATACATTGCGCCTCGTCCAGGCTCACACGCTGAACTTCATCCGCCGGCGGTGCTATCTCTATCGGTTGTGTGGTATCCATGGCCAGCAACAGCTTGAGGGCTATCTTCGCCAGGTCCACGGCGTTTTCGGCTGCCGTCAACTGCTGGCGGGCATTGGCCACTCCCACCTGCGCCCGCAGCACGTCAAAGCGGGGGGCGGTACCTGCCTCGAAATGCGCGCGGGCTATGGCCAGATGCTGCAGGGCCTGCTCCACCGCCTGGCTGCACACCCGGCGGAAGTCCTCGGCTTGCTGCACCTGGTAGAAAGCCTGCTCTACTTGCTTTACCAATTCGCGCTGCCGCGAGGCGACCTGCAGTTCACTCAGGTCCACTCCCTGGCGCGCCAACCGCTGCTGTGCCTCCAGCAGCCCACTGGTATACAGCGGCTTGCTGATGTCTATCTGCGCTGTCTCCATGTGCTTGGGGCTTACCTCAAGTGATACCGGCCCGCTCGGCCCGGGCACGGTGAATGATTGCGAGGGTCCCATGTACATGGCGCTGGCCGCCAGGTCCACGCGCAAGCCTTCGAGGGCCGCGGCCGCCTTGGCCCGCGCCCGTGCCTGTTCGACTTGTTGCTTGGCCTTCTGCAGTTGCAGGTTTTTCGCCAGGGCACGCTGCAGGCAGTCCTGCAGCGTCAACTTGATTACCTGCTGCGAGCTTGCCGCGGCCGGCCCCGGTGCAGCAGGCGAAGCCTCCGCCGCTGCACTGCCCCCTGCTGCGGGGGGTGAAGCTGCTTGCTGTGCCCAGGCGCTGCCAGCCATCGCCAGGGCAATCGCGATTAGGTACCATCGTCGTGTTATCAACTTTCTTCCCCTCACCTGTAGTATACAACTTCGCGTTTCGTTTGATTTCTCACTACGCTCGAACTGGTGGCTAACCTAGGCTGCGGCGGCAAAAAAGGCCCTTATACAAGAAAGAGCCTTACCAAACGTCTCTCCGCCGTCCCTCAATCCCCTCGGGCCATCAATCCGTGTAACAGCACCGATACCAGCTCCTCGGCCGGTTTCTCGATCGAAGGCTCGGTCGCTACCTCGGATGGCGGGAAGGTGTCCCACACCACCACCGCATTTACGCTTCCAAGTAATGCAAGGCTCGCTGCTTTGGGGTCAACAGTACGAAACTGCCCGGCCGTGATACCGCGCTGGATGATGACCCCGATGCGACTGAACAACTGCTTCTTGTATTCCGCTACCATCCGGTAAATACTGTCATCCTTGCCCACACCGACCAGTTCACGGTGAATCATCTGCAGGGTATTGATGTGTGCAACCCCGTACGAGCACAGCGAACGGACGATGCCGGCGATCTGCTCCGCCGGCTGGCAAACCTGCTCGGTCACGGCGTCTATGGCCTGCAACGAAGAGTTTATGGTCTGCGAAATGATTTCCTGAAACAACCCGCGCTTGCTGCGGAAGTGGTAATATATCACCGGGTTGGTGACTTGCGCAGCACGGGCGATCTCGCGGATGGAAGTGCCGGCGAAGCCCTTCTGTGCAAATAACTTCGCGGCAACGTGCAGGATTCGCGTCTTGGCGTCTTGCTCGGGGCACTGAATGTGGTTAACCTGGTCCTGCATCGTATCCCATCGCCGTAGGCTGTTTATCTAACGTTCGTTAATTATAATTCCGCCCGGCCTCCTCGTCAATACCTCATTTTGCCATCGCAGAGGCCATAGCCTCCTGCGCGAAGAAAAAAACAGCACCATGTACGTGTCAATCCGCGATTGTGCAATATACCAGGCGGGGTGGACCACGCTTGACGCCGGTCAGAGGGCCTTGGGCGTGAGTAGCGTAGAGTTGGCGGTAGGCAGGGACCTTTCCATTCCTCACCCTGCCCAACCGGAGGAGACAGCGACATTGGCCATTGATGCTCCGGCGAGGGCAATACAGGCGCGGGCCGAGTATGAACGGCTCGGCCTGCGCATAGACGCCTTGTTTTTGCCCACCAACTTCAACGCTCCCCGAATCGAGGAGGAGATCGAGTGGGTGGCGCGTACACTGCAGGCCGCCGAGGTACTACAGGTCAAGGCGGTGCGCATCGATGCCGCCATGACCGGCCAGCACGTGTTGCCCAGGGGCAGGCGCATCGAACTGTACGCGGCCGCTTGCGAGCAAGCCCTCGACGCTGCCGGCCCTTGCACCGTGCCCTTGGCCATAGAAAACCACGGCAGCCAAGGCAACGATCCGCTTTGGCTGTTCGGGGTGCTGGAGGCGCTCGAAGGCCGCCGCGTCGGCGTGACCCTCGACCCGGCCAACTTCTACTGGGAAGGCCATCCCCTCCAACAAGTGTACGTGCTGGTGGAGCAGTTGGCACCGTACACGGTGCACGTGCATTGCAAGAACCTCGCATTTCCGCCTGCCAAGCGCAATGCCACCGGGCGCATGGCGTGGCAGTACGCCGAAGCGGTCAAGCCGCTGGCCGAGGGGGACATTGACCAGCGGCGGGTCGTCGCTGCCCTTGCCGCTGCAGGCTACCGCAACGCCCTGACGATCGAGGAGGAAGCCCTCGCCCTCTTCCCTACCGAGCCCTGCAACGGGCTGACCACGCGCCAGCAGGTCCTGCGCCGGGACGTGGAGTTGCTCAATGAGCTGGTTGCCGAATTCTCCGGCTGAGCGGCGCCCGGCTTTGCGGCTAAAAGCCAATCGCCTTGAAAGTGTGAATCATCTTGATGACCCCCGGCCCTAGCATTACGACGAACATCGCCGGGAAGATGAAAAACACCAACGGGAACAGCATCTTGACCGGTATCTTGGCCGCCGCCTCTCGCAGGGCCAGGCTGCGGCGCACCCGCATCGTTTCACTCTGAGTCCGCAGTACGCCGGCGATGCTTGCCCCTATCTGGTCGGCCTGGCACAACGCTGACACGAAGATGCTCAGTTCTGTCAGGTCTACGCGCTCGGCCATGCACCGCCATGCATCGCGGCGCCTCTTGCCCAGGCGAATCTCGCCCAGCACCACCCTCAATTCCTCCATCAGCGGCCCCTGCTCGCGGCGTATGACTTCCTGCACCGCCGCGTCAAGACCCATGCCTGCCTCCACGCTGACAACCAGCAGGTCGATGACATCCGCCAAGCTTGCGCGGATCGCTTCGCGACGTCTGGCGGCAATTCGATCAATCACCAGCCCCGGCCCCACTGCGGCAGCGCCGACAATACACAACACTGCCCCGTACCTGGGCAGCAACGGAACCGGTAGCAGGCGAAAGGCTGCAAAACCTGCCGGCAGCGCGCTCGCCAGCAGAGCCACCTTCAACGCCAGGAACAATTGCGGGGTCAGCCGCCACGGCCAACCGGCCCGTTCCAAGCGGCGTTCTGTTTCCGTCAGCACACCCTGAGGAGCAATCGCCGTCACCAGCGCAGCAATGCGACCTGCCAGCGGTACCATGGCCCGCTCGTACAGCGACTTGGCCAGCTCCTTGTGAAACGGTTTCGGGGCCGGCCTGGAGCTCTGCGGGCCTATCCAGGCAGAGGTATCGCGCAGGCCGGGTGTTTCAGCCACTAGCGCGAGTATCGCAAAGCATACACAACTGAAACTTAGCATACCGATTACGATAATCATTACAGGCCCCTGTCTTCAAAGATTGCGACCGTCTTGGCACACCGTCGGCATTTTACCCTATGCCTGTATCCGCAACATTTGTTTGATAGCTACGATGCCCATCAGCAACAGGATGGTTGCCGCTCCCACCATCGCCCGCCCCAGCGGCTCATGAAACAGCGGATCCAGGTACCCGGGACTCATCAAGTGCACGATTATCCCCATCACTACCGGCAACGCGGTAAGAATAGCCGCCGATAGCCGCCCTTCGGCCGTCACGGCATTCAGCTCCTGTTTGAGGCGGAAGCGATCTCGAATCATCCTGCCGGTGTTTTCCAGTATCTCGGCAAGGTTGCCGCCTACTTGTGACTGGATCTGGACGGCCGTGACCATCAAGCGCACATCCTTGCTCTGGGTGCGGTACGCCAACCGCTCGAGGGCCTCGTCCATTGCAATACCTACGCTGATCTCGTCCAGCACCCATTGCAGTTCCTCGGTAATCGGCGGCTTCATCTCGTTTATCACCACTTGCAGGGCCCGCATGAAAGAATAGCCCGTGCGCAGGCTGGAGGCAATCAGGTCCAAGGCCTCCGCCAATTGGCCCTCCAAGGCGGCACGCCGGCACCGAATCCGGTACCCCACGTAAAGCCACGGTGCCACCAGGCCGGCACCAGATACCAGCCCTCCGATGACGGCATTATGCGTCAATACCGTGGTCACTGACCCGATAATGCCCGCCGTCACCAACCCGATGGCAGCCAACTCCGAGGGCTTCAGCAACATGCCGCTGCGCAGCAGCATCCACTGCAGCTTCCGCGACAGCCCTATCCGGTCGAGCAGGCGCGTCAGCAAAGGCGAGACATCCCGCCCCGCGGCTCTGGGTACCGCGGCGGCGCCTTCGCCCTCGATGCTCTCCACCACCTGCTCGATTCTCGGCGACGCTTCCTGTCCGCTGCGCCAGCCGAGCACCAGCATCGTAACGGCAATGAACACCAGCAAACACGCAGCACCCACCAGCACGCCCAGTGACATCACATTCTCCCTCCCCCCCACTGCTGGAAGAGACTTTCCGGCAGCTCTACCCCGCGGGTAATGAGGCGCTCTGCAAACGTCGGCCGCAAGCCGGTGCACACGTGCCTTCCGATGACTCGCCCCTCGGCATCCAGACCTTGCTGTTCGAAGCGGTAGATGTCCTGGATTACTATTGTCTCTCCCTCCATGCGTTGCACCTCGGTGATATGTGTCACCTTGCGGCTGCCGTCGGTGAAACGCGCCTGGTGAATAATCAGGTCAAGTGCCGCGCTGATTTGCTCGCGGATCGCCCGGGACGGCAGCTCGGTGCCGGCCATCAATACCAGCGTCTCCAGCCTGCTGAGGCTGTCGCGCGGACCATTGGCGTGGATGGTGGTCAGCGAGCCGTCATGGCCGGTGTTCATGGCTTGCAGCATGTCCAGCGCCTCCCCGCCGCGGCATTCGCCGACCACGATGCGATCCGGCCTCATCCGCAAGGCATTGCGCACAAGCTGCCGGATGGTTATCTCACCCCGCCCCTCGATATTCGGCGGCCGGCTCTCCAGCGGGACGACATGCTCTTGTTGCAACTGCAGCTCTGCCGCGTCTTCAATCGTTACTATGCGCTCGTTGTGAGGGATGAACGATGACAGCACGTTGAGCGTTGTTGTCTTGCCGCTGCTGGTGCTTCCGGAGACAAGGATATTCAAATGCGCCTCCACGCACGCCCGCAGGAACTGGCACATCTCTTCGGTCATGGTCCCGAAATTGACCAGGTCCTGCGCCGTGTAGGCCTCGGCGGCAAACTTGCGGATGGTTATGGTCGGCCCGCACAGCACCACGGGCGGGATAATGATGTTGACCCGTGACCCATCCGGCAGCCGTGCATCCACCATCGGCACCGACTCGTCGAGGCGTCGGCCCAGCGGAGAGATGATCTTTTCAATAATGCGCATCACGTGCGCATCGTTGTAGAATACCTTGGGCGAACGCTCCACCTTGCCGTGCCGCTCCACGTAGATGTTCCGCGGACCGTTCACCATTATCTCGCTGACCGTCTCGTCTTCCAGCAGTTCCTGAAGCGGCCCGTAACCGCGCAACTCGGCCAGAACCGCTTGGTATGTCTGTTGCCGCTGGCTGGCAGTCAACAACAGGTTCATGGATGCGGCTATCTCCGAGGTCAGCGCCTGGATGCGTGCCAACACCTGCTCGTCGGAAAGCCGCAGCAAAACATGCAGATCGGTGTTTTGTATCAGTTGCGCGTGTACGCGCGCTTCCAGTGCCAGTAGCCGCTCTTGGTCCTGGCGGTCCGCCTCGTGGTGGTAACTGTCATGTGCCTGAAGTGCAACTTCACTGGCTGTCAAGCCGCTTCACCGTCCTGTCGCTGGTTGTTCACTGACCTGAGTTCCTCGATCAAGCCATCGGCAATGCGTGCGATGCTCATTGCAATCGCACTGGTGGGCTGCTCCATTACAAAGGGAATGCCCCTGTTGAAGGCATCCACCACCGTGCGCGTGTCGTTGGGGACTTCGAACGCAACCTTGCAACCGGTCGCTTGCTCCAGGTCACCGGCAGTGTAAGCGTCACGCCGGCAGGAGCGATTCACGACCAGTTTGAGCCTGTCGCGGGCAACGTATCCGCTTCTCAGCATGGATACCAGTATCCCCGTATCCCGAACGGTCGGCAGGTCGAAGAGGTTGGCGACCACCAACACTTGCTGGCAGCGCGAAAGCAAGTGAAGGCTCGCCGGCCACAGCAGCGGCGGCAGCTCGCAGAACACGAACCGGTACTGGTGCCGCAGGATGCCGATGAGGGTAGCGATGTACGGAACGCTGAGCGAGTCCAGCCATACCGGTTGCGGCGTTGAGCAGCCCGCCAGTATCTTCAGGCCGCTTTCGTGCGTTTCCAGGGCCGCTTCCACCATCTCGGCATCCAGGTCGGTGGCGAAGGTGGCCAGGTCTATAAGGCTGTTGCGCGGCTGGATATTCAGGCAGATGGCCACGTCCCCCAAGTGAGCATAAAAGTCGACCAGAACCACCTCGTCCGGAAAGCGCCTGGCAAAAACCGTGGCCAGGTTCACGCTGATGGTGGTCTTTCCCACCCCGTCCTTGGCCGAGATAAGCCCAACAGTGACGGGCATCCGAGCCGGGTCGACCGCCAACTGGTAGTTGCTGCTGTGGCGGACACCGGTAAGCGCCCCCGCTTGACGCAGCGTCTCCATAAGCCGGCCGACATCACCGTCGGGGGCCAACACCGCGCGGGCGCCGTTGGACATCGCGCGGCGCAGCGCCTTTTCGCTCTGGTCCTCGTCGAGCAGGATGCAGCCTACCTCGGGGGCGGCGACGCTCACCAGCCGGCAAACCTCGTCGCCGTCAATACCGGGCAATCGCCGGTGGACCAGGAGCGCGTCCGGGCGCAATTGTACGGCCATCTGCGCCGCCTCCAGTCCATCGAGTGCATAGCCCACTATCTCCACCTCTTCGCTGTTGTCCAGGATGCGCCTTAGTCCCTCACTGCGGCCCGCGGTATCCTCTGTCAGTACAACTCTTATCATCTTGTCACGTTCTCCAAGGCCGGCACGCTCAGCCTCAAGTCCTCTACTCCCGCCGCATTATCATTGACGCCTGCAACTGTATCGCCCCATTGTCGCCTAAACCAGGAAACAGATTGTTGGTCATCAGCGTGTGCCGGTAGGTTACAACCACCTTGACCAGGCTGCCGGCAGGCGCGGAGTTTACCATCTCGTCACCCTCAGCAATGTCCGATAGCTCCACCCACTCGCCGCGGTCTTCCCTGTACCAGCAGGTGACTGCGGCAGTGCCCGCCAGGCCGGCGCATACCGTCTGAACTTGCGTCGCGATCTGCGATGTAGTTGCTCCGATAGCGGCAAGCCTGCACCCTTCCCTGGCACCGGCCTTGATAATCGACACGCTGTTGAACAACATCCCCACCTCAATGATGCCGAACAGCAACAGCACCAAAACGGGGATAAGCAGCGCCATCTCGACGGCGTAAACGCCTCTTTGTGCGAAGTTGATGGTTGCCCTCTGCCGCATCCGTGTATAGCCCCTTGAGAACTCGCTGTCTTGGCGGTAAACCATCGCTTCTTACAGCCCTGCATTGCGGCAGGCATCGGCCCCTGGGCGATCGTACGGCGCCCGGGGGGTTGGCTACAGGCCGAGAGGGGTGCTCTCGGCCTGTGACGCATGCTGCTTGCTGCTCACCAGTTGCCGGTGGACGTTGTGCATTGCTTGCGCGCGACCAAACCCCTGCGGCCCGCCCTAGGTGCCCGCGATGTTGCCAGCGACTTGCTCGACCTTGCTTTGAACGTTCTGGCCCAGCGTGGTCCACGCGGTGATGGCCACTATCACCACCAGCACAAGCAACAGTGCGTATTCAACGGTGGTCAAGCCCTCTTCATCCTTCCAAAGCTCCTTGAACACTTTGCTGCCTCCTTTCATCATGGCGGTTTCGTCTCCAGCACGAGGTCTTACACCTGTCCGAAGCCCGGTGCTGACCATATCGGCAGCTCGAAGCCAGGCCTTGAGCCGAAGGATGAAAACAGGGGTGCGTTGGTGCCCAGCGACACACAATAAAGGGGGTCTACTGCAGGGGGGCCGGCCGGCGCAGGGTGGTGTCACCTTCCAGCGCCGCTGCTGCCTTGGCTACCATCGCTTGCTCGCTGCTGAACGTCAGCCTGCCGGCGGCTTGCTCAGGCGGCAGCCACGCCACCTCGTCAAAGGTCTTTGTCTCCAGGGCGTCGCTGACAATCCGGGGAGTGGTCATCAGGAAAAACTGCACTTGCTTTGTCACCGGCCGGCCGTCGTAAGGGTCCCGGTAATCGTACGAGACGCTGCCCAGCGGGCGCACAACCTGCGCCTGCACACCCAGCTCCTCCTCCACCTCCCGCAACGCTGCCTGCTGTGCACTTTCCCCGGCCTTCAACTTTCCCTTGGGCAGCCGCCACTCGTCCCACTGGCGGTGGTGCAGCACCGCCACGCGCGGTCCTTCAGCGGTCATCGCCACGACAACTCCGCCTGCTGACACTAACTTCCGCAATTCTTGCACCTCAATCCAGCCGCAGACTGCACCGGCGGCGTAGGTGCTTGCTGTCTGCTTCTGCCGGCATGCCGCCGGCCGGCCGCTGCTGGCCTGTTTCCCGGCTCCGCCGGCAATATCCTGCACGGGCCGGCGCCACACGGCCTTCTTGGCTTGAGGAAGGAATGACCTCGGTGACAGCCGAACCAGTACCCATCGCTTTACAAGACTTACTGCAACAGGTTCAACATGCTTCAATATAATCCACACCAAGAAGAAAGCCGCCGCTGTTATCTGCATTGGCGCAGGCGCGTCTTCGCCGGCATCTGGCTTACTTATGCCAGCTTTTACCTGTGCCGCGTCAACTGGGCTGGTGCCCAGAAGGCGATGCAGACGGCCTTGAATCTGACCAAGAGCCAATTGGGCCAGACCCTGACCGCCTTTCGTCTGGTGTATGGCTTCGGGCAAGTGGTCAACGGCCAGCTCACCGACAAGTTCGGTCCCCGCGTGATGATCATACTTGGCGTCTGCGGGTCGGTAGCCGCCAACGCGGTCGTCGGCTTTACCGCCAACTACCGGGTCATTCAACTGGTGTGGCTGCTGAATGGCGCCTTTCAGGCGTGCGGCTGGTCCTCGGTGATGCACATATTTGCCAACTGGTATCCACTCACGGACCGCGGCCGCAGCGCCGGTTGGCTGAGCACTTCGTACCTGGTAGGCAATGCCGTCAGTTGGGCAATAGCCGGCTTGCTGGCGCAACGGTATGGGTGGCGCTGGGCGTTCTGGGGGCCTGCGGCCCTCTTCGCGCTGGTGGGGCTGGGCAGCTTGTTGTTGTGGCGGCGCACGCCTGCAGATGTAGGGCTTGTCGCTGCACATCCTGCCGAGTATCGCCCCAGCCTGCGGCGCGGACTGGTTCAGACCTTCACAAGGCCGGCCATCTGGTATGCCGGCCTTGCCCTCATGCTCCTGTCAGTCGGCACCCACAGCATGTTCGACTGGCTGCCCCAGTTCCTGGCCGAGCAAGGGGGCCTCAGCGTCGGCACAGCCGCGGCCAAGGCGACCTTAATGCCCATCTTCGGCGCTGCCGGAGCCGTCACCTTGGGCTGGTTGACGGATCGCTGGTTCAGCGGCCGCCGTGCCCCCTTGCTTGTCGCTACGCTGCTGTTGAGTGCCGTCATGTTCGCCATGATGCCCGGGTTGACCGCTTACAGTCCCGCCACCGGCACCGCCGCCCTGCCCGTGCTCGGTTTCCTTAGCCAGGGCCCTGCCAGCATCATCGCCAGCGCCCTGGTCGTTGATGCCAGCGACGTACATACCACCGGCGGGGCGGCAGGCTTTGTCGATGCCATGGGTTACATGGGTGGAGCAATTTCTACCGGCCTGTCAGGCCACTTGATGGACGTGTGGGGGGAAACTGTGGGTGTGCGCAACGCCTGGCGGCGCGTCTGGTGGGTGTGGGCCGCCGGCGTGTTCGCCGCCGCCTTCATGCTGCTGGGAGTGTGGCGCCTCAAGCCCCGCGATCACAGCGCCTAGCTCTGCCTGCGGTTGGCTGCCGCTTGTTACGCTTCGCTCGAACGCTGCGGTGACGACCAATAT
The DNA here is from genome assembly GCA_029819875.1 of Candidatus Zipacnadia bacterium. GTDB lineage: Bacteria > Armatimonadota > Zipacnadia > Zipacnadales > Zipacnadaceae > JALGVG01. Next base: position 6,872 of record JALGVG010000026.1, on the reverse strand, counting down.
CCCTCGTATTCCAACTCGATGACTGTTTGCGGGTCGTAGAAGGTGGGAAATTCGGGACAGAATTCGCACGCCTCGGGCCGGCAGCGTTGCCAGCTCCTGGCCAGGCAGTAGGCCATCAGCGGCTCGCTGTTATACACTACCGGCATCAGCTTGGCATGGGGGCACTCCTCGAACGGCAGCCGGTCGATGCGCTGCCACGGCCCCAACTGTGCCAGGTTTCTTATATCCTCCTCCACCTGCGGCCGCTCTCCATCCAGGAATACGTACCAGTGCGCCTCGCCCTTGTCGTTGACGCAGTAGCGCTTGCCGTGCCGGCTTTTCAGCCGGCTGCTCAGTTCGCGCCACTTCTCCTCGTCCACGCTTCCCTGCAGTTGCAATGCTACCCGCATCTTTGCCACACCTCCGCCTTCTGAATCCTCACGGTCCTGGTGATGTCATTCGCCCTACCGTCTCACCTGACACCTTGCGCCGGCCCACCGTGCCTGTTCATTCATTTCCGGGAACGCCGGACTGCACACCGTAGTCAATTTCCTTCAGCTCTTCGAGGCTTGTGGGCAGGTCGGTGATGATTGTATCGTTCACCGTGTATACCTGGTCGCTTTCCGAGGTGCGCACGTACACCGTGGCATTGTCCTTGATTTCGTTGCCGAAGTAAAGCTTCAATGGGCTGCGCCGGCCGCGCACCGTCAGCTCTATGACAACCCGCGGCAGTTCCAGCCCGTACTTGCCCAGGTCGGTGGGGTGCTCCTCGACGTATCGAACGGCCTCCATGTCCTCAATGTCCCACAAAATGGTGTTTATCTTTGACGTGTTGAGGCGCACGCCGCTGCCGGCCGTTGTCAGTTTCCATTTGCCCCCCGCCTTGGTCGCCTGGAAACTGTACCGCTCCTGTGCTTGCACCCGCAGTCCTGTCACCTGATCCTGGGAGATTTTCACTATATGCTTGTCCCGCAGCGCCAGTTCGCTTTTCCGAACGTCAGTTATTATGTACGGCTCCAGCAACAGCACCTCGTTACGGCCTTGCTTTTGGGCGTAAACCACGCTCTTGGTTTCCGTGCCCTCCCCCCAGCGTTTCTTGACGGCCCTCTCCTGCTGCTTGCCGAAGACAAACGTCTCGTCGCCCCCTTGAGGTGTATGCAGGGTAACGGTGACTTGGGGCTTGTCAAGGCCGTAGTCAGCCGCCGACTTGGGCAGCGGCGCAAAGTCCACGGCCTCGGCATTTACAATGGCGCGGATGACGCTTCCCACCGCCTGCTCGTCAGCCTCGGCCTCGATGGGTGAGACGAGCCTCCAACTGGCCTCTTGATCCTCTGCGGCCGGCTTGGCCTGTCGGCGCACCGTCACGGTCTTGTCATCGAATGCAATCGTTATCTCGTCAACATCCGCGCGCTCGATGCGCGTCAACTTGCGGTCGCGCAGGTCGTCAACCGACTTGTCCATGGCGACCTTGAAGTAGCTGGGCACCAGGAATATGCCCTTGCGGCCCTCGATTGTCGCGTAGCGCTTCGCCCCGATGGGCGCTTCCGCTCCCAGCTTTATCACTGCATGCTGCCGCCCCTCGTCCCACCAACCGGTGACAGTCAGCACCGGCTCCTGCAGGCCGTACTCCTTCTTCTGAGGGTCGGCATCAGGCCGCGGATTTGCCTGCAGCTTGGCGAATTCCTCCACCATCTGCCGCACCCTCGTCGGATCCGCCAGTCCCTCGACCGGCTGGGTCAGGTACCAGTCCTTGCCGCGCTTTTCCAGGGTCACAACCGCCCCCGGTTTCTTGTTGCTGCCTTCCTCCGCCTTGCCCTGGACGACCTGCAGCTTCGTAACCTGGTCGTATTGGAGGCGGAATATCTCCTCCTTGGCGGGCACGCGTCCGCGCTGGGTGGCCAGTGCCCACACCAGCAAGCCCATGAAGATGACGCCCATCAAGATTGTCGCCCGGTATTGTTTCATTGCTGCCTACCCCCTGCGGCGCATGAACCACACAACAGCTCCGCTGACTATTATCAGCAGTGGAATGATGCCCACGCAGACGATGGTCACCAGCATTCTCTGCGAGCGTTTCATGCTCAGGAAGCGCGGCATCTCCCGCTTGGGCGGGATTGACACAAGGTTTTTGCGCGCCGCCAGCCAGGCGATGCTCTTGGCCGCCATGTCGGCGTTCCCCCACAGCCCCATCCGCACTTCGTTGTAGCGGTTGGTCAGGAACTCCGAATCGCCGAACACCACGATCCTGGCCGCCGAGGTGTCCGACGGCGGCGCCTCCGGCAGCCCCGGTGGTGTAGGGGGACTTGCCCCCTCGTCCACGGCTGCCGCCAGCACCAGCGGCCCGCGCGGTTCGCCGGGCCCGGGCCCGAGGTCCTTGGGATTGCTGGAGGTCTCAAGCCATGAGCGCGACGAACTCTTCAGCAGCGCCTTCACCTTCTGCGCCGGCGGTGGCGGCGCTCCCGGATAGGCCGGAGGCGGCGGCGTCTCCGTTATCTTCAGTGCGCAGGTTGTCGGCAATACCACCAGTTGCAGGCCGTTGACGATGGGGTGGTCCTCGAAGTTGGTTATCGCCGGCACCCTCAGGTCCCCTGCGGCGTTGGCCACGTCTATGACCATCCCGCGCTGCACTTCGATGCCGTGCTCTTTGAGTATTTCGCTGAAATCCGGCGACGGCGGCTCGCCTGCGGTGCCCAGCGGCCCGCAGTTGAGCGCTATCAGCAGCTTGCCGCCCCCGTCAACATACCGCTTGATGGCTTGCATCTCCTTTTCGGGTATCGGATAAGTGGCCCCGGCGATGACCAACACCGTGCAGTCCTTGGGGATTTCGGGCTTCTTCATCTTGCCCAGTATCAGCGTCGCAGTCTCGTACTGCTGCGAGGTCAGCGTCCGCTTCAGGTTGCTCAAATCTCCGCCGTTGGAGCTGGGATCAACCAGCGGCCACTCCCCGTGCCCTGACAAGAAGTAAACCTTCGGTTTCTCCTTGGTGGTCACTTGCAGGATCGCGCTGGTAAGATCCGCCTCGGCGCTGCCCGATACCGTGTTGTGCCGGTCCCCGCACTGCACTACGATGGCGGTCGGCGCGCGCCCCGAGGAGGCGCTCATCGTCAGCATGTCGTACTTCTTGTATTTTTCAACCAGCTCCGGCTCCACCGCCGGATCGTGGATGCTCAACTTGACGTGACGCGAATGGCGGACATATTCATTCAGGTAGTCCATCAGCTTGGCGCCGGCCGGCGAGTGTTGCGACTCGGGGGTCAGAAACACCAGGAACTCCACATCCTTGTCCAACCCCTTGAGCACCTCGATGGTCTGCTCCGACAGCGAGTGGATCCTGGCCTCGGTCATGTCCTTGACAACATGGTGACGGTAACCGACGAAGTTCAACAGCACCAGGATACCGAGCACGAAGACCGTAAATGCCGTGGAGTTGACGCCTGCGCGGAACTGCCGCCGCCCCATCGTCCTGCGCACCTGCGCGAAGTTTGCCGCTACCCAGAAGACGACGCCGGCCCCTCCCACCGCCAGCAAGACAATGATGGGGACCGTCAGCGACCTGATAGTCGCCCACCAAAACAGTGCTGCCACTAGCATTGCCACCCCGCCCCAACCCACGATAAGCGAGGCAATCTCCAGCGCCGTGCGCTGAAGGCGGACCGCCAAGCGCGGATCCACGGCCGTGCGCCGACGCGCCGATTCCTGCCCTTCGCGGCTGTCTTGCTTGTCCTCGGAAGCCATCTATATCCACCTGCCCGTCTTGTCGTGCGGCGTACTCATTGCCGGATCTGCCTTATATGGTGCGCCGATTCTCGACCACCCGTATCGCCATGAACAGCGCAAATACCGTGATGCTCAGCAGGAAAATAATTGAACGGCTGTCAATTGTGCCATCAGTCATCTTCATGACATGCTCGAACACCGAGATATGCCGTGTCACCTCGGCCACTGTGCCCTTGGTGAAAAGATGGATCCAGCCAATCAGCCACACCAGCAACAAAAACACGTACCCGATCACGGCGGCAGCTACCTGGCTGGCCACCAGCGAACTTGCCAGCACGCCGAGGGCCAAAAACGAGATGCCGGCCAGCACCAGGCCCAGGTAGCCGCTCATGACCGGCCCCCAGTCAGGGTCGCCGTACACACCCAAAAACAGCGCGTACACCAAGGTGACCGATATGATGGCCAGATACAGCACGGTTACGGCCAAGAACTTGCCCAACACCACCTCCGAATCCCGTACCGGCCGCGTCATCAACAGCTCGATGGTGCCCGAGGCCCTCTCCTGGGCCAGCGTGTTCATGGTCAGGATGGGTGTGACCATCAACGACAAAAAGACCATCGTCTTGAGCAAGTCCCCCAGCTCGGCCGGCGGGCTCGGGTTCCACGTTACGTAGGTGAAAATCAATCCCGAAAAGCCCAGCAAGAAAAGGGCGCCGGAAAGCTCACCACCGAGAAGACCAGGATGAACCCCAGCACGTTGGGCAGCCAGGCCGCAAGATCCCATTCCTTTATCTGCTTCCACCACGGCGACCACATCAGCGCCGTGGCTCCCGCCGCAACCAGGTAAACCCATGCCGGGGTGCGTAGTTCCCCGACTTGCAGGCTTGCTACGGCCTCATCTTGTACCTGTTGCTTATCTGCTGCCATCCTTGATCACCCGGCTTGCACGTAAAGTGACGCGCTCAGCTGCTATGCGCTCTTGGCGGGAGCTTCCTCCACCGTTGTCAACTCCCGGAACACGTCTTCCAGTGACATCTCCACCGGCCGCAACTCCAGCAGCCCCCAACCGTGTTTTACGATAAACTCGGCAAGGTCCGCCCGCAGGTCGCTCTCGACGGTTGTATCGACATGGTATTCACCGCGCCGCTCGCCCTCGCGCACCGCCACCACCCCCGGCAGGTCCAGTATCATCCGCCCCACCTTGTCGCTGTCATCCCTCACCTGCACCACCAGTGTCTGCACGTTGCGAAGCTGGGCGGTAAGATTGTTCGGAGTGTCAACAGCGACAATCTCGCCGTGGTTAATGATGATGACCCGCTCGCAGGTCATCTGTGCCTCGGGGAGGATGTGGGTGGACAGCATCACCGTGTGCTCGCCGCTCAGGCTCTTTATCAGTTGACGGACCTCCACTATCTGGTTAGGGTCCAACCCGGCCGTCGGCTCATCCAGAATCAACACCGGGGGGTCATGAAGCAAGGCCTGGGCGATTCCTACGCGCTGCTTGAACCCCAGCGACAGGGTTCCGATGATTGCGTCGGCCCGCTCTTGCAGGGCGCACAGGTCGAGTACATAGTCGATTCGCTGCCTCAATTCCCGCTCCCCCATCCCCTGCAGCCGGCCGGCGTATCGCAGGTATTGTCGGACACGCATGTCCGGGTACAATGCCGTAATCTCGGGCATGTATCCGATGTGGCGACGCGCCTCCAGCGACTCTTCGACCACGTCAAAGCCGGCCACCGAGGCCATGCCCCAAGTCGGGGGGATGTAGCCGGTCAAAATCCGCATGGTAGTCGTCTTGCCGGCGCCATTAGGCCCCAAGAACGCTACAATCTCCCCCTCAGCCACCTCGAATGATACATCAATGATAGCCGGGTGTAATCCGTAGTACTTGGTCAAACCTTCGGCGCGAATCATCGCCCCTGCCTCCCGTCTAGCAGCCTTGTTCGCAAACCCAGGCCCACGCTGGACACAAGTTTATGCTCCTTCGACCCTCCGCCCGGGATCGGGTTACCGCCTGCTGTCCGCAAAAAAACCTGCCCATAAGGGAAAGACTTGTTGGAAGCTTGCTGTTCTTTACCGGGGAAGTTCACCCCGCTTGCCTTGCTTCATGGGCTACCTGTTGTGGGCCGCCCCATAACCAGGCCCCTTGATGTATTGGCAACCAGGGCCTCAATAGTATATCAAACGGCCCCCTACAGGTCAACGACGCGGTCTCCACCTTCCACAGCCGCGCCGGCTTGTTCTGTCTATATCACAACTCCTCCTGTAATTCAATAACAGCAACAGCGCTTCTTGGTATCAGCGCGCAGGTTCGTGACTGGCAGCGGCGAATTTCTACTTGCTCCGATAACCTGCTACCGATTCCCGCCGTGGGAGGAGTTGACTCTCATAATGGAACACCTCTTACTTGGCCCATGGTGCAAGTTGGAGGGCCCCTTCGGGTCGGCCCACGAGGTGGATTACTGCCCGCTGCTGCTTGACCCCCACCAGGTGCAGTGGAGCGGCGCACGCATCCTGTGCAATGAAGAACCACTGGAACTGGTGGATGATCTGGCCTCCTTCACCGGCCCCGGCCAGGCCCTCGTCTTCCCGGCGGGACCGCGCATCTTCATCGCCCACCGCGATCCGCAGGCCGAGTACGTGCTGGAATACGACAAGCCGGCCGTCCCCGCCGCTGCTGCCGAAAAACTGCCCATCGCCCGCGGCACGATGGACAGGCGGGCGGTCTCCTTCGAGGTCCGCGAATGTGCAGGCATAACTCGAGAGGGGGAGGTCGTAACCTTCGGCTTCCCTTGCAAGATTGGCGAGCTTGTCAGTCCCGACAATGTCCGCATCCTGGACGTTGACAGCCGGCCCGTTCCTTGCCAGGCATCGGTAACAGCCCGCTGGCCGGATGGCTCCGTTCGCTGGCTGCTTGTGAGCATACCAGTCAGTGTGACGGCCAATGCAGCGGCGAAGTTCATTCTTGAATACGGCAACAGTGTTCAGCCCCCGGCCCCGCCGCCGGCCCAAGCCGTGCAGGTCTCCGAACAGGGCGAAGACATTTTCATAGACACCGGCGTCGTCCGCGCGCGAATCAGCAAGACAAGGTTCCGCACGCTCAGCGAGGTTGAAATGGGAGGGCGGAAAGTCATCAGCGAGGGCGAACACCACGGCCTGCTGGTTACCGAGCCCGG
>JALGVG010000025.1 GCA_029819875.1 Candidatus Zipacnadia bacterium | reverse complement strand
ATTTACGAGTACGAGTGCAGCAAGTGTGGTCACCATTTTGAAGTACGCCAAAGTTTCAACGACAAGCCGATTGAACGCTGCCAGCAGCCGGGCTGTAACGGCAAGGTGCACAGGATCTTCAGTCCTCCGGCGATTATCTTCCGTGGCAGCGGTTTCCACGTAACCGACTATGGGCGCAACGGCCCGAAATCCAAGGACAGCACTGGCTCCCAGCAGACAGAGAGCAAGTCAAGCGACACAAAGAGCGGTTCGAACAAAGAGTAAGGCACGGCGATGCCGCGGCTTGTACGCACTTGAGCGGCTGCAAACCGGGCGAATACGAATCCACCGGGGACGGCGATGCAACAAGACGCTGTCCCCGGCTTGTTTTTGCTGTACCGCGGACATGTAATCGGCGCGGTATCGGCATCGAGCTGGTTCACTACAAGGGAGAGATTGACTACTGGCTCGAAGCAGCGTTTTCACCGCTAGGTGTTTCGGCGCTCGGCCCAGCCGGTGCCGCTGCGGCGCTTTCGGCGGTAGTTGCTGTTGCAGAGGATGGGGGAGAGGAGGTCAGAATTCTTATCACTTCACCAATCAGCTCAGGGTATTTCTGGTTGAGCACTGTAATCAGCTTTAACGTACACCCCGGATACTTGCGCAGAATAAGCTGTGTGATGTCGATAATCAACCCCGGGTACTTGGCCAGTACCCGCTGTTGAACGCGGGCCAGCAGGTCGGGGTATTTCTCCTTGACGGCGGTGGTGACATCTACGAGAAGTTGCGGGTATTTCTCCTGGATGAGTTTGCCGACGGCAGTGGCGCGGTCCGGCCCCGGGGGCAAAGGCAGGGCCTGCAGGTCATCAATAAGGGAGGGGTACTGCTGCGCGATGACTTGCTCGACGGTATGCTGTAGTTGCGGGGCCGCCAGCAGTTGCTGCTGAATGTACCGCCCCACGCCTTCATACTTGGTGACAAGCAATTCCTCTATGGCTTGCTGAATATCGCCGACAAGGTTCGGCTCCAGCTCGCCGACGATTTGTGTCATTTCAATAGACAGATCGGGATACTTGTTGTTGAGCAGGCGCACCAGCGCTTCCCGCTGGTACTCCGTGGCTCCCATAAGCAGGTTCACGAAGCCCTGGGCGGGTGCGGGCGCGGAGGTGTCTTCGCCCGTGGTTGCTGCACCGGCCATGCAGCCGACTGCAAGCGTAATTGCCAACAGGAATGGTCTAAAGGCCCTCGTCACGCTCATTCTCCGACCTTCACCGCCGTATCCGATATGCTCAGGGTGGGCACCGTCGGCACCGAGGTGGCTATCGCCAAGGCGGTGTCAGTAGTCTCTATAACGTTTTTTTCAATGTATTCGTTAAGCAATGTCGCGGCAATCAGTCCGCTGGCTATCTCTCCGGATATCGTCAGGCCCGCCGCCTGCCGCGGCCGTGTGGCCGGTTGGACCGTAGTCGGCAACTGTGAAATCCGTTGTGAAGCCATTACCAGGTGTTCAGGTGCAGCCGCGATCGTCGCCACGGTACGTAGGTCCTGGCTTGCAGTGCTGCAGCCCAGTTCTGCCGGCGCCAGCGTATCTTGGTGCGCTGGCCGCGCCGCTGCGGTCGGAGCGCCTGGTGCCGGCACATTTTGCGGTTTTGCCGCGGCAAATCGCATACCAGCTCCGGCAGACATCAGCCGCCTGGCTCTGCTCTCGGCTCCAGGCGCTGCCCTTCGGACCAGGCGTGACGAGTCGGCAGGTACCGGCGGTCGGGTTCTTGCCCCGGGTGATGGTCGCGCAGGCGTGTCGGTCGTAGCCGGAGGAGTTGCCGCAAAGCGCGATGTCGCTGGAGAGCTTGCGTTGAGGGACAACGGCCGGTGCACGAGAGGAACCACCAACACGGCGATAATCGCCACTGCCAAGGCAGCCGCGGCGACCAATGCCGGCTTCAGATGGCGGGCCGCGACCGGCCTGGAGGCAGCGTGTGCGCGTACCGCGGCATCAATACGCGCCGCCAGGTCAGGGTGTGGCTGTGGCACCGGCAGGTTCTTGAGCAACTGCGGGATGGCTTTTGCCTCGGCGAGGGCCTTGGCACAGTCCGGGCACTGGCTCACGTGCTGCTCAATTGCCCGTGCCTGGCGGCTCGACAGTGCGCCGGCGACGTACCAATGAACCTTTGCCTTTACTCGCTCGCATTTCATGTGCTTTCCTCGCATCCCATGGACTATTCGCGCTACCGCGGCAATGTCCCTCCCTTGTAAAACCTCTCGTACCGGGCCGCAAAGGCCGAACGCGCGCGTGCTACTCGCGACTTGAGCGTTCCCAACGGACAACCCAGGATCTGGGCAACCTCCTGATATTCCAACCCTTCGATGTCTATGAGTACCAGCACCTGACGATGCCGGGCGGGCAGTGCATGCAGGATTCTCCACACCACTGCCTGCTGCTCGCCGCGTTCCAAGGCATCCTGTGGGGTATCGGCATCATCGGGTACATTGCGCTCTACCGACCCGTCCGCCAGTTCGATGTTCTTGTCCAACGAGTAGCTTTCCCACGCGCGCCGTCGCTTGCGCTGACGCAGCTCGTTGATGGCCGTATTCATTGCTATCTTGTACAACCAGGTGCGGAAACTTGCCTGTCCTCGGAATTGGAACTTGCGCAATGCCGTCAAGGCGCGCAGAAACACTTCCTGGGTCAGGTCTTCGGCATCAATCGCACCGCACATCTGGTATAGGAGGCCATACACCTTGCGGTAGTACTTGTCAACGAGCGCAGAAAAGGCGCTTCCCTCCCCCTGTTGTGCAGCCAATACCAGCTTGCTGTCGTCACAGTTCGCGGCGCCTGTATTCGTCTTGTTGCCGGCCGGCTTTTCAACCAATTCTGAGTTTACTAACACCTCAGACCGCATCAGGTTCCCCGTACAGTCCTTTTTTTGCACGATTTTATTCACTATTGGCTGTCGTAGATATTCGCCCGCCGCGCCCTCATTCCTACCTGATCGCACAGATATCTTGTCGATTCGTGCGTTTTTTTCGCTCACAAGCGCCCATGTGCACGCGCCCAGTGCAGTATGGCGTCAGCACATTCGTCAGGGATCTCGATCGCGCCGATGGGCACGGGATTGGGGCCGCCGGGGCCGTGGGAATCCGTTCCACCGGTGATTATCAGCCCGCGCTGGACGGCCATATCCCGGTACTTGCTGACCTCGGATGCACTGTGGTTTACGTGGTACACTTCTATTCCGCCAAGTCCGTCAGGCACCAACCGGTCGATTATGCTGTCCTGGTGTACGAGCCCCGGATGGGCCAGCACCGGCAGGCCGCCGGCTGCCCGCACCTGTTGCACCGCCTGCCGCGGGGTGAGTTTGTAGCGCGGCACGTAGGCGGGCCTGCCTCGGCGCAGGTAGCGGGCAAAGGCTTCTTCCTGGCTGCCGGCATAGCCGGCCTCCACAATGGCGGCTGCCACATGAGGGCGCCCCACACTGCCCGTCCCTGCCCGGGCAGCCACTGCCTCGTAACTGACTTTTACCCCAAGTCGGTTGAGCTTATTCACCATTTTTTGTGCCCGCTGCTGCCTGTCTTCGCGGATGCGCCGCAGCAGGTCAAGGAGCGTGTCATCATGATAGTCAATATAGTAGCCGAGAATGTGCACCTCGGTGTTGCCGACCTCCGTGCTGATCTCCACTGCTGGCAGTACCAGCAGATTCGTCCCCCGGGCGGCCTGCAGAGCCGGTTCGATACCGTCCACGGCGTCATGGTCGGCCAGCGCAATCGCGTAAAGTCCTATCTGTAGCGCTTCTTGGACTATCTGCTGCGGTGTCAACGTGCCATCGGAAACTGTAGAGTGAATGTGCAAGTCAACAGCCATTGTGCTAACTCATTCCTTCGTCGTGTACTGGAGAAGGGCTTTACCCAGGATAACAGCACCCCGCTTGTCCAGGGGTTGGTTGCCGGCCCCGCAGCTCGGTGACTGGACACAACTGGGACACCCCTCCTCGCAGGGGCAGTTCTCAATAGTTTCGACCGTAGCCCGCAGCAGTTCGCCAAAGCGGTCATAAGCGACCTCGCAGATGCCGACACCGCCGGGGTAGCCGTCGTATATCATGATGCTGGGGGCTGCGGTGTCCTGATGCCGAAGATGAGACACGCCCCCGACATCCTGCGGATCACAGAGGGCGAACAGCGGCAGCAGTGCGATCAGCGCATGCTCCAGGGCATGGAGGCTGCCCATAACATCGCAATCACCCTCTGCCAGGGCCTGCAACTCGCGGCTGCCGATGGTTATCCAGGCACCGATGCTGTCAAATGTCTGGGCGGGCAGGTCCAGCGGTTCTTGTCCCAGTTCCTGCTCGGTGATTTGGCGCCGCTTGCGGTAACCCACCACGGTTGTGCACACTGACAGCTCACCAAGCCACAAGCAGGCCGTAGCCGATAACTGCTGCTTGCTTTCAGTGGACAACACCCGTACTTCCGACATCACCAGCGGCTGGGTGTAGTAACGAGCCCGGGTCGGCCTGACGTACGCGATGCGTTGTTCGATATCTAGCCTGGTGACCAGGTAGCTGTCCCCGCCGTGCAGGTAGATGGCGCCCGGATGCACCATCCTGAACGCGGAGGCCTCGTCGATGGTGCCCAGCAGCTGCTGGCTGCTGTCGTCTACAATCTCGTAGCCGGCGCCGGAAGCGCTGCGGATGCTGAACTGGCCGGCCGGGTATAGATCGGCGTCTACCCAGTACCACCGCCGGCGCTTGGCGACGTAACCGTGTTCCGCCAGGATTTGCAGAATCGGCTCGGTTTGAGGGCCGAAAAGTTGCTCATCGGATTCGCTGATGGGCAACTCGTACGAGGCACACATCAGGTGGGCGGCGAGGATGAACTTGTTACCGGGGTCCACGACAACGCGCTCTGCACTGCGATCGAGAATGTACTGGGGATGATCGCGCAGGTACTGGTGGATACCTCCGGACAGCAGGATGAGAACCGTAAGCGAATCCTGCAGCTTGCGACCGGCACGCCCAGCCTGCTGCCACGTGGAGGCAATGGAACCGGGGTAGCCCACCAGCACGCTGGCATCAAGCCCGCCGATATCAACGCCTAATTCCAGCGCCGTGGTGGAGACGACCCCCAGCAATTGGCCCTCGAACAGTTGCTTTTCAATGGCACGGCGCTGGGCGGGTAAGTAGCCGCCGCGGTAGGCCATCAACTTGGCGGCCAGGTCGGAGTGTGCGAGCTTGTCGCGGGTATAGCGCAGTATCAATTCGGCCTGGCTGCGCGCCAGCGTGAAGACGATGGTGCGAACCCGGCGGCGCAGCAGTCGGGCCATAAGCTCGGCTGCCTCCTGGTTCGCACTGCGCCGGCGATTGTCCCGTCGTTCAACCAGCGGAGGCTGCCAGATTACGAACAGGCGGCGGCCGTGCGGTGCTCCGTCGTTGTCGACTACCGTGAATTCCAGGCCGGTGAGTTTGCGGCATAACTCGGCAGGGTTGCCGATCGTCGCCGAGCAACAGATAAACTGAGGGTCAGCCCCGTAGTGGCCGGCGATACGCCGCAGCCGCCGCATCACGTTCGCTGTGTGGGAGCCGAATACACCCCGGTAGGTATGCACCTCGTCCAGCACCACGAACTTGAGATTGCGGAAAAACTCGGCCCAGGTGTGATGGTAGGGCAGGATACCCACGTGCAGCATGTCAGGATTGGTAAGAACCACCTGCGCTTGCCTCTTGATACGCCGCCGCATGGCCGTGGGGGTGTCACCGTCGTAAGTATGGGCACTGAAGACGGATTGCGCCCCGAAATCAGCCAGCTTGCGCAATTGGTCCTGGGCCAGTGCCTTGGTGGGGTAGATCAACAAGGCGCGGTTGGCATTGCGCTCATAAATAGATTGGGCCAGGGGAATGGTAAAGCAGAGCGTCTTGCCGCTTGCAGTGCTGGCCACCACGACCACGTTCTTGCCCGCAAAGGCCGCCTCGATTGCCTCCACCTGGTGAGTATACAACCGCTCAATGCCCATTTCGTCCAACAGCTTTTGTACCCGGGGATGAAGCGGTGTGCGCAAAGCCTTGTAACGGGCCTGTCGCGCCGGTAACTCAACCCGGTGGACTATCTGCCCCTTGTAGTCGGTTGCAGATTCAATTTCATCCAGAAACAAGGAAAAGTCCATACCAGTTGATGCGACACCTGTCTGTCCGGCAAACCTCGGTCCAGGGCATGACCTCTGCTGCGAGCCGGCCGGCGCAGGCAACAGCTATTCTTGCGTCTCGCCGGCACCGCCGGGGGGTTGGGGGCCGTAAAACGCCTCCCAATCCCATTCCTCGTCCGCTGTTGCCGCCTTGGATGTGACGGCCTGTTGTGTGGTTTGAATGCTCTGGCGCTTTTCGACGATTTTGACCAGCAGAATGCTCAGGCCGTACAAGGCTATCAGCGGCACTGCCATGAAGGTCATGGTGAAGGGGTCGGTTGTCGGGGTGACGATGGCGGCAAAGATGAAAATGCCCACCACGGCGTGGCGCCACCAGCGCGCCAGAGACCGCGAATTGACGATCCCCACGTAACCTAGGAACATCAAGATCAGCGGCAGTTCGAAGGCCGCGCCAAAAGCGAGCAACAGGCGCAACAGGAAGTACAGGTAGGGTTTGAGCGTGAGTTCGACATCCACTCCCATGCTCTGGTTGATGCGGAAGAAGAACTCGAATGCCCGCGGAGAGATGAAATAGCAGAACGCCACTCCTCCCACAAACAGGCCCACCGCCAGCGGCAACATGAAAATGACGTAGCGCTTTTCGTGGGGCTTGAGCGCCGGCTCGATGAACAGCCACAACTCCATGAACCATAGCGGAGACGAAATGACCACGCCCGCCACCAGGGCGATTACCATCATCAGTACAAAGCCGCCGGCAGGCTCGAAGATGCGGAAGGGCAGGTCAATGCCCACCCGCTGGGCCGCCACGCGGGCTGGATATTCCAGGAACATCAGCAAGCCACTGCGAAACACCCATGCGGCAGCCATCCCGCCCACAATGTACAGGATTGAGCGTCCCAGCCTTGCGCGCAGTTCCTCCAGGTGGTCGAAGAATGTAGCCTCTTTTTCGTCGGTATCCTCACTGGCCATAATAACTGGAAGAAAGAAACCGCCTAGCGGTTGGAATGTGGCCCGGGCAGCCGCCCCCGTTGTGAGTGCGCGGCAGTCGCCGGCCGGCTGCAGACCCGCGCAGGCAACTGCAGATGGCAAAAGACCCCCACCATTTGATGGAGGCCTTCAGTGAACAGGAACACAAGCGGGCCGGCCCTCACACGATGGCAATCTGGCTGTTCGTGTCAAAGATGTGACACTTGGAAGCATCTATGACCACCTCGATGCTCTCCTCCTCGTGAACCTCCGTGGTGCCGTCCACAGTGGCGACCAGGGTATCCTCACCGCTGCGCAGGTACACGATCGTTTGGCTGCCCATATGTTCGACGACATCAACCTGCATTGTGATGGTGGTAGCGCCGTTAGCGTCACGCAGCGGAGAGCGGGCACGCTCGTAGATGTCGCTGGGGCGCACGCCGAATATGACCGGCTGCCCCCTGTATTGCTCTAACTTGGCTGTCCATTCGCGGGGCAACTTGACGCGGATGTCGCCTGTATCCACGTACAGGTCGCCATTCTGGCCGTCAATAGTCGCGTCCAGGAAGTTCATAGGCGGGCTGCCGATAAAACTGGCTACGAAGCGGTTGGCCGGCTTGCTGTACAGTTGCATGGGCGTGTCAACCTGCTGGATGCACCCGTCGCGTAGCACCGCGATGCGGTCCCCCATGCTCATCGCTTCCGTCTGGTCGTGGGTGACGTAGATGGTAGTGATACCCAGGCTGCGATGGAGCTTGATAAGCTCGGCGCGCGTCTGGACGCGCAACTTGGCGTCGAGGTTGGACAGCGGTTCATCCATCAGGAAGACAGCCGGCTGCCGCACAATGGCCCGGCCCAGTGCCACCCGCTGCCGTTGCCCGCCGGACAGCTCGCGGGGGCGTCGGTCCAGGAGGTTTTCGATATTGAGCATCTCGGCGGCACGTTGTACCCGCTCCACTATCTCCTCGCGCTTGACTTTGCTCATCTTGAGGGCGAACGCCATGTTGTCGAATACCGTCATGTGCGGGTACAGCGCATAGTTCTGGAAGACCATTGCGATGTTGCGGTCCTTGGGAGGCAGGTCATTGACCATGCGGTCGCCGATCCATACCTCGCCCTCGGTGGGTTCCTCCAGACCTGCTATCACGCGCAGTATCGTGGTCTTGCCGCAGCCGCTGGGGCCCACCAGGACGAGAAACTCGCCGTCCTTGGCCTCCAGGGTTACGTTGTTTACGGCCACGATATCGCCGAATCTCTTTGTCAGTCCGACCAATCGTACGCCAGCCATGCTACTACCCCTTAGCAAACACACAAACCGACAGCCCTTCTGCACATAAGGCTTACTGATAGCTGCCGGCCCAGCAAAATTATAAGCCGGACGGCCTGCCGCTGTCAATTTACAGCAACAGTGCAGGCGTTCAGTCCGGCATCTGGTAATTGGGAGCTTCCTCGGTGATAATGATATCGTGCGGATGGCTTTCGCGCAATCCGGCAGCCGAGATGCGGCAGAACTTGGTCTTGGTTTTCAGCTCCTGGAGGTTGTGAACGCCGCAGTATCCCATCCCTGCCCGCAGTCCACCTATGAGCTGATGCACTACTGCCGAAAGCGGGCCCTTGTATGGGACTCGTCCCTCAAGCCCTTCGGGCACCAGCTTCTGGCTTTCTATGTCTTCCTGCCCATAGCGGTCACGGCTGCCGACCGCCTGTCCCATTGCCGCCAGTGAACCCATGCCGCGGTATTCCTTGTAGGTGCGGCCGCGGTACAGTATCGTCTCACCCGGGCTTTCCTCCGTTCCTGCGAACAAGGCGCCGATCATCACCGCGTCGGCTCCTGCCGCCAGCGCCTTTGTAATGTCGCCGGAGTACTTAATCCCGCCGTCGGCGATGACAGAGATGCCGTGCTCGGCCGCCACACGCGCACACTCGGCAATCGCCGTTATTTGCGGTACGCCGGCGCCGGTGACAACGCGCGTGGTGCATATCGAACCTGGTCCTATTCCTACTTTCACCGCTGCCGCACCGGCGGCTATCAAGTCTGCACAGCCCTCGGCGGTCGCCACGTTACCTGCAATTATCGGGACCTGGGGCACGTGCTCCTTGAGGCGCTCTATCATCTTCAACACGCGCATGCTGTGGCCATGGGCGGTGTCCACGACCAGTGCGTCCACTCCGCGCTCGGCCAAGGCCGCGGCACGATCGATCGTGTCTTCCGTCACCCCTACAGCCGCCGCTACCCGCAGGCGCCCCAGCTCGTCCTTGCAGGCATTGGGATAGCGTTGAATCTTTTCGATGTCCTTGATGGTTATCAGGCCGCGCAGCACCATGTTGTCGTCCACGACGGGCAACTTCTCGATACGATGCTCGTGCAGTATCCGCTTGGCCTCTTCCAGCGTCGTGCCCTCGCGTGTGGTAACGAGCCCCGTCGAGGTCATGGCCTCTCCGACCGGCTTGTTTAAGTCGGTCTCGAAACGCAGATCGCGGTTGGTCAGAATTCCGACGAGCTTACCATCCTGCGTAATGGGCAAACCGGAGATGTGATACCTGCTCATAAGCTCCAGTGCTTCGCGGACAGTCCGTTCGGGAGTCAAGGTTACCGGGTCGATAATCATTCCACTCTCCGAACGTTTGACGCGGTCCACTTCCAGGGCCTGTTCCTCGATGCTCATGTTCTTGTGGATTACTCCGATGCCGCCCTCGCGAGCCATGGCGATGGCCAGTCGGGCCTCCGTGACCATGTCCATCGCCGCACTTATCAGCGGAATGTTCAGATGAATGTCGGCAGTAAGGCGGGTTGAGACGTCCACCTGGGTGGGCAGCACATCCGACTTGGCGGGTATCAGCAACACGTCATCAAACGACAAACCTTCACGTTCAAACCTGTCAGACACAAGCCTCGCCTCCCTGTAGCCACGCTACCGGTGCCTGTATTGTTTCAGCGCTCCTCTTCTATGTACAAGCCCTGCCACATGAGCTGTTCGAAATCCCAAGGGCGGTTGAGAAAGGCGAACAGGTGGGGATTCTCCTTGCACGCCAGGTACATTGGCTTATCCCTGGTCAACCCCAGCTCGGGTACTTCCTTGGGCCTTGCATATCGAATTTCCGGCACCCCGCGCTTATAGGTCTTGTTGGGTACGAACTGGGGCTCCCCGCCTTCGTCAACTACATAGTACGCAAAGCCCCGACAGGCCTCGGTGGAGCCGTAGTACGAGGAAAAGTCATCGCTTACCCAGTTGGTCATCACCAGCGGTTCGTCACCCACGATGACGGTCACGTGCCCGTAATCGGGCGGCATGATAGCCTTATCTCCGGGGCCGGCGCGTAGGGCGATGACATCCAAGACTTTCACTTCGTCGGGACCTGCCCTGAAATCGTCCACGCGCTGCATCAGGAACAGGGCCTCGCCGTGTTCAATTTCGTACACTTCGGGGTAGCCGATACCCCCGTATTCGAACACCGGGGGATGATAGTGGCCCGAGGTTTTCATGTACTCGCGTCCCAACTTTCCCGAGACAAAGCAGCTCATATCATAGCGCAGGCGGTGCTTGCCCAGAAGCAGCGGCCGGTCTCCCTTGGCGAACAGGTACCTGTACATCCAGTACAGACATTCCGGGCCTGAGGCATCCGGGTCCAGCAGCAAGGGACGCAGCGCATCCAGCTCCCGCGTTCCGCACAGCGGGTCGTCAATCTCCTTGCCGAAACTGACCTGCATTGTAGCAGGGTCAAACTTGATCGGAAGCCCGCACCGGGGCTTAAGATCCACCATCTTCAATCCTCCTTGCTTGCCTACATGCTTGAATTTGGCTTGACGATACCCAGCTCGACAAATGCGACAGCCGCGGCCCCGACCACCCCTGCGTTGTAACCCAGTTCGGCGGCGACCACCGGCGTGCTCGCTGACAGCGGCGCGACGGCGTAGCGTTTAAACGCCTCCTGCAGCGGCACCAGGAAAGGCTCACCTGTTTCCGCCACTCCGCCGCCGATGACTACGACCTCCGGATCAATCACGTTGGCGGCCCCGGCAATGGCCATCCCCAGCCACGTGGCAGCCTCTGTCATCAGTTGTCGGGCCAGGGCATCGCCTCGTGCGGCCGCCATGCCCACGACGCAGCCGGTGAGCTCTGCCGGCGGCACCTTGCGCAGTACAGTCGCCGCGGAAGCGTCCGCTGCCATACGCTCCCGCGCCCGCCGCCCTATTGCGTCACCGGAGGCCAGCGCCTCCACGCACCCGCGCTTGCCGCAAGTGCAGGTCGGGCCGTCAGGCTTGACCACCACGTGACCGATTTCGCCGGCACTGCTATGCGCCCCCCTGTGTATTCGCCCCTTTATTATAACAGCCCCGCCCACTCCGGTGCCAACATTTACGTATAACAAACTATCCGCTGCCCGTCCGGCCCCGAACAAGGCCTCGCCCAACCCTGCCGCGTTGGCATCATTTTCCAGGACAACGGGCAGTTTGAAGCGCTCGGCAAACAACGTGCGCAGCTCCATCCCGGCCCATCCGGGCGCATGATGGGATCGCCGCACCGTACCGCTTGCCACGTCGACCGGGCCGCCGAAGCCGATGCCTATGCCCACCACCGGCTGGCGTGCACGGTCCAGGCAGTCGGCACTCAACGCGTACAGGCGCTGCAGCGTGGCTTGGGCACCCTCCCGAGGCGTGGCCTCGCGCCGCAGATAGGCGATGGTCCCCTCCGCGGTGACCAGGGCAACGGAAATGCGCGTGCCACCGATATCAATGCCTATAGCGACATGGTCACACGGAGCGCCTACCCCCGGTGAGTCAGTGGGTGAATGCCGCCTCGATGAGGTCGCAGAGGATGTGGCCGATGGTGATATGCGTTTCCTGGATGCGCGGCGTGTCATCGGACGGTACCTTGAGGCATAATTCTACACTATCCGCCAGTCGTCCGCCAGAGGCTCCCGTCATTGCAATGCAGCGGACCCCTCGCTTGCGGGCTACGTGCACCGCCTGCAGAACGTTCTCCGCCTCTCCGCTAGTGGAAATAGCCACCAATACATCGCCAGCCGATAGAAGGGCCTCCACTTGCCGCGCAAAGATGCGGTCGAAGCCGTAGTCATTACCGATAGCGGTGATGATTGAGGTGTCAGTAGTCAGGGCGATGGCGGCTATCGCCTTTCGTTCCCGCCGAAAGCGACCCACAAGCTCGCCGGCGATGTGCTGAGCGTCGGCTGCGCTTCCTCCGTTGCCGCACAATGCCAGCTTGCCGCCCGCCGCAAGGCTGTCAATGATCAAGCGTGCGGCCTGCTCGATGGCATCTGCTATTTGCTCGGCGGCCTGCTGCTTGGTACGGGCGCTGTCTTGCAATGTACGGACAATGATTTCCTTCATTCGTCACCATGCTCGGGTCCGAAGTTGGCCATTATCTCGCCCAGCCAGTAATCACCGTTGGCGTTCACCGCAATGCCCACACCCAGGCGCCGGAGCTTGGGGTGGAGGATGTTCTCTCGGTGATGCGGGCTGTTCATCAGGTCATTGTGAGTGCGCTCCATGTTGCGCAGTGTCAGACAATACCTGCTGCCCCAGCGGCGGGCCAGGTTCTCGGCTATAGTGCGGGGGCGGAACCGGTATGCGCTCTTGAAACGCTCCAGCACGTCTCGGCGGCCGGGCGTGGGCGAATAGTGGCTCCAGTAGTTCAAATCCCGCATCTCCTCGCAGTGCTTGCGCGCCACGACGCTCAGCCGTGGCTCCAACTGCAACACGCTCAATCCATGTTCCAGCCGCGACTTGTTAACCAGCCAGGCCGTTTTTGCCTCGCACGCAGCAACCAGCAGCACCGTCTCGGGCAAGCCGGAAGTGTCATCCGGATCGTACCCCATCGAGTAGAGACTCAGCCACTTGTACTGCTCGCAGGCGTTATACTCGTCGCGGAGGTACTGGTAAGCTATCGCCAGCTTTTGGTGAACAGCCACCCAGCCCGGCACCGCGTCGGCGGCTTGCCGCAGAATCTTGACAGCCGCCTGATAGTTGCCCGTGGCTATGGCATGCCCTGCCTTGTCAAGCAGTACTCGGCCGGCTCCGAGCTGCTGGCCGGCAATGTCGGCACAGGTCGTCGCCAGCAACAGGACAACGACAGCGAAGGCGGCCGTCAGCCGACCTCCGCCCTTTTTTAAGGACAGCCGCCGCTGGTTCATGCCAGGTCCCTGTCTTTTGATGTTGTCTTTACATTACCTTGAGTATACTTTTAGTATACCCAGAGGTCAAGGCGGTGACAACTTTTTCCTTGGACCTGGTGTCTTTTTCGGCAGCAACGACGGCTACCTGAGAAACCGCAGCCACAAATAAATGCTGGCGATTACAACAGACTGTAACGTCAGCGGTATGCCGTACTTGAGGTACCGCTTGAACGTGATTGGATGCCCCGAACGTTCGGCGAAGCCTGCCACTACGACGTTTGCGGCCGCCCCGACTATGGTGAAGTTGCCGCCCAGGCAGGCACCCAGCGACAGCGCCCACCACAGGGGAGTTACGTCGAAGGCATGTGCGCGCCCGATGTCGTGGATCATGGGTATTATCATGGCCGTATAGGGGATGTTGTCCACAAAACCGGAGATGATCGCTGACATCCAGATAAGTCCGAAGCCCATGGCGACCAGATTGCCGCGCGTTATTTCAAACAGCCAGGCGGCGGCGGTGCCGATTACCCCCGTTTCCACCAGCGCGGCCACCATGATGAAAAGGCCTATGAAAAAGAATATCGTGGGCCACTCGACTTCCCGGAACACTTCCTCGGGGCCCTCGGGATGCAGCAGCAACAACAACGCCGCCCCGGACAAGGCGATGGTAGCAGGCTCCAGTCCCAAGTAGCCATGGATGATGAAGCCGATGAACGTCAGGAAAACGACAAGCAAGGATTTCCGCAGCAAAGTATGGTCAGTGATGGCCCGGCTTTCGTCGAATGCCATCACGTGCGCACGCTGTTCATCGCTAACGCGTATCCGGGCGTTAAGGAACAAGCCAAGATTGAGCAGGGCAACGATCATTATCAATACCGTAATCGGCGCATTAACCTTGACGAAATCCATGAAGCTGAGCCCTGCAGAAGAGCCGATAAGTATGTTCGGGGGGTCACCGACGAGTGTCGCCGTGCCCCCGATGTTGGAAGAGATGACAACCGCGATAAGAAACGGTACCGGGTCAATCTCCAGCGAGCGGCATATCAGGATCATGACCGGGGCTATGAGCAGGACGGTGGTTACGTTGTCCAGCATCGCTGACACAACCGCCGTCACTATGCATAGCAGTATCATCACGCGTACGGGATAGCCGCGCCCCCACTTGGCACATTTTATCGCCAACCATTCAAACACCCCGGTGCGCCGGGTGATGTTGACTATGACCATCATCCCGATGAGCAGCAGGATGGTGTTCCAGTCAACGCCTTCGATGCGCGTCTCTGTTTTTTCGATGTATGCGCCGTGCAGGGCCGTGTGCTGGTCGATAATCCCCAGCACGAGCATCAAGGCCGCCCCCGCTAATGCCGCCTTGGTCTTGTGAATCCGTTCGGTGGCAATGAACGCGTACACGACGACGAAAATGATGGTTGAAAGAAGCGCCGGGGAAGACATTATTGTTGCAACCCACTTTGCAGTTTGGAATGCACTATTTCTCGCACCAGATCCCGCGTACTTACCACACCGACCAATTTGCCCTCGCGGACAACGGGCATCGTATTGATGCCATGTGTAAGCATTATGTGAGCGGCTTCCGCTATGGGCATCTCCTCGGTTGCCGTGGGGAGGTCCTCTGTCTGCATCACGTCCTTCACCTTGGCCGCCGTCAAGTCCTCCACTCTCTCTGCCGGCAGCACGTCTGTCTCGGGCAAGAAGCTGAGATTGGGAATGTTGTCCGTATAGCTGGGCAAGGCAATGCGCAGCAATACCAGCTCGGAGATGATCCCCACCAACCGGCCCTCGTCGTCCACGACAGGTAAAGACCTGTGGTGCAGCCGCTCCATCAGTTCGGCCGCCTCGCGCACCGGCGCGTCCGGATGCACAACGGTTACGTCGGTTGTCATGATGTCCTTGACCATCGTTGGCACGCTCCCGTCGAATCCAGCTGATTGCCTCAATGCATCTGGGAGATTGTAGCAAAGGCGTGGTGCCGTGGTCAAACCGCCCGGTGGTGCTGTGGGTGACGGTTTCCTGCATTGCCAGGGCCGGCGCACCGTCCGGATACTTTCATATTGGGCCCCGCAGGGCTTGCCTGGTTGCCTCTGTGCTGGCAGTTTCTTTGCATCGCTTGATTCGGAGATGGCGCTGTGATAAGATGGCATACACTTAAAGTCGCATAGAAAAGGGGCTGGATCTATGCCTGCCATTACTCCTGAAGAAGTACGTCACGTGGCGATGTTGGCCCATCTTGATCTGTCCGCCGAGGAACTCGACCGCATCGGCGTCGAACTGAACCGCATCCTGGAATATTTTGCCCAGTTGCAGAAGATCGACACCGAGGATGTTCCGGTCACCAGTCATGCCATTCCCATGACGAACGTTTTCCGGGAGGATGAAGTGCAGGCCTCATTGCCTGTGGACGAGGTAATCGCCAATGCCCCTGACGGCGTGGACGAATTCTTCAGGGTCCCGCGTATCATCGAGGAATAAGTGCCGCAGGTAGCGGCATTTGTGGAGGAATGACATTGCAACTGCATGAATTGACCGCTTACGAATTGAGCAAAAAGCTGGCTGCCGGTGAGATCTCAGCGCGCGAGGTGGTGGCCGGTTATTATGAGCGCATACAGGCCGTGGAGGACCGGGTGCAGGCGTTTGTTTGCCAAACACGCGAGTTGGCCGAGAAGAAGGCGGCCGAGATTGATGAAAAGCGTGCTGCCGGTGAACCCCTGGGACCCTTGGCCGGGGTTCCCATTGCAGTCAAGGATCTGCTTTGCACCAAGGGCCTTCCCACCACCTGTTGTTCCAAGATCCTGGAAGACTTTCGGCCGCCGTACGATGCCACGGTCATCGAACGCTGCCACCAAGCCCATATGCCGATTGTTGGCAAGACGAACATGGATGAGTTCGCCATGGGCTCCTCCACGGAAAACTCGGCGTTCCAGGTGACGCGCAATCCCTGGGACTTGGAGACCGTCCCCGGCGGGTCTAGTGGCGGCAGCGCGGCGGCCGTGGCGGCCTGCGAAGCACCCCTGGCGCTGGGTTCGGATACCGGGGGGTCGATCCGTCAGCCCGCGGCGTTATGCGGCATTGTGGGGATGAAACCGACTTACGGCCGCGTCTCCCGCTACGGGCTTATCGCCTATGCCTCCAGCCTCGACCAGATCGGCCCCTTTGCTCGCACCGTGACCGACTGCGCCCTGCTGCTGCAGGTAATAGCCGGCCACGACCCGCGCGACGCCACCAGCGCCGACCTGCCGGTGCCCGACTATGTCGCGACGCTCGACGCAGGGATAGAGGGGCTGAAGATAGGGGTCATCCGTGAGCTGGTATACGGCCAGGGCATTCATCCCGGCGTCAAGGCCCGGGTGCTGGAGGCGATCGATACCCTCCAGAACCTGGGTGCGGAATGCGAGGAGGTCAGCCTGCCCAACATTGACTACTCGATGCCGGTCTATTACATCATCGCCCCCGCGGAGTGTTCGTCGAATCTGGCCCGCTTCGATGGCGTACGCTACGGGCATCGCACCAACCGGTCGGTCAGCGACATCTACGACCTGTTCGCCAAGACGCGCGGCGAGGGCTTCGGCGAGGAGGTCCGGCTGCGGATTATGCTGGGCACCTATGCACTGTCGACCGGCTACTACGACGCTTACTACCTCAAGGCGCTCAAGGTTCGCACCCTTATCAAGAAGGACTTTGATACCGCGTGGGAAAAGTATGACCTGCTTGTCTGTCCCACCTCGCCCACCACGGCCTGGAAATTCGGCGAGTTCGACCAACTGGCCCTCAAGCTGGCCGACATCTGCACTATACCAGTCAATATCGCCGGCGTCGCCGGCCTCAGTGTCCCTTGCGGCTTTGACGACGGAAAGCCCGTCGGCCTGCAGCTCATAGGCAAACCCTTCAGCGAGGACCTCTTGCTCCGCGCCGCCTACGCCTACGAGCAGGCCACCGACTGGCATAAGCAGCGGCCCGCCTTGTAGAACGTGCCGCGGCTGCGCCTCCCGCGACCGTACACAAGCACTTCGCGCCGCCGCGCGCGAAACATCAATGCTGGATTGTTGAGGGCAGGGAAAGCGTTCAGGGGAAAATCGTCTTCCAGATATAATACAGGTCCTTGGTGAAGGAGCACTCCTCTAGGTACTTGAGATTGATGCGTACCTTGTCGGGGAAGATGACCTCGTCGTTGTAACGGATCGGGTCATCAACCTGGGCCAGCAACTCCTCTTCATTCCTGTAAGTGAGAGTAGCCGGCCCTGTAATCCCCGGCCGCAGGGACAGGATCCGCCGCGCCTCTCCTTGCAGCTTGTCGGCATAGCCCGGGACATCGGGCCGTGGCCCGACAAAGCTCATTTCACCCACCAACACGTTCCACAACTGCGGCAGCTCATCCAGCTTCCACCGCCTGAGCAATCTTCCGATAGGCGTTATGCGCTCATCGCCTGTGACGGTGATATTGCTGTCAGGGGTATCTCTGACCACCATTGTGCGGAACTTCTTTATGCGGAACAGCTTGCCGTCCTTGCCCACCCTGTACTGGGTGAACAATATGGGGCGCCCGGAGGTGACCCAAATTGCCAGGGCGATAGCGGCCATGGGCAGGGCGACTATCGTCAATCCCGCCAACGCCGCCAAGAAGTCAAAGATTCGCTTGCCGAAACGCAGGTACATGAACGCTTAAAGTGCAACGCTTGTTTGTGCCCCCGGAGGGATTTTGTGGGTTAGGCACAATTCTCACTACCAAAGCCTGTGACCCCTTGCCAAGAATTCACGATATGCCCCACGAGTCGGCCAACCATAATAGGTCCCCTCCTCTGCCACGATAGAAGTTTCTGAGACGCGGCCGCTTTCAATCTCTGCAACGGTTCGGACCAACAAGTCTACGGCGAGCTTTTTTGCCTTCTTCATTACTGAATCGAGTGTTTCATAAGGCTCAATACGCAAACGTTCCTGGGCGATGACGTTTCCAAGGTCAATCTTGGGAATCATATAATGAACTGATACGCCTGTTTGCGTTTCGCCGTTCGCCATGGCCCAGAAACAAGGATATAACCCACGGTATTTGGGCAATAGGCTGCTATGGACGTTAATGCATCCGCAGGGAGGCAACTCAAGCAAGGGTCGTTTGAACACTTGCGTAGCTGACACACACAGAATAAGGTCCGGGCCTATGCTTCGTAGCTTTGTCAGAAACTCAGGATCGTTCACGTCCTCTGCGGGCAGCGCTTGAGTCTGATATTTGGCACATATTGCAGCTACTGAATGAGAGGGTGGCTTTCCAGTTGCGATCGCCCACAGGTCGTGTATCTTCGCTTTGACTATCCGGATTGCGTATGACAGCATCGCCCTTAGCCCAAAGACCTTCAACGCTCGTATTGCCGCCCTCCACAAAGGGCCTTGCAAAGGGTTCCTGGCGATTACTACAGCTTGGACTCGATCGCCCAACTCTTGTAGCAGTTGGTCAATTGCTGGTGGCAGATAGAAAACATCTTCCTCAGTGAAGATGACTATTCTCAGCCGGCCACCGTCGAAATTGTTGCTGTCGCGCTTGAGTGGCGTCATTGGGCAGCTCGCCTCTTGACCTTCAAATCGTCAATGCACACCACATTACGCACTTGCGTCTTCTTCAAGATAGATGCTATGGAAACAAACTCGAAGTCTTGGAGCAACTGCTGGATCTTTCGAGGATTGACAGCGCGGTTGCTCCGCTGGGAAAGAAGGGAGGCCAACGACCTGATACACCGCACCCTATGGCGAGGTTTTACATCACGTGGATCAAGTTCGTACGGATGCAGATACATTATGGCAGACAACCCCTTGGAATTCATCTTTCGTACCAGCCGGAATACGATGCTATATGGGATAAGCCGCAGGTAGCCGCCTCCTGCAATGGGCAGGTTCTGTCCGCAAATTGGATAAGCTGTGGGGGGTATTTCGATTATCTCTTGCTCGTCATTGCACTTGACCCTGTATGTACCTGTCGGGGCATGAGGAATGCCGTAAAGACTTCGCCTGATAGGGAAGATGCTGCTATCGTACAGGAAACCCTCTT
The DNA here is from genome assembly GCA_029819875.1 of Candidatus Zipacnadia bacterium. Lineage (GTDB taxonomy): Bacteria > Armatimonadota > Zipacnadia > Zipacnadales > Zipacnadaceae > JALGVG01. The sequence goes on along the minus strand of JALGVG010000025.1, from coordinate 54 downwards.
CTGCCAGCACGTGAAGGGCCCATAATGACCGCAGGGTTATTGACCAGTAGGGGG
>JALGVG010000193.1 GCA_029819875.1 Candidatus Zipacnadia bacterium | reverse complement strand
TTCTCCCGCTTTTCAGCCTGTCTTCACCGTTTCCCAGCTTCCACCATTGCCCCAGGCTGCCGGCTGCAAGTCGAAGCCGGCGGGCAGGCGATGAGCACACGGGGGCAGCTTGGTCTTACATGCCAAGGAAGGCCCCAAGCTGCCCGGCGGCGAATTTCCATATACCCAGTGCACACATCACGCCGTCGGAGCCATAGTGTCATGATAACAAAGTGCTTGACCGTGGGACCGCTGGAGACCAACTGTTACGTGGTTGGTTGCGAGGCGACGGGCCGGGGTTTCGTCGTTGATGCCGCCGACGAGCCGGAGCGGATTGTCAGTGCCGCAGAGGAACTGGAAATGGAAATCGAGGCCATCTTCCAGACGCACGGCCACCCCGACCACACGGCGGCATTGTGCGAGCTGATTGCCGCCACCGGCGCAGAAGTGTACCTGCACCCGGCCGAGGTGGAGATGCTCAACGCCTATGCCGAAACGCTTGCCGAAATGTTCGGCAACATCTGCTGGCCGTTGTTGCACCGCACCTACGAGGATGGAGAGGTTGTCACGGTCGGCCGCCTGGCGGTGCGGGTATTGCACACGCCCGGGCACACACCCGGCTCAGTATGCCTGCTGGTGGAGGAAACGCTGTTTTCAGGGGACACGTTGTTCGCCGGCGGTGTGGGGCGCTGTGATCTGCCCGGCGGCGACGAGCTGGCGTTGGAGCAGTCGTTGATGAGGCTGGCCGGGCTGCCGGACACAACGCGCGTGCTGGCCGGCCATGGGCCTGCCACAACCATCGGGGCCGAAAAACGCGATAATCCGTGGCTGAGCACCCTGCTCAGCAACGAGACGTGATGCAGCACACAACAACAAGGCAGGGTGAGGCAATGGTATCACTGCGCATTGAAAACGCAATCGTCCTGACGATGGTCGAGGGCGCGGGGGTGATTGAGCGGGGTGTGGTGGACATAGAGGGCAACACCATAGGCTACGTGGGCGAGGCTGACCAGGCGCCCCCGGCTGACGCCGAGCGGGTCATTGATGCCCGCGGCTGTGTCGTACTGCCGGGCCTGGTGAACGCCCATACCCACCTGGCGATGACCTTGATGCGAGGCTTTGCCGATGACATGCCGCTGCAAAAATGGCTTGAAGAAAAGATCTGGCCCACGGAGTTGAGATTGACGGAAGAGGACGTATATTGGGGAGCGATGCTGGGGGCATTGGAGATGCTGCGCGGAGGCGTGACCTGCTTTAACGACATGTATCATTTCTACGAGGCCACCACCCGCGCTGCCATGGACAGCGGGATACGGGCCTGCCCCTCCGGGGTATTGCTGGGCTTTCTGCCCAACGCCGAGGACTTGCTGCGCCAGGCGGTGGAATTCGTAAAGCAGACGCTGGACGAAGGCCATCCTCGCATCCACCCGATGCTTGGCCCCCACGCACCATATACATGCCCCGATTCGCTGTTGCAGCAGGCAGTGGAGTACGCCCAAGAGCTGAACGTGCCCATTCACATTCACCTGGCCGAGACCGACCAAGAGGTGCGCGATAGCCTGCAGGCCCACGGAGAAAGCCCCATCGCCCACATGGAAAGCATTGGGCTGTTCGAGGCGCAGGTATTGGCGGCACACTGCGTGCACGTTGATGACAACGACATCGAGATCCTGGCGCGGCGCGGTGTGGGCATAGCCCACTGCCCGGGGAGCAACATGAAGCTGGCCAGCGGATTCCAGCCCCTGCCCAAGCTACTGAAGGCGGGGGCGGTCGTAGGCCTGGGCACCGACGGCTGCGCCTCCAACAACAACCTCGATCTGTTCGAAGAGATGCTGCTTGCCGGTATCATTCACAAGGGCTACAGCACAGACCCCACGGCGGTGCCGGCCGAGGCGGTGCTGCGCATGGCCACGGTTGACGCGGCACGCTCGCTGGGCCTGGGTGCGGTGACCGGGACGCTGGAGGCGGGCAAACGTGCCGACATAACCATCATTGACCTGCAAAAACCGCACCTGCAGCCTGTTCACAACATTGTCTCTCAACTGGTATATGCAGCGCGGGCCGACGACGTGAGGACTACCATCGTGGACGGCGAGATCGTCTTCCACGAGGGCCGCTTTACTGCCGTTGACGAGGCCGAAGTGGTCGCCAAGGCGCAGGAACGTGCCCGCAAGCTGGTCGGCGGCCAGGCGAAGGGCTAAACTCTCCGCCACACGGTGCCTGCAGGCGTATCCTCCAGGATGATGCCGCGGGCGCGCAACTGGTCGCGGATGGCATCGGCGCGGGCAAAATCCTTGTTGGCACGCGCCTGGTTGCGCTCGGCGATCAGCGCTTCAATCTCGCTGTCGAGGTCCGGCGCCTGCCCCGCCCTTGCCTTCTCCACTTCTTCACCCATAAAGCCCAGCACGCGGTCAGCATCCGCCAGGAAGTCAAGAAGTGCAGCACGGTCGGCGTCCTTGAGCCGGCCGGTGCTGACGAGCTGGTTGAACCGGTTCACTGCTTCAAACACCGCCGCCATCGCCCCCGGCACGTTGAGGTCATCGTTGAGGGCGGCAACGAAATGAGCATGTGCCTCCTCCAAGGCCGTGGTGGCTGCCTGCGTGCGGCCCGGCTCACACTGCAACTGGGGAAGCCGTTGCAGGAAGGCAAACAGGTGGCTGATGGTGCTTTCGCTTTGCCGCAGGCTTTCGAGCGTGAAGTTCAGTTGCTTGCGATAATGGGCGGTAAGCAACTGGTGCCTTATCGCAGGGGGACGGAAGCCCTGGTCAAGCAGGTCACGGAGGGTGAAGAAGTTTCCCAGCGACTTGGACATCTTCTGCCCGTTCACCAGCAGGTGTTCGGGGTGAACCCAAAAGCGGCAGAACGGCTCGCCGGTGAAGGCCTCGCTTTGCGCGATTTCGTTTTCGTGGTGAGGGAAGAGCAGGTCAACAGCTCCGACATGGATGTCAAGCGTGGCGCCAAGGTACGTATACGCCATTGCCGAGCATTCGATGTGCCACCCCGGCCGTCCGGGCCCCCAGGGACTGTCCCAGGACGGCTCGCCCGGTTTGGCCGCTTTCCAGAGGGCGAAGTCGCCCGCCTCCTCGCGCTCGTATTCGTCACCCTGCAGGCGACCGAAGGCGCTGTCACGGGCCTGCGAATCGGGCCGCACGCCCGACAGGCGCCCGTAATGCGGAAACTTGGAAATGTCAAAGTATACGTTCCCCTGGGAAACATAGGCATACCCCTTCTCCACCAAGCCTTGCACCATCTGCAGCATCTGCGGGATATGCTCGGTGGCGCGGGGATATTTCCAGGCCGGCTCGACGTTGAGCGTGGCGAGGTCTTCGAAGAAGAACTGCTCGTAGCGGCGGGTGTATTCCGCCAGCGCGACGCCTTCTTGGCGGGAGCGCTGGATGGTCTTGTCATCCACGTCGGTGATATTCATCACCTGTCGCACCTCGTAGCCGAGGTAGCGCAGCCAGCGGCACAAAATGTCGTAAAACACGAAGGTGCGCAGGTTCCCGATATGGGCATAGTCGTACACGGTGGGCCCACAGGTATAAAGCTTGACGGTGTGCCCATCAGCAGGTTGGAATTCTTCCTCTTTGCGGGTCAGGGTATTGTAAAGTCTGAACATGATGGTGCCCCTGTACTGCTAGAACACAGCGGAGGCACAAAATGCCTCCGCCGGCCGTCCGCACGGTGAACTGTTCAAGTCAGTTGCGCCTGGCATACTTGGCTTTGATCTTGTTGGAGATGTAGGTCAGGAACCTCTTGACGGTGGCGCGATCGCCGCTGCCGGAGCCTTGCATGTTGCACTTGAACACGAAGTTGCGCTGCCAGCCCATGCCGGAAACGGTTCCTGCCTGCTGGGCCACGAACGCCTCCTGCTTGATGTTGCTGTACTTGACGAAGACGTCGCATTTCTGCATCGAGTTGCGCCGTTGCACGTAATAGGCCTTGGCCTTCTGCCAGCTAGGGAACTGCAAGATGTCAGCGGTCAAGCGCTTATCGCCCTTTTTGTAAACGCGCTGGTGGGCGGCCACAAGGCCCTCCTGGCGCATTTTGGGCACCGCCCCGTCGTAGAGCGTGTAAAGGACCTCGTCAGTGCTGCCGCCGCGGTCCGTGCCTTCGATTATCACCCAGCCGCTGATGCTGTTGCTGGAAGGCAGAAAACCGGCAAGCAACCCCGCCGCCGCGGCGCCGGCAACCAAGGCAACCACAAGCAGGGCGGCCACTGCCAGATGTTGTTGGAACCTTCGGGGCATCGTCACACACTCCCGTTGTTTCGCCCATCACAGCAGCGCAATCCGGCTGCCACAGTTATCCCTCCTCGGCAACGCTTTGGATCTCGTTTACAGCCTCCTGGGAGGCCTTCTTGAACTCGCGCAGCCCTTAGCCCAGACCTCGCATCACGTCAGGGATCTTCTTGGCACCGAAGAGCAACAAGACAATCAACAGAATTCCTATGATTTCCGCCGGTCCGAGCCCAAACATCACACCAACCTCCGTCACAAAAGTCAACAAGTATTCTATACACTGGTCTTAAGAACGTTCATCGCCTGCAAATTGTTCGTGCCCAGTCCGTAGCCTGCCGCGGTGACGATGTGCTTGGGCAGCTTGCCCTCGCCGCCGAGCGGCGGAAGGCCGTGCTTGGCGCGCTCGGCGTCAATCATCATGGTGCCCAGCGTGTCGCAGGCGACCGGATCCCGCCCCACAATCAAGGACGCAGGCGTGAACAAGTCGCCGGGGTTCGGCCCCGGTCCATGCTGGAAGCAGCCGCGGATGGCGTCGCAGACGATGAGTCGCGTCTTGTCCTTGATCTCGGGGATATCGTTGATATCCGCAATGTACGGGTCACAGTTATTGCCGTGATAAGGCCCGGGATTGTCAATTGAGCCGTAATGGTTCTTCATCGCCAGGGTCACCTGGGCACCGCCGTGGTCCTTCAGCACCGGCACATTGATGATAACAGAGGCCTTTTCGGTGATGATCTTGCTGAGGCGGTCCTTGTACGTGCGATGGTCGAACTTGGCACTGTAGTCACCGTCCGTGCCGTAGATCTGCACGCCCGGCCCGCCCCTGTTGATCGTAAAGCCGCGCCCTTTCAGCTCCCCGGTCGAGCGGTCAAAGACAATGATGTTTTCCGGCACTACGCCTGCTTCCTGCAAGCGCTGGCAAATGGCGGCGGTAAGCACGACATTGCTGAACAACACACCGGAGATGCAATTGACCTTGATGGCCACCACATCGTCCGGCTTGGCCACCTGGCGCCACGCCGCTGCAGCATCGTCGGTGCCGAAAACGTGCTTGACGGCAACGTCCAGCATCTGCAGGCACTTGTCGCGGTTGACCTTGTTATTGACCAGGACGCTCGGGCTGTGAATGATTGCGATCGACGACCGCTTGGATGATGGAGCTTGGGTGACCGCGGATTCGGCAAGCTGCGTTGCTTGCTGAAGGGGCGTATGGGCGGCAGCAGGAGCGGCGCTGGCCGGTTCATCGCTTGTGCTGCCCACGGCGATGCCGGCCGCCACACCGATGCCGGCTATCGCCGTGCGCTCCAGGAACGCGCGGCGCGACATTTTTTCCCGGTCGGCCATGATCTTACTCCTTGTCGTGGCACAAGAATCGGCGGTGCCTAGATATTGTATACCTATTTGTCCAGGCGCGTCAACTGAACGCGAGGGAGCAAGGCCATGACCTGCGCCGGATCGCAATCGCCGGCCCCGAACTGCCCGACAGCAGCCGTTCCCGCCGCCACGGCCCAGCGCAGTTGCTCCTCGAGCGGCTCGTTCCGCACCATGGCGGCCGCCATCCCCGCCACCATGACGTCGCCGGCGCCAACGGGATTGATGACCTCAACTTGCGGCGCGCGCAGATAAAAGGCCGGCCCCCGAGCGGTTGCGGCGACGGCCCCTTCCTGCGCAAGAGAGACAAGCACCACCTTGATGCCGTACTCCAGCAGTCGGCAGGCTGCCTGCATGATTTCCCCTCTGGTGGCAAACCGGCGGTGCAGCAGCCGTTCCAGCTCGGCGCGGTTGGGTGTAATGACGTCGGGGGCGGCCTTCACAGCGCAAGCCAACAGCTCGTCATGAGCATCCAAGATGAGGGGACACGCGGCGCGCTTGGCAGCGCTTACCAGGTCATGATAGAAGTCAGCCGGCACGCCGGGGGGAGCGCTGCCGGATATGACGGCCAGCTCGCAGCTTCCGACCAGCCTGCGCCACGTGACGGCAAGCTCCTGCACCTCCTCGGGCGAGACGAACGGCCCCGGCTCATCCACTCGCGTGCAGCAGCCGCAGGAGGG
>JALGVG010000192.1 GCA_029819875.1 Candidatus Zipacnadia bacterium | reverse complement strand
ACAATTCTCGCTCCCCGCAATGTCAACGCCGCCGGCGGATTGCTGGTTTTCATCTCATCTCGCCTATCTTAAGAAAAAGCCTTCCCCGTGCAGGAGAAGGCTGTCCTGCTGGTCTTCAGCGTCCTGTGCTATTGAACGACTATCAAGTGTACCTGGGTGCTTTTGGCTTCTTTAATCCCCCGCGGGTCCGTTACGCGCAGCGTAATTAGATAGTAGCCTGGTTGCACGAATGTCACGCCCGCCTGCTGGCCGGTGGCGTCCACGTTCATGTTGCTGTCCCAGCTCCAGACGTAGTGGGCGACGACGCCTTCCTCCTGGGGAGCGGCTGTGAATGTCACTTGCTGACCGACCCGCGCCGTGCGCTCCGCCGGGCCCTGGATCCTGGCGATCAACGGATGGTCCTCTTGCACCAGCTTCAGGCGTGCAACGTAAAGCTTGCCGGCGTTATCGCCGGTTATCACCGCCCCCAGCAGCTTGGCATCGGCCAACTCTCCTGCCCCCTTGCAGTTGTCCAGTGACACGGCGATGCGCGTCCAGCCCTCGGTCTGGAAAATCGCCGGCTTCAGTGCCAGTGCCCCCGTGTCCACGGTGCCCTTGTCGGTAACCAATACCACTCTGATGTGCTGGATGGGGCGGGTCGGCTGTTGAGCCTTCGCGGATATGCCGGGGGCGCCGGGCATTCCAGGTGCTCCAGGCATTCCGGGAGCTCCCGGCATTCCCGGGGCGCCGGGCATCCCCGGTCCCATGCCGGGCATTCCGGGCGCGCCAGGCCCCATGCCGGGCATTCCGGGCATCCCGGGGCCACCGGGCATCCCCGGCAGCCCGGGCATGCCAGGTCCCCTGCCGGGCGCGGGGGGGGCGGCTCCCGGTACCGGGTAACGCTGCTGGCCGGCTTGGAGCGGCTTGACGAATATGACCAGCGTGGAAGCGGCACGGTTGCGCCAGAACGGTGCAAAGTCAGCGGGGCTGGCCAGGGCCAGGTAGCCGCCTTCGTAATAACCCTTTGTTTCGACCAGCAGCACCTTCCTGTCAAGAAACTTCTCCGCATCGGTCTGCTCTATGCTGCCGCTGCCCCAGCTTCCCAGCGTCACGCCCCCGGTGTCGCCGTCATAAAAGGACACCGCGGTGTCCGCTATCGCCACGTTTGCCCATAACAGCACAGTTATGCATACAGCCGCTAAATACCTGGTCATATTCAGCCCTCCCAGATTTGGCTGCTTCAACCACCGGCCCGTGGCCGGCGGCATCGCTGTCTGCGGCCGGCAAGTCAGATCTTCTGCGGCTTATTATCCATCTCCACACGCAGCCTGTCAAGTGAAGAGCAAGCCACTGTTGCGGCCGGCCTTCGCCCGGCAGCACGCTTGCCGATCGGACCTTGCAAGTTCCTGCTTGACGGATGCCTGCGCCGGCGGTATTCTCCGGGTTGCACTTTGCCGTCCAGCGCGGTTGCCTGCCGGTGGTGCCCTCGAATGAAAGACGCGACGAACCGCCACGAGATTGCCGCGGCCCTGCGCGGCATGGGGCTGGGGCCGGGAGACAAGGTCGTCCTGCATAGCTCCCTGTCCAGCCTCGGATGGGTGGACGGGGGCGCTGATGCCGTGGTTGATGCGTTCCTGGATGTCCTGGGGCCGAGCGGGCTGTTGATGGTCCCCACTTTCAACTACGCAATAGAGGGCGTCTTCGACCGCAACGCCCCCACCTTGACAGGCAAGATCACCGAAGCGGTCCTGGCGCGGCCGGAGGCGGTGCGCAGTTGTTGCCCCACCCATTCCGTCACCGCCATCGGCCGGCAGGCACCGGATTTTTGCGCCGATCACCACCTGCGCGAACCGCTGGGCATAGACTCCCCCATCGACCGCGTTGCCCAGGCCGGCGGGTACGTGGTGCTGCTGGGCGTGACCCATACCTCCAACTCGACCATCCATGTCGGGGAGGCCCACGCCAAGCTCCCCTACATTCGCGTACCATTTTCCGATAACCGGCCGGACACCTTCGCGGTACGCTTGTGGGACGGCACGGTGACCACGGTTCACTACAGGGAGTTCCCCGGTTGCAGCAGGGCGTTCAATGCGATAGAAGGTCCCTTGCGCCTGGGCGATTACATCCGGGATTTCCGCATAAGCCGGGCCTGCATGCTGCTGATGAAAGGCCTTGACGTAATCAACACGGTCGTTGAAATGGCCGCCCGGCGCCCGGACTGGTTGTTGTGCACCGACCCGCATTGCTGGACCTGTTCCCGACGTCGCGATGTCCTGCGCCGGGAGGGCCGATTGGCCGATGAGTAAGAATATCTGCTTCATGGAGCTTGTCGGGTCAGCCTACCAGCGCGGCCTCAGTCATGGCCGGCAGGTGCCCGAGCTGGTACGGCTGGCCGTGAGCAAGTGGGGCGACATGGGCAAGGCCGACGCCGGGCAGATACGCCGCCTGGTGCGCAAGCTGGAGGAAAACATCGGGCGTATCCATCCTGAGGCCCTCCAGGAGATGCAGGGCTTAGCCGACGGCTCGGGCGTTCCCTACGATGATATCCTCAAGCTCAACTTCTGCGAGGTCTTGTGGAACGACACCACCGGCTGGTGCACCAATGTCGCGTTCCTTCACACCGCGGACGGCCCGATCCTGGGCAAGAACAGCGACCTGTGGGAGGGCGACGACCAGTTCCACGTCGTCCAGTATGTCAGGCCCGATTCGGGTTACGCGATGTTGCGGTGCACGTTTGCCGGCTACATCGGGGCGGCCTGCGGTATGAACGAAGCGGGGCTGGCCTTCGGAGGCTCCAGCGTGAAGGTCAAACCCGGCTGCGGGCATCCTGACGGCGTTCCGCTGGAGATCATCTGCCAGAAGTTCCTGCAGCATTGTGCAACCGCCCAACAAGCCGTCCAGATGGCTGCAGGCCTGCGCTGTGCCTCCCAGGGCGGCAATATCACGGTGGTGGACAAGGCCGGCCACGGCGTTATCATCGAAAAGGCGCCCTGCGCCCAGTCGCTGCGCTGGCCGGCGGACGACACCCTGTTTCACACCAACCACTTCGTGGCGCTGCGCGCTCCGGAGCAACTGCTCGACGAGGCATGGATGTCAAACAGCCTTCAGCGGCTGCACAACCTTCGGCAACTTCTGCCGAGCGTTGACCGCAGCCCCCAAGGGATGAAGAAGGTATTGCGCAACCATGCCCCCCAAGGCGCGATCTGCCAGCACGGCCAGGCCGGCTTGTACACCATGGTCAGCCATGTTCTTATCCCGCGTCTGGGCACGATGCTGGTCGCCGAAGGCTATCCGTGCCGGCACGAGTATCAGCAGTTCACGTTCCCGGCGGATACATCCTTGGACCCTTCCTTTGAAAGGCAGTGAGCCGCGCATGCAACCTCTTGGGCCCTTGCGTTATCTTGCTGACAGCGAAATCGAACAGATACACGAGGCCTCCTTGGACTTGTGCGCGCAGATGGGAATGAAGGTGACCAACAAGAGCCTCCTTCAGCGGCTCAAAACTGCCGGCGCACAAGTCGAGGGCGAGGTGGTTAAGTTCCCCGCGCAGGTCGTGCGCTGGGCGATAGACACCGCTCCCAAGAGCCTGGTGCTGTACGGAAGGGCAGGCGAGCAGATTCATACAGGTGACGGTCGCACCGACAAATACCCGTGCAACCACACCAACTCCGTCAAGATATTGGACTACGAGGCCACCCGCCTGCGCGATTCCACGCTGCAGGACCTCGTCAACGCCGCCCGCATCTCCGATGCGCTGGACACCGTCGCCCGGGTCGGCACGCCTTGCTATCCGTGGGATGTGCCGGCCGAGCTGCGCGAGTTGCGCTTTATCGAGGCGATGCTGACGCACACCTCCAAGCACCTGGTCGAGGCCCCGCAGACTGTCTTCGAACTTGACCTGTGGTGCGAGGCCCTTGAACTTGTAGTGGACGAACCCCTGTCACGCCGGCCCGTGATTGACATAACCATCTCGCCCCGAAGCCCGATGGCCCTTTCCGACGAATCCGCGAACATGCTGTTAGCCTGCACTCAGCGGCGGTTGCCCATAATGTGCGCCCCCTGCCCGATGGCCGCGGGCACTTCGCCCTACACGCTGGCCGGCACCATAATGCAGCAGAACGCCGAGAGCCTGTGCATGATAACGATGATCCAACTGCTGGCCGCCGGCTGCCCGGTAATCTACGGCGGCGCCGCCGGCCCCTTGGACATCCGCACGGGCACCCTCAGCTACGGGGCGCAGGAGCGCAACCTGGTGCTCGGTGCCAGCATGGACCTGGCACGCTGGTATGGCTTTCCCAACTACTCGCCCGCCGGATCGGTGGACAGCCCCTGGATAGACGTTCAGATGGGCCTGGAAAAGATGGCTGCCATGCTCACCCGCATCCTTTCGCCTGCCCAGATGACACCGGGGTTTGGTGCCGTCTACAACGGCCTGGCCATCTCCCTGGAGCAGATCGTCATTGACAGCGAAATCTACCGGCTATGCANNNNTGCGCGTCGGCCACGACGGCCAGTTCCTGATGGATGAGCACACTTTCCGCTACATGCGCGACGAGGAGGAAAACCTGCTGCCGGAGCTGAGCAACCGCGACGGCGAGACCGGCCGATCCATGCTGCAGGTAGCCCACGACAAGGTGGAGAAAATTCTCGGCGAACATCGCCCCGGGCTGGATTCAGCGCACATCGACAGGATCAAGGCCTGGGCTGATGAAAAAGGCAGGCAGTTGGCCAAGTGAGCATCTATCCACGGGCGACACAAATGACCATCCCCCAGTGGCAGGAGCTGTTCGCCGGCCCTGATGGCCGCATCCAGGAGCTGTTCGGTGACATATACGGCCATGACACCCGCCTGCACGGCAAACGCCTGGCATTGTTCCGCCGGGTATTGGAGGCTGCGGCCCAACGCCTTCCCACCGACGTGCCGTCCGTGCTCATCCGCGTGCCGGGCCGTATCAATACCATGGGCCTGCACTCCGACGGCCAGTACTCCTTCAAGAATCACGTGGTGTTCGGGCGCGAAATAGTAGCCGTGGTTCAGCAGCGGCCCGACGATACCGTGTTCCTGTGCAGTCCGCACGAACAATACCCCGACTACACGTTTTCCATCTCGGGGTTGTTGCCGCCGGACAAGCGCGGTTCGCAGTGGCTTGACATCGTCGAGGCGGCCGACATCGAGCGCGGGGCATGGACGAATTATCTCGTCGGCCCGATACTCGCCCTGCAGAACCGCTACCCCGACCGCCGACTTTGCGGGCTTAACATCTTCGCCGACGGCGACATCCCCGTCGCGGCGGGGGTGAGTTCCTCGTCGGCCCTCGCCACCTTGGCCGGCATTGCCACCATCTACTTCAACCAACTGGACCTTTCATGGGGGGAAGCGATACGCATCATCGGCGCCGGCGAGTGGTACAGCGGATCGCGGGGCGGACCCGGCGACACCGGCGCGCAGATGTTGTGCCGCCGCGGCCATATTCTGCACATCAAGTATGATATCGCCTTCGACCCCTACGAAGAGCATTTGCTGCCATTCCCCGAGGACTGGCGCATTGTGCTGTGCAATTCACTGGTCATGTCGCGCAAGACGGTAGAATCGCTGCAGACCGCCACCTCCCGGGGCCTGGCCCAGGCATCGGGGATGGTGATACTGCGCGAACGCTTTCCCGAGGTGCTGGGCAACGTCAAGTGCCTGGCCCACATAAGCCCTGAGCATATCAAGGTGCGATTAGGTGACGTCTACCGGATGCTGAAGGTCCTCCCGCAGCGGGCCTCGATGGACGACTTGCCCAGGCTGGCGCCCACCTCCCGCAGCGGGCCTCGATGGACGACTTGCCCAGGCTGGCGCCCAACCGCCGGGCCGAGCTTGAGCCGATCATGCGCCACTGGCGCGTATCGCTGCCCGACTTTCCCTTGCGCTCGGTGTGCATGTACATGATCTGCGAGCCGGCCCGTGGCTCGCGCAACAAGCCCGTCATCGAGGCGCGGGACGAGGTCGAGTTGGGCATGTTGATGGCGTCTGCGCATGACGGTGACCGCGTTGTGCGCTGGGTGGATGACCACCACTGCCGGCCGTTCGACAACACTGCCGACGATGAGCGGCTTGACCGCCTGGCCCGCATGGCGGACAGTGATGATGCGGCCGAGCGGGAGGCGGCCCAGCTTTACCGGCAGCCGGGCGGGTTCGGCTGCTCCTGCCCGGAGCTTGACCTGCTGGTTGACATCTGCAACGGCGTGGACGGCGTCATCGGCGCCCGCATGACCGGCGCCGGCCTGGGCGGCTGC
>JALGVG010000024.1 GCA_029819875.1 Candidatus Zipacnadia bacterium | reverse complement strand
CCTCCTGCCGTGTGCGGTTTGTGCACTTGTGCCCAGGTTACGAGGATATTATCACCTTTCGATTCACACTGTCAATTGAGCGTAATCAACCGTTGACTATCCGCCTGTCCACTGCGAATTCCCCGTCACTGCTGGCAGGGTGCCTGTAATGCCGATAAGCTTTGTCATGGCCTGATTCCGCGTGCCAACCAGAGGCTACATGGGCCGGGCTGAAGCCCTCTGCAGGCATTGGGAAACCCCGAGCGGGGAGATGTGTGCGACGCGGGCTGACCGGGTACTCGAGGGGGCCTGCCGGCCGATTGCGGCACTTAAGTCGCTAATGACATCAGCTAGCGGCGGTTCGCCGCCGCAAGTTGTTCCACTATGCGGTCGCGAAGTACTCCGGCCAATGCCAGGCCCATCTGCGCCTCTACGAGGCCTTCGGGCACGCCTATGTCATAACGTTGCCCCTCGATCTCACAAACGAGGTAGCGCTGGCGAGTTCGGAGCAGCTCCTGCGCGCTGGTAAGCTGTATCTCGCCTTGTTCCTGTGCCTGGTTCCTCATCAGGTCAGCCAGGCAATCAAATATCTGAGGTTCGAATACGTGCATTCCAAAGAAGCACAGGTATTCACCGTCGGCCAGCCCAGGCGTGCGAAGGTGGCAGCGTGCGTATTCGACCGAGGGCTTCTCATGCAGTTGAAGCGCTTCATAAGTGGGCGGGGCGTCGGCAATCTGGCGGCCGGCGACGGTGCCGAACAGATGCAGCTTGCTTTCAGGGGTACGTTGAACCGCAGAGACCGTCACCTGGTGTTTTTCGAAAACCTCCAGCAACTGCCGCGCGCAATTCCGCTGTTGGTTTGAGACATAGACATGATCGCCTAACATCAGCAGGAACGGCTCATCGCCAACGAATTGACGGGCCTGATAAACTGCGTGCCCGAACCCGGCGGGTGTTTCCTGGTAGACGTAGGTGATGGCGGCTTTCATGCGGGCCAGCTTCTGCGACTGGGCCACGGCCCACTGCTTATCGGCGAGGGCCGCGCGGCGGGCGGGGGAAAGAGACTGAAAGTGGGCCTGGAACTGTGAGACTACAGCAGGACGCGTGACGATGCATATTTCTTCGATACCGGCTGCAAGAGCTTCTTCCGCGATGATCTGGATGACCGGCTTGGTGATGCCGTCGCGGTCTACCAGCGGGAAAAGCTCTTTTTGCACGCTGTTGGTGGCCGGGTAATGGCGCGTGCCAAGCCCGGCTGCAGTAATGACCGCCTTTGTCACTGCTTTACACATAGCGAACGAAGTGAGCACACCCAATTGCCTTGAACACAAGGGCATGCCGTGTCGCTGACAGGCATGCCCTTGTCGTCAACCTGCTTTTCGACTCAGCCATTGGAGGCAGCATAAACTGCCGCTCACACAACCTTGCCCCCCGCTTGCGATGTGCCGGCAGGCTGGCAGGGGCGAGTGCCGTGTTTTCGTCCTGCAGCGGCCGTCGCAGTCCTAGGCGGTGGGAGGTTCAATATCGGGAACCTCCGCCAAGGCCTCGACGATTCTCTCCTCAGGATACTGATAGTCCTCCAGTTTGCCACTGAGGTAGGCGTCGTAAGCGGCAAGGTCGAAGTGGCCGTGCCCGCTGTAGCCGATGATTATGCACTTTTCGTCGCCGGTTTCCTTGCACTTGAGCGCCTCGTCAATGGCACCCTTGATAGCATGTGCAGTCTCCGGGGCCGGCAACGAACCTTCGGTGCGTGCAAAGGTGACGGCTGCCTCAAACACCTCGTTTTGATGATAGGCTCGTGCTTCGATAACCCCTTCCTTGACCAGCAACGACATGGTCGGTGCCGCACCGTGATAGCGCAAACCACCCGAGTGAATCGGCGGCGGCACAAAGCCATGGCCGAGGGTATGCATCAGCAACAACGGCGTAAGCTGGGCGGTGTCCCCGAAGTCGTAGCGGTAGGGTGCACGTGTCAACGTGGGGCAGGCCGTAGGCTCTGTGGCGATGATATCAATTTCCTGGCCGTCCAGCTTGTCCTTGACAAACGGGTAGCATACGCCGGCAAAGTTCGACCCGCCTCCTACACAGCCGACGATGACGTCAGGCTTTTCGTCAACCATTGCCAACTGCTTTTTCAGCTCCAGCCCCACAATGGTCTGGTGTAGCAGTACATGATTGAGGACGCTGCCGAGTGCATACTTGGCTTCCGGGTCCTTGGCAGCCTCCTCGATGGCCTCGGAGATGGCGATGCCAAGGCTGCCGGGCGAGTCGGGATTCTGCGCCAGGACAGCGCGGCCGGCCTCGGTTCTGTCAGTCGGTGATGCGTAGCAGGTTGCCCCCCACGTCTCCATCAGCATTCTGCGGTAGGGCTTTTGCTGGTAGCTTATTTTTACCATGTAGACTACTATTTCGACTCCGAACAGCGTACCACCCAAGGCCAGGGCGCTGCCCCATTGGCCGGCCCCGGTCTCGGTGAAAATGCGCTTAACCCCTTCTTGCTTGTTGTAGTAAGCCTGGGCCACGGCCGTGTTCGGCTTATGGCTGCCGGCAGGGCTGAAGCTCTCGTTCTTGTAGTAGATGCGGGCTGGCGTTCCCAGGTATTCCTCCAGGCGGTGGGCACGGAACAAGGGGCTGGGCCGCCACAGCTTGTATACCCGCAAAACATCATCGGGAATATCAATCCAGCGCTCGGAGCTGACCTCCTGCCTGATAAGTTCCATGGGGAAGATGGGAGCCAGGTCTTCGGGACCAATCGGCTGGCCCGTTGCTGGATTCAACGGTGGTGGCAAAGGCGTCGGCAGGTCGGGCAAAATGTTATACCACTGTTGGGGCAACTCACTTTCGGGCAATAGTATCTTAGTCTGATCCATTGTTGCTTTCCTCCTAGTCTGTTACGGTATTCACGTGGTAAGCATGGCGCCCACCTACGACGCATATAAGGCAATTCGCAGTCGGCAGCGGATTTTCCTTCCTGTCCGGCCGCCAACTTCAGCAAAAAGATTACTTTGGCCCCGCGGCGGGATCACAGCCGCGGTGCAAACGTACTGTTCGCAAGTGCCGGTCAACCTACCTGCCGGCTGACGGCAATGACGGATGCAACAGGTCCCGTGCCCCCACATTGACGGCGGATGCACCACTT
Organism: Candidatus Zipacnadia bacterium; assembly: GCA_029819875.1. Classification (GTDB taxonomy): domain Bacteria; phylum Armatimonadota; class Zipacnadia; order Zipacnadales; family Zipacnadaceae; genus JALGVG01. Next base: position 16,621 of record JALGVG010000024.1, on the reverse strand, counting down.
GTTGCCCGTTCTGCCGCCTGGCAGTGTCATCATAAACAACCCGGTTGCATTGCGACCGGGAACCTACCATGCCTACCAGCCGTCCAAGAGGGTATGAGCCAGCCATACGCGACAAGGAGTTCACCACGATGAGAAAGCTTGGGCCGCCGGTTTTGTTGTTGTTAGTGGTTTGCAGCACCATTGCATGGTCGGACGGTATGTTGATACCCGGACCGATACATGACATCATCCCCGATGAACCGTACTTCACGATAAAGTACCATCATGTCAAGTGCGAAATTCACGATCAAGTAGCCACCACTTACGTTGACCAGGTATTTGTCAACGAAGGGCGGCGCGAGATGGAGGCCACGTACCTGTTCCCGTTGCCCGCCGGGGCAGTAGTCAACAAGTTCACATTATATGCCGACGGCAAGGAAATTGAGGCGCGACTACTGGACAAGGATGAAGCGCGGCGCATCTACGAGAATATCGTGCGCCGTCGCCGCGACCCTGCGCTGCTCACTTACGCCGGAAACGGTGCCTACGAGGCGCGCCTCTTCCCTATCCCCCCGGGCGGCGAGCGCCGTGTCGAGCTGCGCTACTCGGAAATCCTGCAATTCGACAACGGGTTGATCACCTACCTTTATCCGCTAAGCCCCGAACAGTTTACTTCCCGCCCCATAAAGAGCGTCGTTTTCACGGCTGACATCTACTCGGGTACTCCAATCGGCGCGGTGTATTCTCCCACGCATGACATGGCCGTCACCAAACTCGACGAAAACCATGTGCGCGTATCGTACGAAGAAAACGACACGAAGCCTGACCGTGACATATTGCTGTACTACAACGTGGCCAACGGGCCTGTGGGGATGAATGCTATCTTTTTCAAGGAGCCCAATCATGACGGGTTCTACCTGCTGCTGGCCGCCCCGACGGTTGAACAAGACACAACAAGGGTCCAGCCCAAGGACGTTTGTTTCGTGCTGGATACATCCGGCAGCATGAGCGGCAAGAAAATCGAGCAGGCCAAGCAGGCACTGACTTTTTGCGTCAACAGCCTTAACCGCAAGGATCGCTTCAACATCATCGCGTTCTCCGACACCACCCGTGCATTTCGGGATGATCTGGTGCCGGCCGCACGCGACACCGTCGCCGCCGCACGGCAGTTCATCGCCGGCCTGCAGGCCCGCGGGGGGACCGACATTGACACCGCACTGCGCCAGGCTCTGGACGGCAGCCCGGCCGGCACGGCCTACTATGTGGTGTTCTTGACAGATGGGCGGCCAACGGTCGGCGAACAGAACCCTGACACCATCCTCCAGAACGTGACCAAGCAACTTGGAGAGCGCTCCACAAGAACTACGCGCATCTTCACGTTCGGTGTAGGCTATGACGTGAACACCCACTTTCTTGACAAGTTGTCGGGGAACAACGGTGGAGTGACGGTCTATGTCCGCGAGGGCGAAGATATAGAGGTGAAGGTGTCGAACTTCTACGAAAAGATTTCGCAACCCATATTGACGAAGTTGCAGGTCGACTACGGCAGGGTCAAGGTCTACGACAGCTTTCCCCGGCAACTACCTGACCTGTTTCGCGGTTCACAGCTCACGATACTGGGGCGCTACAAGGACGAAACCGCCCGCCGTACGACACTGCGACTGACCGGTGAAACGACAAGCGGCCCGCAGCATTTCGAGCTGAACACGCAGTTTCCCGATAGCCGACCGGACACGGATTATATTGCAGCGCTGTGGGCGGCAAGAAAGATCGGCTACTTGCTTGACCAGATTCGCCTTCATGGCGAGAAGAAGGAACTTGTGGACGAAGTCGTCAGGTTGAGCCGGGAGTATGGTATCCTCACCGAGTACACCGCGTTTCTGGCAGAGGAGCCACGCGCAATACCGCTTGCCGAGGCCCAGGAACGGGCGGCCGGCAATGTGCGAGCGGCGGCGGCTCCAGGCATGTCGATGGGCGCCGGCGGCCCCGGCGGCGTGTCCGGAGCGCAGAATGTTCAAACCTTGAAGGCACAGGCACAAGTGGCGTTCAACCAGTACCTGGACGCACAGGGCAAGGTCCAGCATATTACGAACGTCCAGCAAGTCGGCCAACGCGGCTTTGTCAACAGGCAGGGGCGCTGGGAGGACTTGCGGTATGAACCGCACATGGACATCGAGCTGAAAATCAAGGCTTACTCAGAGGCATATTTCCAGCTCAGCCGCGCCTTCCCCACCCTTAACAAGCAGCTTGCACTGGGTGACAACCTGATTGTCATAATCAACGGCCATGCGATACAAATAGGGCCGGAGGGGAAAACCCGCTTGACGGACGAGGAGATCAACGCGCTACGCACGCCTGCGGGTGCAGAGCAGACCGCCGCCCAGGCATTGAGGCACCGGAACTGGCCCTGGTCCGTATTCGTCGCCTTGGTGCAGGTGATAAGCCGGGTGCTGAGCTGAGTTGCGCCAGTAAACGAGTCTATAATTCTGCGCCGGCGTCTGCCAGTCGCCGGCGCAGTTGTTGTTCGCTGAGGCCATGTACCAGCACGACTTTCTCCCGACTGTGCAGCCCGGAGATTATCTCCACGTCGCCGGCGGAGACGCCGAGGACCTTGGCAAGAAACTTGCACAAGGCGCGGTTGGCTGCACCTTCGACCGGCGGCGCCTGCAGGCGGACGACAAGCCGTCCCTGCCGCTTTCCGCCGAACTGTGTTTTCTTGGCACGGGGAATGACCCGTATCGCTAGCCGTGCACCGGCACACACCTCAGAACACCACCTGGGCGGCAACCAGGCAGAAAACCAGGCAATTGTGCAGGCTATGGGCGACTATGCACGGCAACACACTACGAGTGCGCTCGTAAAGAACGGCTAGTAGCACCCCCACCGCAGCGATACCGGCCAGTTGCAAGGTGGCGGCCGTGATGTGTACCGTGGCAAACAACGCCGAGGTGACCAAGACGGCCACGAACGGCGTCAGTGCCCTGCGCAGTCCCGGGTAGATGAAGCCGCGGAATATCGCCTCCTCAAGAACAGGACCTACCACCACGATCAAAACGAAATACACGACAAGCGCAATCGGCGAGTGAAGCTGCCCCATGATTTCCACCGGATCAAGCTGGGGAATCGGTACAGGAGGCAAGCTTCCGGCCAGTAATCTCAGCGATGCTACCATCACCACGATGAGGGCAATAAAAACTCCGTAGCCGGCTACTCCGACACCGATGGCCTTGAGGGCGTTGGTGCTGCGAAAGCCTAGCAGCCTGAGAGCCTGCCGGCCGCTGGCACGCGTTCGCCACATCGCCACCAGCAGCGTTATTCCCATGTACAGCAAGTAGCTGCCACCCACCACCAGGGCGGTAATGACATCATTGCTGATGTTCCGGGGCAAGGCAGCCAATAAGCGCTGACTGCCTCCTCCGATCAGCAGCATGAGGAAGACCAGTACGAGTATCGTTTCTGCCACGTCTATCACGCGCCACGGCACGCGAAGCGGGAGGGAGGCGCGCGCCGGTTGCGGCTTCGTGCACAGTTGCCTGCCCAAGAAGAGCAATACCAGGACGAAACCGACGGTGCCTAATAGCAAGTAGACCGAGCCGATGGCGGCAACAGTCATCCCCAGAAAAACCTGTGAGCGTTGCCATGCCAATTGAGCATTGTTGATTGCCGCAGCCGGCAGGCCCGCCCGCGCGAGAAAATCAGGCAGCGTGTACATGTACAGCCAGTGCTCCAACTGCTGCAGGTGGGCCTTGTCTGCTTCCCCCAGGCGAAAACCCGTGGCCCCCGGGTCGTAGATATATGATAACAACAAGTACAGCCGTCCGTGGCGGGGATCCAGCGCCATGGCCTTTGTGAAACAGTCGCGACCGTACTTGGGATAGCCCCGCTTGGAGTAGATGATACCCAAGCGCACAAATGTCCTGGCATTAGGGTGAGGGCCCAATGCCTGGCGCTCGTAACTTGCCACCGCGGCTTCCCGCAACTGCCAGGCCCGCTCATCAAGGGCACCGGTGGCGTGTAAAGTGTCGAGAAACAACCCGAGGCGATACAGCAAGTCGGCATGCAAGTAGACGGCAGACTGCAAGGCACGCGGCTCTCCGGAGGCCGGCAGCGCGCCGATATGTGCCACGATGGTGATGCTTGCCGCAGCCAGAATGATGAGGATTACAAAGCGAGGCAAATCAGGTAACAGGCTCGATCTGTTTGAATAGGGGTGCAGTAACATGTGCCGTTCCTATGCTCGAAGAACAGCCTTTCATCAAGGAAGACGAAGGATGACGGCAATAATGATACGCCGCAGCAGCACCAGCCCAAAGTATAACAGTAGCGGCGAAATGTCAATAGGCGACCCGCCCATGTACGGGCGCAACGCCCTGCGGATGGGAGACAGTAGTGGCTCGGTGAGCGCGTAAACCGGAGGACCGACCGTGCGCATGAAGGGGTGGTAGCTGGGCAGCGACACCCAACTCAGAACAACGCGGACGAAAAGGATTGCGCAGTACAGCCAGAACAACAAATCTATCAGGGAGATGAATGTGGAGGTCAACGCGGACAGCTTTCAGCCCCTCTTTCCGAGTTCTTCAGAGCGCCGGACTGCAGCGAGTACCGCCTCGATAGCCGCTGAGCGGAAGCCCTTGGCCTCGAGCACGCGCAGCCCTGCTATGGTAGTTCCTCCGGGGGAAGCCACTGCATCCTTGAGAAGTGCCGGCGAGTCCATCTCCTGGCAAAGCCTCGCCGCTCCCATGGCGGTTTGCGCCGCCAGCTTTATCGCCGTCTTGCGCGGCAGGCCGGCAGCCACTCCACCGTCGGCCAAGGCTTCAATCAAGGTTGCGACAAAGGCCGGCCCGCTGCCGGACAGTCCTGTAACTGCGTCCATCAGCCGCTCTTCAACCGGCAACGCCGTTCCGACGGCTTCGAACAGTTTCTGTACGCGCCCGGCCTGTGCATCGGTTACTTTTTCGTCAACGGCATAAGCACTGGCACTAGCCCGGACGGTCACGGCGATGTTGGGCATCACGCGCACCAACGCCGGCCGCTCCCCAAGCAGTTCCCGCAGCCGGTTTATGGGCAGCCCCGCCATGATCGAGATGACAAGTTGGCCCTCTGCCATGACTTCGCGCAACTGCGGCAATACGGTATCCGCCACTTGTGGCTTGATAGCCAGCAGCACCGTTTTTGACTTCGTCACCACCTGGGCATTATCGGCGGTGGCAGCGACGCCGAGGTCGTCAGCCAAGGACCGGAGGCGCGAGGGGTCAATGTCGGAGACGATAATGTCTTCGGCGGCCAGCACTGCTTGGTCGACAAAGCCCCTTACCAGTGCCGCCCCCATTGTTCCTGCACCGATAACGCCCAGTTCATAGACGTAGTTTTCTTGGTTCATACCAGCACACTTTTCCTCGGCCAGCCGGTAATCGCATCGTTTCGGGCGCCCGGCCGCCGCAGATCGTGTATCAGTCCAGATCGTCGTCCTCGTAGCGGTCCTGGCCGCTGCGCGAGGGATCAAGGACCAGTTTTTCAATCGGCATATCAAAGGGCGAACATATATATACCCAACTGCCGACTTTCCGCATATAGCCGTTCAGGCCATAGGTGACCCCGCCCAGGAAGTCACGGATGCGGCGCGCCTCATCCGGCGGTGTTTCTTCAAGATTGAGCATGACGGGAATGTGGCGCTTGATTTCATCGGCTACCACAGTGGCTTCGTCCATCGTTGTGGGTTCAGCCCGCACGATAGGGCAGTTGATGTTCTCGTTGGCGTCTCGATACAAGGGAATTACGTTATCGGTGGTATCTTCCAGTCCCGACTCCGAGTTGAGGGCGTCACGATATCGGCTGCGGTAGTCAACGCGACGCCTGCCCCATCCAACCCAGTCCAGAGCTGCTGCAAGTAGTCCGTTCGACATCCTCTGATTCCTCCCTGTTGTATAGCCTAGTGCTGTGATGATTGCCGTGTGCCAGATGTCGAGTGCACGCTACTGCCGGTTTTTTGGTTGTTGCACTACGTAGGTCGAGGGCCGAAGATCGCCGTGCCGATGCGCACGATGGTAGCCCCCTCTTCTATGGCTACTTCGAAGTCCTGCGTCATACCCATTGACAAGTGCCGCAATGCCTCCGGGGGTATCCCTGCGTCGGCCAGCTCCTCCCTGAGTCGGGCTAACTGCTGGTAATACGGCCGTGAATGTTCCGGATCCTCGTGGTATGGAGCCATCGTCATCAGGCCCTGCAGGTCAACGTTGGGAAGTTCCAGCACCGCTTGCGCCAGTTCCAGGGCCTGCGAGGGCGCGATGCCGAACTTGCTTTCCTCGCCTGCGCAGTTCACCTCAATGAGAACAGGCAATCTTCTGCCGTGTTGGCCGGCACGCCGATCTATCTCCGCAGCAAGCCTGGCGCTGTCGACTGAATGAATCATTGCGCAAAATGGTGCAATATATTTCACCTTGTTGCGCTGCAGGTGGCCTATGAAGTGCCACTGCAACTGCGGGAACTCCGACAATTCTTCCTTCTTGGCCACCATCTCTTGGACGTAGTTCTCGCCGACCGCCTCTGCGCCGGCTTGTACGGCCTCCAGGATCTCGGGAACAGACCTGGTCTTGGTAACACACACCAGCAGTACGTCGCCAGGCTCCCGGCCCGCTCGTCGGGCAGCTTCTTGCATACGATCCTTCACTGTTTGCAATCGTTGCGCGATATCACTCATGTCTCGGTGATAGCATCTGTCGGCGTCAGGACGGCTGCACTGTCCAAGCGTCCGAGTCTTCTTCGTCCTCGTCTAGGTCAATGGCTCCCGGTGGTGGCGGAGGTGGGGCAAATTCGTCTTCTCCTGCTGCGACTTCGGCTGTTTCTTCATCAAGTTCAATCGCCCCTGGTGGAGGAGGCGGAGTAAATTCTTCTTCCTCTTCAGGTTCCGGGGGAGGTGGAGGAGTTGATACCGGGGCGGGTCGCTCCTCGGGTTCTGGCGCCTCTTGCTCGCTTTCGGCTTCTCCGGTATCCATGACCTCAAATTCTGCGCCTACCTCAGCCGCAGGTGCCGCCTCGGCCTCCACCCCAGCTCCTGCTGGTTCAGCGCCGCCGGCGCCGACCCAGCCTCCTGCCGCCTCGGCCAATACCGCCGCCGCGGCGGCGATATTGGGAACCGGTTGTACACCCTCCACCAGCGCAGCCCCACAGGCACAGCAGAAGCGGGCATCAGCAGGGTTCTGTGCGCCACATTGCGGACATTCCTTCTCCGCCGGCAGGTTAACCAGCCGGTTGAAGCACATCAGGCATGCTCCGCGCTGAGGTGAGTTCTCGTAACCACATGCCGTACAATAGATACCAGCCATTGCCATCATGCCCCTCTTTGCCGCCCTGATAGCAGACACAGGATATAAGTTCGTTTCACATTACCAATGCCCCAAAACACACTACCCCATGCGGAGTATAACCAAGCAATGTTTGATTGTCAACCTCACACCTGCCCAAACGACGCGCGACAGTGCCGTTTTTGCAGCATGAGACCATCTATTCCGATTCGACCCACTGTTCCAGTCGCTCGATGCACTTGGCATTTTCCGCTTTCACGTATTCATAATTGCGGATAGCGGCCTGCGCGCGTTCAATCTTGTACTGCAACTTCTCGACGGCGGCCTGCGTGGCCTTGATTTGCGCCTTGAGGCGCTCACATGCAGCATAAGTCTGTTGCGGCGTACGGCTGTCAGCCTGCAGTTGGTCAGCAGTCAGGTACAGACTCCCGGACAATATGGCCAACATGCAGACAATCAGCATACCTGCTCTCATTGTCCCACCTCCAGGGAAATGCGCGGCAAATAGTCGAATCCCGCTTCCATTTTGAAAGGTATGGCCTTCACCTTTACCGTGGCGACCCTAGGCTTACCCTCAACGCGCACCTTGTAGGTCCCGGCTTCATCCAACACGAACCAGGCGCGGCCACGGCTGTCAGCCCTTACCCCGATCGAGTTGGTGGCTTGGCCCGAGGCCGGCGTCAATATCACCCAGGCATAGGGCAATGGTTTGCCGTTTTCCGTCACGATGAGGAGCACCTCGGTCGGCCGACGGGATGGCAAGGGGGGCATTGGGTGTGTACTTTGCTTGTAGGCTGCGTTCACGGCGTTAGGGACGTAAACAGGTAGTGTGGGGAAATAGGTGTTCACCGAGCCGTAACCATAGACGGATAAAAACCGGTGGAATTCGGGTTTCAAGCCCGGGCCCGAAAGAGTAGGCCATTCAATGGGAAAGTACGGGTAATGCGGCAATTCTTCAGCTACACCGTCAGCCTTGTATTTGGCAATCAACGTGGGTGATACACCCCAAGGATTGCCGGAGCCGTCCTCCTTCAATTCCGTGAAACAGTCCAGGCCAGGACCCATGCCCACCCAGCCCGAAACCTCCAGGTCCCGGTACAGCGACAATACCTTGCGGCACCAATTCGCCTTCGCCGCCACCTGGGACGGTATCGCATCAATCCACCCGTTCCAGGCCCCGTAGCTGCAGTAGAGAGTTTCCCCGAACAAAACCGGCTTTTCATAGGTCCATTGCCAGTTTTCAACGAGGTCACGAACGTTGAAATCGGGGTAGTGATAATTGGCAATATCGGCCGGTGGCTGCTCCTGCCACTTGCCTATCTTGCCCCAAGTGCCTTCGTCTCCATCGCGGGTCACCAGGCGGGTCGGGTCCAACTCTTTTACCCAACGTCCGTATACTGCACCGAGGCGGTCATTGCGAATATTCTCGGACAATTTCTCCGGCGTGTCCCAGGCCTGGGTGAATATCTCGTTGTCGGTGGAGTATATGATGACGCTGGGATGGTTGCGCAGCCATTTCACCCATTCAGCATACAAGCGCAGATTCTCCCGGTGCTCTGGAGTTGTCAAGAACTCCTCTACCGATAGGCTGTGTTTGCGGTCTTCACCCCTGCCTTTGACGTGCAGCTTGGGATACCACTGGGGGATGATGAACATCCCCAGCTCGTCGGCGACGCGCGCATACATGCCCTGCTGAAACTCGAAATGCGTGCGGATGGTATTGATATTGCAGCTATCACGCAGCAAGTGCTGCCAGATTACTTGCTGGGGACGGCTGCTGATACGGTTGCCCACGTTGTCACCCTGGATGAAGACCCGCTTACCGTTAAGATAGAAGTGGAAGCCTTCCTTCCAGAACTCGCGGAAGCCGAAGCGGGTGAAATGCTGGTCGAGGATCTCGTCTCCCTCGCGCACCGTGGTAACGAGGTGGTAAAGCGTGGGGGCGCCGTACTTGCCGCCGATACCCCACACGCGCGGTGTTGTCCACGGGTGCTGCAGGCGTACCTCCGTGATGACGCCGGGATTGAGGGTCACCTGGTCGCTTCCCAAACGCAACCGCGTTCGGCCGCCCCGCACCACCTGGCCGTCAACCGTTACAGTGCGGGGCTTGGAACCGCGGTTTATAAGCCATATGCGAGCCTCGATTTGGGCATTGCGCCAGCTTGTGAGCACCCACGTGTCAGTCACAGCGACATCCGATACGGCTGTAAGGTAAACATCGCCGATAAGCCCGTAGAACTGCTCCGTAGTGCGCGGCACTTCGCCCAGTGACGCGGCGCGCTGGGCCAGCACCAGAAGTTCGTGAGGGCCGGGCGTGGCGTTTCCAAGCTCAATGCTGATCTTGCCCGGCCATCCCTTGTGGGTGCCGCACAGTCGGCCGTCCAGGTAAACCTTGATGCGATAGGAAGCGTATTCAGTTTCAAACAACACGCGGCGATTACGCCAGCGCGAGGGGATGTTGATTGTAGTTCGGTACCAGATGCCGCCGCCGAGGCGGGCGTCGGATAATCTCCATCCCTTGGGCGCACAAGGCAGGGTCATTGTGGGACCATACGGGCTTTCTTTGCCTTGTGCCGGGAAAAAGTAGCTGCGAAAGTACTTTTCAACCGCCATCATCGGCACCCAACCAGGCTCCCATCCGGCCTGGGGTGGACGGTCCTCGTCAATCTTGTAATAACCCGGCCGCGGTGTCGCCGCCACTATCTGCCAGCCATCCCCGTTCAAGCACACTCTCTCACGCGGACTGCTTGCCGGCGAAAACGGCACATCGATGGAGCGCGACTTGGCACAATAGCGCTGCGCCAAGAGCCGCCAGCGGCGCGCGTACAACTCTTCAATGCGGGCATATTGACCGGCAATATGCTTGCGCAGGCGGGCTATCTTCTCGTTCAGCGGCGCCAGCTTCTGCTGCAATTGCTTCTCGCGTGCCCGGGTGGCTGCCAACTTTTCGCGCAGGGAGCGGTATTCTTGTTCTATCTGTGCAACATCCAGCACCTCAAAACTCCGAGCCAGGCGGGCCAGTACGGTTTCATTCCGGGCATCCTTCACTACCACTGTAACGGTTGCCTGTCCGGGTTGGTCGATATTGACATCCGCCCGGAACACGGCAGCTTCGCTGGGCTGCAACTGGACATTAAAGACCTTACTGAACCGCTTTCGACCTGCACTGTCCGCAACCATAACCTCGACCCGGCAGGCTCTTGGTTCGGCAAATCCTACGCCCACGAACAGGGGCAGCGATCCGGGGAAGCGCGGCGTTCGGCCGAGGCGTATCTTCGCAAACCCGTCTCCGTCAACGACGTCAACCGCGTCGAGGTTCTTGCACTTGGCGGCAAACTTTGTGGCAGGATGCTCCAGCACCACTTTCAGGTCATTGTACGGCTTGCCTCGCCCGTCGGTGATGCGCAGGCAGAAGGCGTGGCCTCCCGTGCGCTCGGTAATCTTCAGAAGCACAAGATTCAGGCCCTTGTGCAGTCGTGCCGGGTGAATGTTCTGGTCGCGCTTGGCGGCCCGCGCCAGGCTCAGGCCGCCCAACAGTTCGTGGTTAAGATACAACTTGTAGCCGTCATCACTGCCTGCCCGCAACTGCACGGCCCGGTCGGTAGGTGATTCTATCCAGCAAGCGGCGAAGGTGGCAATCCAGTCATTGACTTGCTCATAGCGCTTGTCCAACGAGATTATCGGGTCCTCCTGCTCCCAGTGCAAAGGTGTCCAGGTCACCGTGAAGGTCTTGGTAGTCGTGAAACCCCACGCGTTGGTAGCACCGGCACCGGCTATCAACTTAGCCTTATCAGCAACGAAGACAGCCTTATCGGTAAGGCCGGCGTAAGGCACAATGTTCGCCTCGCCGCCGAGGTGTTTGAGCAGATCGTCACTAAAGCCCCTGGGTTCGGGATCAGCCGGCGGGTTCGGGTAAGGACCGGCAATCAGCCAGTGGCGGATAAAGCCCTCGGGGTCGAGGGGGTAAGAGTGGTTTGACGGGCTGGCCGCACAAGCAGATAACGCCGCGTAAGCCGAGGTCACCAATATCAAGCATACGAACGCCGGAATGTTGATGTGGAATTGCCGAGGGTGTGTTGTAAACTTGCCTCTCATCGCGGGCCATCTCCCACCCTGAATTGCTGGTTGACACTGGTACAGAGGTCTGCTTCAGACTATACCGGCGGCAAGTACAAGTCAAGACGTAGACGTGCTGCAGTCGAAAGACACGGCCGTCTGCGGCAGAAGCTGCATATGAGCCTGCCGCTCCTGCGAGGGTTGTAACAAGCGGCGTGCAATGGCGGGCAAGCAAAAGCCGCAAGATGTGCGGGCACCGGGCCGGCCGGGGAAGGTAGCTACCCCTTCTTACGGGAACAGTAAGGCCAAATCAAAGGGGCAAGGAGGAAGAGTGGAGATGGAATGGGTGAAAGCCGAGGGGTCGCATTATGAGATCGGGCGGCGCTGCGGTGAGGTGCTTGCTGAAACCATCAAGCGCTGCATGGCAGCCAGAAAGGTTCCCGAGGCCTACTGCACCGCGGCTCACGACGAGATACGAGCCAAGGTTGAGACCAACGTGCGGCGAGAAGCCCCGGAGCTGCTGGAGGAGCTCCGAGGAGTCGCCGATGGCAGCGGAATATCGTATGACAATATCCTCACCCTCAACTGCATCAGCCAGATGTGGGATGCAGATAATGTCGCCTCCAGACTGTGCGAGCGGGCCTGTACCGGTGTCGGGTTTTGTGATACTCCCGATGGTGTCATAATCGGTAAGAACAACGATGGTGGCAGCGAATCTTGGGATGACGTCCCCCACTGGTTTACATATCCGAGCGGCCGCCGGGCACTGTTCATCTCCTGGCCCGGCACCGTGTGGGCGTGGTGCTGGGTGAACGACGCCGGCTTGTGTTGCAATGGGTCCAGTGTCAGCTCAGCCGGCTTCAATCGCGATGGCATTCCTTCACAGATGCTCACGAGGCTGATGCTTGAGCGATGCGAGACGGTCGCAGAGGCCGTGGAGCTGATGAGGGAGGTGCCGATAATGTCTGGCGCCGTCGCCCTGACCCTCGGCGATGCTCACGGGAACCTGGTCGCGGTCGAGCAGGATGTTGACTGTCAGGCCCTGCGATACCCGGAACAAGGGGCGGTGTTTACCACCAACTTCTTCGCCACACCCCAGTTGGCTGACAAATGCACTGCCGAACCCCGGTACCTCGCGAACGCGCGCGACCGTTTCGAGAATCTTAAGCGCTTGACCCGGCAAGTGGAGCACACCGTCGAGGGCATGAAGCAGATACTACGCGATCATACCCAGCCGGGCGGCATCTGCCAGCATACCTCCATTCTGCCCACCTACAATTCCTTCATCATGCTCGCACGACAACGGGCCTTATTGATAACCGATGGGCGACCATGTGAGAATGAATATCAGCGTCTGGAACTGGATGCTCCACCCATGTAGGCTGTCCGGCGAGGTTGGTCTGCAGCTGTAGCGAGGAGTGAACTACTACAGGAGGTGACCGTACCGTCATGAAGACTCCAATCGGAGGCGCAAAGCTCCTCGACAACGAGGAGATGTTCAAGATCCATCAAACCATGTTGGCAATCCTCGAGGATCCGGGGTTGGAATTCGAGTTGCCGGACTATGCGCTCAAGAAACTTGCCGACCACGGTGCGCGGGTGGACCTCACCCGCAAGCGGGTCAGCCTCGGTCCCGAACTGGTGCTCGAGACGATTCGGCAGGTGGCCGGCGCAGCAACTCCCCAGGTCACGGTTGAGGGAACGGACAAGCCGCCGCAGCCCCTACGTCTCCCCAGCAGGCTGCAGGCAACGATCGGGTCCACGCACGGGTTCGTATTTGATGTCGACAAGTGGGCGATACGGCCGGCTACGCACGAGGATGCGCTGAACTTCATGAAAATCCGCAAGAGCCTTCCGGACGTGTACCCCTACGGCGTGGGTATGCTGCCCCAGGATGTACCTATGCCGGTGCAGTACATCCATCGCGCGGCAATCAGCGTCAAGTATGACGAACAGCCCGAGACGGGCTACGCCAACGGCCCTGATGACGCGCCTTGGGTCACGCGCGTCTTGCAGGCAGCCGGAGTATTGGACGATGACGCACCGCCTGCCATGTCGGTGCATAACGAACCTACCGGTCCACTGCGCATCAGCGGCCGGGTGGCCGAAGACATGCTGCGCACGGCTGAGGCGGGCAGGCTTAGCTGGCTGGCACCGTGCGGCTTTATGGGTGGCAATCATCCGGTTACAATCCCCGGCGCGCTGGCCCAGGTATATGCGGAGTACCTGGGAGCCAACACGGTAGTCAGACTCCTCGTGCCGCCACCAAACAACGTCTTCACTCCGCGAGCAGTGGGCTGTGACCATCTCATAATGGACCTGCGGCGGGGTGCATTCGCCGGCTGCGCTCCCGAAGCCCTGCGCCTGCGCATGTGCATGCGGCAGATGTCAGGTGCGTTCTACAAGTTCCCCAACGGCAGCGGCTTTGTCGTTGCAGGCCCAACAGATGCCAAGGTGCCCGGCATCCAGGCGGCGATGGAACACGCAATGTGGGTAATGGCGGAGCTGATGCATGGCTTCTACAGCTACGACGCCGAGGTCATCGCCACTGTCAAGGTGCTGGGGCGCCTGCATTCCAACCTGTGCCTGTGCGCTGAGCAAGTCATCATTGACTACGAGATGCTACAGTGGATGCAACAGCTATTGAAGGGCATCGAGGTAAATGAAGAGACGCTGGCCCTGGAGGGCATCCGCGATGTGGGGCCCGGTGGAGAGTTCACCAGCAGTGAACACACGCTGCGAAACTACCGCAAGCACATGTGGTTCCCTGAGCTGTTGCATCGGGGGCCGTGGGCGGACTGGGTCGGCGGTGGTGCCCGTACTCCGCTCGACATTGCAAAGGACCGCGTGCAAGAGATTCTGAAGCAGGACCTGGTTCCCGTCCTGCCCGACGACAAGTGCCGGGAGGTGGACCGGGTCGTGCAGGAGGCGGAGAAGGCACTGCTGGGCACGACCACGGGCATCCTGCCCTGACCTGCGAGCAACAGCCGCCAAGCGATGGGGGGCGAAAGAGAAGGGTACGGGAATGGCGCCAAGCGTTGTCGTGTTGATCATCATCGCCGCGATTGCGGCATGTATTGTCGGCACCGCCATCTACGGTGGGTTGAAGTGGAGAGCGAAGATCGCCGCCCTCCGAGCTCGGCTCAAGGCCGGCCGTGTACCAATAATGCCGAACACATACGACCAGGCCGTGACCGACGGCCTGCCTGTGCCGGTACGCAAATACTTCCGTGCCGTGCTACAGGACGGTCAGCCAATGATTTACAGTGCTTGGATATCACAGCACGGCCAATTCCGCCTGGGTGAGGCGGAGGGTAGCTGGCGCCCCTTCAGCGCTACACAGTTGGTCACGACACACCCACCCGGTTTCGACTGGAATGCGCGCGTGAGAATGGCTGCCGGTGTGAATGTGCTGGTTCAAGATGCCTATGCGGCGGGAAACGGCATCCTGCACGCCGCGCTGCTTGGACTTTTCACCGTTGCCCACCTGCGCGATACGCCTCAAATGGCAGAGGGAGAGCTGGTACGTTACCTCGCCGAAGGCCCTTGGTATCCGACGGCATTACTCCCGGGCAGTGGTTTACGCTGGGAAGCAATCGACAATTCCAGTGCGCGCGCGATCCTGGCAAGTGACGGCATCACGGTGTCGGTCGAATTCCATTTCGATGAGGCGGGTCTGATCCAGTCAGTGCGGTCCGCTTGCCGCTATCGCGATGTCGGCGGCGCTCTTCAACCTACACCGTGGGAAGGGAAGTTCGACGAATACATAGAGTGTGAGGGCATGAGAATCCCCAGCAGAGGTGAAGTTGCATGGCAACTACCCGACGGCCCGTTCCCGTATTGGAGGGCACGGATAACGGATATCGCGTTTGAATTCGCGCAGTAACCTCAGCTTGCCCCAGCGGCCGCCGGCCATGCCAGACGTCAAGGATAGGCGGTCGGGAACCGTGACCCTCCCGCTTCACCTACCGGCGGGAAAACGCCCTGAAGATAGAGCCGCGCCGGCCCGGCACCTTGCAGGTCGCCCGGCGTGCCGGTCGCCATCTATGCCTCTGCGTGCCGCTGCAGTTTGGTGAACAGGTCGCGGAATATGGCGTCCCGGTCAACGAACATTGCCTCGCGGCAGACGTGACGGGAAGGGTCCTCCTCCCAGGTCAACTCGTCGGTCAAAATCGGTGTGGGGATAACCTGCGAGGGCACCCAATCCCCGTTCAGCAACCAGCCGATGGTGACGATGTCCCACAGTACCTTTGAGCGGCCGAAATGATCGCCCGTGTAGTCCTGGTAGATCTCGAACAGGTAGTCACCGATCCGGCCGCGCCCCTTGACCCACATTTCCATTTCCGGCAACGTGGTTAGAAGATGCGTGACAACATTAAAGCAAGGCAGGTGCACGAACGGAACACCGCAGTTAAGCACCACCTCGGCGGCGAGGGGATCTTGGCCGAGATTGAATTCGGCGGCCTTCGGCCAATAGTGGGCGTTGCCGCCCAGCCACACCACAACGATGTGCTCGATAATCCGCGGTTCAATCAATATCGCCGAGGCGACGTTGGTGATGGCACCGATGGCGACCACGTAAAGCGGCCCGTCTCGCTGGGCCATGGCCTTGTCAACGAGGTCGAGCGCTGCCTCGCTGCGCAAGGGCTTGTCAACATCATGCAGGTAGTCCATCGAGCCGCGGAACGCAAACCCCTCGGGGGCCCGCTCAAGCAGGGCAAGCAGCCGCAGAATCTCCTCGTAACTTTTTTCCATCCCATCGCCGGGCCCGGTAGACCTGTCGTTGAAAAACGGCGCCGCGTACAGGGCGTGAACGTTGATTTTCTCGAAAGAAAGCAGCGCGTACACCACAGCGAACTGGTCGTCAATCTCGTTGTATGTATCGGTGTCCAGCACCATGTCAACCGGTCCGGAGGGAGGTTCGAGCCTTTCAAGCATCATGGCCTGCGAGATTTTCGGGAAATTCATTGGTCAGCTCCTTTTCTTGGGAACAAGCCTAAATTCCATCGCAAGCGCATTGTGTACAGATGCAATAATACAATACTCAAAGATGTGTATTGATTGTATCTTCTACGGCCGGCGGGCTGTTCCCTCCAATTCCGACCCAAACCGACGCACGCTGCGGCCGCAATACTCAGGCATTTGCGAACGGGTGCTTAGCCAACAAGCTGCCGGCGGGCGGCGGCGACAATATTGTCAATCTCCGCCTCCAAGTCCTCGGGCATCGGTACAGGTGTATGGGTTTCCAACAATTCCTGCTTGCGCTGCCGGCAGCGGTCCTCCGT
>JALGVG010000023.1 GCA_029819875.1 Candidatus Zipacnadia bacterium | reverse complement strand
TTGGCGACGACGGGTGGTGCCACTGCCGGCCCGATAACGGTGCCGGGCGCAAGCGGTGCCACCTCGCCGTGAGGGCCGGGGTATTGCCAGCCGATGTCAAGCGGGCCCATGGCGAATGCCCCGCTGGTGCCCTGCGCATTGGCCGCGCGGCGCTGTTGTGCCCATTCCTTCCCGTAGGAAAAGATGTTGGCGGCAAACTTCAGGTCCGCCGAATGTTGCGGTACCCCGGGCTTCTCCCAGCCGGCCAGCAGCCATTCCCAGCAGTCGCGGCCCACGTTGCCGGCGGTGGCGATTACGGCACCACTGCCGTAGCGGCAGGCCATCACGCAGGGGCCGGAAGCGCCCATCACCACCGGCTCGAGGTTGACGTCAAGGTGGGCCCCACCAGACAATGACGCCGGGCCGACCACGTCATCGGAAGGCTGGCCGGTCGCCGAGATGGCGGGCGGATCGGGCCAGTCACCGATGTTTGCCACCTCGGCATCGGTCAGATCAAAGACACCCTGGACAAGGGTGTTGTCCTGCGCGGCCCGCGACCTGGTAAACGCTGCGGCTGCACCGGTCAGGAAGCTGAACGGGCTGTCAGCAACCGACAAGGTGCGCGGCAAGGGTCCTGGAACCATCACGACCGCGGCCGGAGGCATCAGCCCCACCGGGGCCGGCGAGGGGGCAATGCGGGCGTTATCCACCCATAGAATGGTGCCGCCTTCGACGGCGGATATCAAGCCGTGCAACTGCTCGCTGGTCAAGCCCGAGATGACCGCGTTGCTGGAGACGTATATCAGGTCAAACTGGGAAAGCTGTTGCGGATCGATCCTGGAGATGTCAACTTCCCAGTACTGCGGCCAGCTCTTGGGAATTGGCGTGCCGAGCGGGACTGCAGCGTAGCCCCGGTTGGTCCAGTAGGCGGGACCGGAGTCGAAGGGCGTTGTAGTGGCGCCGTTGTTGTCCGAGTCAAAGTGCGTGGCAGGGTACAGCGAGTCGGTCCACAGGGCGGCGACGTAGTCGTTGACGCAGGCCGGAGCGAGGGGGTTTTCCAGCTCCCAGCCGTTGGGCCACCACGGCGACTGCTGCAATCCTACGAAGATGTAGGCATTGGGATTGTCAAACGCCGGCGGAACCAACAACACGCACACGCGAAAGGTGTGCGGGGTGACGTCATAGTTGAACGCAAGCTCCTGGCCTTCAGCCGTCATGGTCACGGCGGCGAAGGAGAATAGCAAAAGGAGGGCACTCAACGCGACGGTGTATCGTCCACTCGACCGCATTACCATTTACCTCCACTAATCAATCTGCCCACATCCCCCGTACGGCTGCTACTCGGCATAGATGAGGCCGGGCCCCACCGGCAGCAGGGGTGTCTTCGGCAGATTACTACGCACACTGGCGGTGCTTGGTTCGAAGTTGATGTCTGCCTGGCGGACGTTTTCGTTCACCACGTTGGTACGTGCCTGGTCCCGGCAGGCCAGCAGTGTTTCGTCGAAGACATAGCGGATGGTGGTCCAGCCACCGGTGGAGTTGGCAATCGCCCATTTGTCCTGCCACTCGCGCCACGCCTCTGGGGGAGCATGGAAGTTTTCGGAAATAGCGCCTCGAATCTCGATCCCGTAGTTGTATCGCATGAAGTTCTTGGCCATTGACCCTGACCACCGGGTATCGAAATAGTCGCCGGGAATGATGAAGAAGCAGCCGTCCTGGGCGTACATGACGGCGTTTATCTTGGCATTGATGGCTGGAACCGGCAGATTCGTGGCCGGGTCAATAGCCGCCAGCTTGAACTTCTTGATCCAGTAGTTGGTGGCAGGCACCCCGAGGTTGGGGTCGCTGTAGCGCAAGTGCAGTCCGTAGTACTGTCCGGGCACCAGCGACCCGCCCGGGCCGGTCAGGTATTCGGCATCGCCCGGCCCCACTTGCAGCCTCCACGGCAGCTCCGGCCAGGTGCCGGAGGGGTAGTACTCCGATTCCCACAGCGGCGACAGTACCTGCGAGGCCCAAGGTTGGGGCGCAAACAGCCCCCCGCCAAGCGGCGCGCCGGGCGGGACGAACATGAAGGTGTAGCGGCCGGAGCGGGCGGTCTGGTCGAAGTCGAAATCGGTGGCCACGACGTTGCCGCCGGCCGTGTCGTACCTCCATATGGTCAGCGCCACGCCGGCCGGGCCGGGGTCTTCGCCGGTCTGGTAGGCGACCAGCGACAATGGTGCCGCAGGCAGGGCGCCGAACATCCAGTTGGTGTAAAGGTAGCCGTTGCCGCCGGGCGTCAACACCCAGTGCTGCTGCGAGGCCAAGGGGTTGGCGGGGTCATCGGCCTCGGCGGACACGCTGCCGGCGGTCAACTGCGGCACGATCTGGGAAGTGTTGACACAGATGCAGTCGCGGGCCAGCAGCGCCACCTTGGGAGCGTCCTCGTCCAGCACACCGCCGCCGGTGTCGCCGGTTCCCCACCGCCGGCCGGCCGCGTCCTGCGCGCTGAGAAGCTGGCCGTCAATGTAGATGGTGCCGCCGGAGACTATGGTAATGTTGTAGTCGCGGTCCAGCCTCCCTCCGGGCAGCCTCGTGTTGGGCGGCAACACGCCTTTTACGCGAACATTGCCCTCGGCGAAAATAACCTGGTGGCCCGTCGTCGGATAATCGCGATACATCACGTTGAGGCCACTGTCGCGGCCCACTCGCGTCGGGTTGTTGGGATCACCGATGCGCCAGCGCTTGTCCCGGCGGGTAATCTTGATACCCGGCTGACCGGGCACATGACCCGGCCACCAGATCTGGCCGGGCCCGACCTGGCTGCCGGGCACGGCCGGGTCGTTGGGATTCCACGTCGAGTTGATGGTCAGCGCCCCGTAGCCGGTAGCGGCGTCCTCGGAGGGGAAGAACTCTATCTCCACGCCCGGCGGCGAGTAGAGCGTCTTGGTGGCATTCCAACTGCTTTCGGCGGCACGCGGATGACCTGCGCTGATGTGCTGCAGCCAGTCTTCCATCAGCAGGTTAAGGTCGCTGCGGCCGTCTGCCTTCACGAATTGCAGGTCAGAGAAGTTGTCGATGTAGATGCCCTTGCCGGCGCCGAATTGACCGGTATTGAGGGCCGTGTTGGTGGCCGTGTTGTATACGACCACGCCGGAATGTTCGGTCAGCCGCCGGTAGCGGTCCAGGTTCGTATCCGGATCGCGGGCAAAGATATCCGGGGCGTTTATCGGCGTTGCAGAGCGGTCATAGCCGGCGGCGTCCGTTCCGGCTACGCCGTCCAGGATGCGGCCGCCGTAGGTGGTAAACGTTTCCACCGCTGCGGTGGCCGGGTTGTCGTAGCTGGGCCACACCGTCTGCGGCAGCAGGGCGCCGATCGTTCCGCTGTTGTTGTAGTATCCGACGATGGCGGTGCCTTGTTCCTGGATGGTTCCGCCGCTGCTGTCGTAGCTGGTGCGCGGCTCGTATATCTGGTCGGTGGCGATCAGCTTGTCATCGGCCAGGTAGCCGCCGCCCTCAGGGAACCACGAGGTGGGATTAGCCACGGGCAACGGTTCCAGCCGCAGCCCGATCTGGACGCTGGCCCCGGCAGGATTCTTGGGTGTACCGGGGGCGGGCGGATGGTCACAGTTGGCGCCGTAGAGGTTGAGGGCGCCGTTGACGCGTATGCTGCCCAGAATTGACAGTGTCAGGAAATCGGGTTGTGCAGCGGGCAGGGCGGCAGGCCAGGAGATCCCGTCCTGCGCCATGTCCAGCCACGGGTCGAAGCCCAGCTTCGTTCCGCGGCCGGTATTGGTCTTATCAGTCACCCACAAGGCATAATCGAGCAGCGGCAGGGGCTTGTACGCCGTCAGCTTGCGGAACACCGGCGCCGTGTCTTCCACCACGCCGACGGCTTCAATCTTGATGTACTTGCTCATCGGGTCAGGGGAGGGGTCAAGCATCCCCCACTGCGGATCGTTGTACTCGTAGGGCGGGTCGGGATCGTAGGTGACGCGGATGAGCACATGCCCGCGCCCCAGCGCCAGGTTGTGGGCGAACAGCTCGGCGGCGGTGGAGTTGCCGCCCGCGTTGAGCGGATCGGGATAGCGCGTGAAGCCGAACCGCTCGTAGTAGTCCGGTATGCCGCCCGGATTGTTTATCCGCACGATGCCGTAGTAGCCGCGCAGTATCTCTTGCTCGGTGTAATAGTCGTCGTCGGTGAACGGTATGTTGTCAGGGCCGTAGAAGCCGGCGGTGTAGGTTATGGTACCGGTTGCCATGTTGCGCAGCGCTACCGGCGGGATCGGCCAGGTGGCCGGGTCGGCCGGATTGTAGGTAGCGGCGTCATAGGGCCTGAACGGCGGCCGCCAGTCGGCCCCTTCGTCGCTGTATTGCAGTTGGTGGTCGACGAAGTTAATGCCGAAGCGGGCCAGTGCCAGGGCGGCGGAGACGTCAACGTCTCTTTGCCCTTGAGTCTGATTGAAGCTGACGATGCTCACAAACAGGATGCCGGTCAGCAGTATTGCCAGCATCAGCAATACCGCGATGAGCAGGATTTGACCGGATTGTTTGCCTCGTGTTGCGATGCTTGGCAGCATCAACCTTCGCCTCCACCTGCCGAACTTACGATGAGATTGAAATGCTGGTTGCATAGATATGCATTTACGACATTCCCAACCGCTAAGCGGCCGAACTGGTTGCTATCGCCCCAGGTTGCGCACTTGTACCTGGTCGTGCACGGTGACCGAGGGCGCGGCTTCCTCGGGTACCAGGACGAATTCAGGAGCCGCGGGGTTTCTATCAACAAGGTCCTGGTAGCCGCACAACGTCAGGCGGATATCCATCACCTCGGTGGTATGGTAGCTTACAACCACCCGGTCATCCTCGTAGGTAATCGGGTCAAAGTTGCGGCGGATTGTGCCGACGATATATATCCTGAAGCCATCGGGTGCCGCAGCCAGCGTCCCCGGCGGGCCGAACCACGGCGGGCCGGGCGGCTGCCAGCGGTTGAAGCGCAACTGCGCCGTCAGCCCGTGTGCATCGGTCAGGTAGGGACAGAACTGCGTCATCCCGATGTTTTGCTGGTTGCTGTCGGAGGTGGGACTCAGCTCGGTCCACTGGGTGACGCCGGTGCCGGCGTAGGTGGCTCCCACCCAGACCCGCAGGGAATCCTTGACTATCTTGGCCTGGGGGAAGAGCCCCCCGGCGGTGGGATCAATCCCGAAGGCGATAGGCATGGCCGGATCCTGCGCGTTGGTAGGCAGGGCCGGGTAGATGGGAGTGACAATGCTGCTGCCGCCGCTGGAAGAGCCGTCGGTCCCGTACGTGACTGCTCCGCCCTCACTGTCGGAAATAGACAGGGCGAAGTATGCTCCAGGCGTTACCGGGGCGTTGGGATTGGTAACCGTTATGGTGGCGGAGAATGAATGGCCGATACGCACGGCTCCGGCGCGTGCATCCCAGCGCACCTCGGGCCAGGCAGGAACCACGCCCAGCCTGCTGTTGACCACCACGTTGCTGGCATAAGGCGGGTTGGCGGGGTTGGCCGGGTCCGTGTAGCGCTTCACCATTATGTGCGGAGACAACTCCGAGTTGTTGAGCAGCCCCAGCGCCAGGGCCTGTGCCAGGGTGTAGGTGCCGTCGCTTTGGTATCCCAGCCAGTTGCCGTGCTGGGCGCGGTACAGCACCCCGTCGGCGGTGGGAACCAGCCATTCGCCCGCGATATGCAGGGGGTTGAACTGCACGCCGGAATGCAGGTAAACGAGGTTCACATCACCGGGCGAAAAGCCGTAGGCGGCCGGCGGATTGGCCAGGGTGTCGTCCCACGGGTCGTTTTCCAGGTTCAAAGATACGTCTATGTAACCGGGCGCCATGGCCCCGGAGGTTCTGCTGACGGTGGTGGTGACGGGAAAGTCCGCCCTGTCGGTTGGTGACAGTGCATTTTCGATGTCAGGCCGGCGAATGATGAACTCCAGGGTCGGCCCGCCGTCGACCGGCACGGCGTAGCTGCCGAACTCGTAGATGCCGGCGGCGGCGTTGTATCGCACCCACCCCTCCTGGCGGTAAAGCACGAAGGGGTTTTCTTTGCCGGGAGTGGTTGACACATAGTAGTACTGGTCAACACCCGCCAGGTTGGCTTGCACCGACCCGGGCAGGACACGCTGCACCATCTTGGGAGTATGGACGGCGAAGCGCACCACCCGCGTCAGCCATACATCGTCACCGTCACCGAGGACGCCGTTGGGGCCGGCGACGCGCTCCACCGGCAGGCGCAAGGGCTCGATGACCTGGCCGGCGGCGTTCTTGGCCGGCCGCGCCAGTGTCAGCACCGAGTGGTTTACCAGGAACTGGTCGTCCGTGGTCCCGTATGTGCCGTCTGGACCGGGCAGCCGCACGGTTTCGGGGGGGAATATGAGGATTGCCTCGTTCAAGTCGCGCTTGATCTGTTCGATGGCCAGCCGCATTGCGTCCTGCATCCGAGCACGATTCCGGCCTTGGCTGGCCATGTCAATAGAGGTCATCATCGGCGCGAACAGCAGGCCGAAGAGGATGACCATGATGGCCAACACCACCAGGACTTCGATAAGGGTGAAACCGTGGCGTCTAGCGGCCACAATTCTCACCACGACCACCTTCCCATGCTCTTACTTCGAGTTTGCAAAGCCATTCCGCTCCCTCATTACATAACGGCATCAGGGGGTCGGATCATCGGCCGGTGACACGCGCCACGCCGCCGGCGGTATTCCTGAAGCAGGTTGACCGGGCACATCATGGAACAGATAGTTGGGCATCCGGTGCACGCTGCCATCCCAGAACAATACGAAGTACTGCCCAAAGCCGCCCTCCGTGACACTGTCCTCGTGCCAATTGCACCAGAACACAACCGTGCTGTCGTCCGGGTGCCAGCCGGGGTCGGCCACGGGCCCGACCACTCCTCCGCCATAGTTGACACAGCGGCTCAACTGCCGCCGGTAGTCCGGATCGGCCGGGTCGAACACACCCCTGATGCTCAGGTACTTGTACTGGTTAAGCTGCCCGTAAGCATCGTCATTGGAGGTCCGGGCCGGGTGGGCAGGATTGTTGTCACGACCGGTGTAACTTTGAATGTACGTCGGATCCGAAGGCTGCTCAGGATGGCGCGGGTCAGCCGGATCCTGCGGCTTGCGATGACAGGGGCAGTGCAGCATGTTCGTATCGCGCAAGTAGCCTAGGTCCACCAGCGCCAGCAGCCCCCGGCCGTCCACCATGTAATCGTCCGCCGTGTTCACGTTGGCCGGGTAGTTGGTCAGGTTTTCGTCCGTGTCCAGAATTCGGTCGCCCTGGGCATCGTAACGGGGCGGCACACCCTGCCAGTCCTGGTAATAGACTTTCAACAACTGGCCGATACGGCCCATTTGCATAACGCAAGTGGTCGTTCGGTTTCCCTCTATGAGGCTCTTGCCCACGGGGAAGGTAATAGCCATTATCAATACTATGATGGCTATGACCACCAGCAATTCAAGCACCGTAAAACCCGCTCGCCACGGCAATCTTCTCACCTCAGACTGGATTACTTGCCCTGCCACCCTCATGTTTATCACGGTTTTCAGAATGATACCAGCGGCAGTAAAGTGTCTACGTCTACAACTTTCAGCTTACCGGTTTCCGACAGCCAGGAAGCCCGCGCCCGCATGTCCACACCGCGGACCAGCTTGACCGCCACCACGTTGGGCCGGTCGAGGGTAATGGTTTGGGTTTCGTGCGGAATAGTATGCACTTCGCCGGTCACCAGCGTGGGGTCCGCGGGATTGAACAGGTAGTCAACCGCCACCGTTTGGCCGGCCGCCGCCAGCGGGAAGCTGAGCACCGTGTACGGGCCGTTGTTGCCCACCACGTAGGCGCGGAAATTGACCTCCCCCTGCCGGCTGGGTGGATAAACTGCAGCCGTCCCGGCTTCGACGAACACCGCCGGCGCCTTTTGAATCTGGACGGTATGCTGGTCGGGTGTCCGATAGATGAACCGGAAGGTGTGTCCCGCTACCCCCCACACCCATACCCCGGGCGAGACCTGGGTGTCGAAAAGCTGCACATGCAGCTTGACCTTGCCGTTATTGTAGCCGAACTTCGGGTCGTTGGGATCGCTCAGCAGCACGGTAGTGGCGTCGTTGTAGAAGATATCGCCCGTGCTCAGGTCAATGGCCAGCAGGTGGACGGCGCTGGTGTCGCCGGCTCCGTTGGCTTGCGGGGCCGGCGTGCGAGGGTCACCGAGGATATTCCTGGGCTCTATCGCATCGGCCCCCAGCTTTATGACCACGTCGCCCATCCCGCCGCTGATATTGGTGGCTTCCGATGCCGAGATGAGGTGGTCTTCCACCATTATCAGGGACCTGCGCGTGGGAACGCCGCCCAGGTCGCGGTCGGTCCGCAGCCGGTAGTTCACCAGCATGTTCTTGCCGGCATCAGCGGCATTGAACTTCAAGTAGGCCCCGAAGCCGCTTTCTATCCAGCATGTGCCCGGCGGGGGAGCCAGGGCCGGCCCGCCAGGATCAAACATCACCGGAAATCTCACCAGGCCCCACCCTGCGGCGCTATCTTGCACGATCCCGTCGCCGTTGCCGCCGGTAGTGTGGAAATCCGGCCGTGCCGCGGCCGATACCGACCAGGGGCTGGGCGCCCCAACAAACGGGACGGCGGGGTTGACCAGTTCCTTGTTGGTATAGTGGATATTGAGGGCGTTATCCACCCAGCAATAGCTTATAATCATCGCGTCTATGCCCGGCGGCGGGACGATTACGCCGTCCTTGCGCAGGTAGAAGGTTCCCGCCGGCGCATTGCCCGGGTCGTATGAGAGGGCGGTCAGCGGCACTATCTGGTACACCTCGACATAGGTGGCCGGGACGCCCTCGCACAGCCCCTGGGCGAATGCGTAGATGCTCGGAGGCGGGTTGGCGGGGTTGCCCGGCGGTAGTGCCGGAGACGGCACCTTGAAGGTTTCGCCCAGCACGTACAGGTAATCATCGCGCGCATTGGGCGGGGTTGCCGGGTCGCTGGGATCGTCGGGCAACGAGTCAGGGGGGATGGCGGGGCCGCCGGTTATTGCGTCCGGCTGGCCTTGTTCGGCGAGAGCCGACAGGCGCTGCTCGGCTATTTTCACCATCTGCGTACGCTGTCTTTCGGTAGCCAGATTGCGGAACAGTGCAGGAAAGCCGTGGACAATCCCCCATATTCCGATCAGCAGCACCGTCATGGCCACCAGCACTTCCACAAGCGTCATGCCCCGGCCACTGCCCAGGTGGCGACTGCCGCCCCTGCAGCGCTTGCGCGGCAGGGACTGCGCCCGCGTTCGGTTGCCGATTGACTTTGCCAGCAAACCCATCTTCACAACCATCCTCTGTCAGGCATTGTCGTCTACTTACATTTTACCCTGTTCGGCGCCACACAAACGGGGCTGCCCTCTGATGTGGCACTTGACAGCCCCGGCACCGTTATTTCCACCCATCGTGGGTCGTCATCTTTGCATTCTAAATTGAGACGCATTATAAGCAGGGTCTATCTTCTGCATCTGCGAGACATTGCGCGTGTCTACACTACCGCCCTTGGTGACGAAAACATCCATCTGTTCGGTCACCTTGGTCCCGTATTCGAGGCGGTGCAGCATGCAATGCGTAACTATGGTCTGGTCGGGCGCCTTCGGGTTGTTCAGCCTCGGATAGCGACTCCAGCTTGAAACATACGGCGGCAGCGGGTCGCCAAAGGCGGGGTTTATGTAAAATACCCACCCACCACTGTAAAAGGAAACATCGAAGCCGTAGTCATTGTAGCCGCCCCAGTTATAAAGCCGCATTTTGCTCAGTGATTGGTTGGTGGGATCGGCCGTCATATCCGGCGAATGCCCGTCTACGGCCAGAGGCTGGAAGTACCAAAAGTAGGGGGAGGCAGCGTCGAACTGACCCACAATCATGCCGTTGTAACTGCAATAGTGATTGTCCTTGGCCTCCTGGTAGCGCGATCCGGTGGTGACGATGCGGTCGCAGGGACATATGAACAGCGAGAAGTCACTGACATAGTTGGGATACAAGGCGCTGAAACCACCGATGTAGATGCGGCCGTTGTAGTACGGAGGCGGGGGATAGTACCTGTAGTCTTCCACGTAGGTTCTCAGGGCCAGGGCCAGTTGTCCTAGCTGTGCGGCACACTTGGTGCGCCGCGCCTTCTGGCGAGCCGCCGAAAACACCGGAAACAGGATCGCGGCCAAAACCGCAATGATGGCGATAACCACCAACAGTTCAACCAAGGTGAAGCCCTTATTGCGACTGGTGGGCATCATTACCTTCCCCCTCTTGAATGGCACATAGAGGCACTACATCATCAAGATAGTCGAATTGGCTGCTGGAAAACAATACACTATCACCCAGGCATGCGGCAAGACAACTGCGTGTGGGTGATTATCATTCCCGCCGTATTGTGATTCATCCTGCTTTGTTTCTACCCTGTTGGCAACCATCTCTAAACATCAGTCTTCGGTCTTTGCGTTCCGGGCGCTTATTTTTCCGTTACCATCAAAGCTCGTCGGGACAATGCCGAATTCCGCGCCACGGATACGGCTCAAAGTCGGTAGAATTGGAGCACGTACGGTGTAACCTGGGCGCCGGCCAGCAGCATGACAATCCCTGCGACAGCCATCATGGGGCCGAAAGGGATGTAGTCCTGGCGGCTGCGAATCCGCAAGGCGATGAGCAAGACCGAGATGGCGGCCCCGATGAGAATACACAGCAGGAAATAGACGATGAACTGGTATCCAGGTCCCAGCACTGCTCCCATGGCTGCGGCCAGCTTCACGTCCCCCATTCCCATGACGGGCTTGTGCATCAGGGAAGTGAAGAACCAGGTGATGAACAAAAACAGCCCCCCTCCGACCAGGAGACCGACAATTGAGCGGGGCAGGTAGACGGTATAGACCAGCTCAGCGGGCGAGCCGAACCGCTCCGAAAAGCTGATCAGCTCGCTTGCTCCTGCCGTCAAGACGCGGTACGCGTCGAACACCAGCCCCATGATGAGGATTACTACCACCGCCTCATCGGGAATGATCATGTGGTCAATGTCCACGAACATGACCACAAGCAGTGCACACAGGCAGACGAAGACGCCAGCGGCGTAGGCAGTCAGGCCGAAGCTGTATACGGCGCCGGCGGCTAGCAAGCCGCAGGCCAGTTCGACCAGGGCGTAGCGCGGGGAAAACGGCTTGCCGCAGTACCGGCAGCGGCCCCGCAGCAGCAGGTAGCTGAGCACCGGTATCAAATCGATCGGACGCAGCCTCCTGCCGCAGGACATGCAGTGAGACGGCGGCCAGATCAAGGACTGCCGCTGCGGCAGGCGGTAGATTACCACGTTCAGGAAGCTGCCGACAGCCGCACCAAATGCGGTTATCACAATCCATGCCGGCCAGTTCAAATCCGCTGCTGATATCATTGAGGCCTCGACGGGGGCAACTGCGGGCACACGCGCTGCCCCGCACGCGGTAAGCTGTTTCGGCCACGGATGCGCATAAACCAGGTGGGGGCGAAGCCCTGGCTCCGCCCCCACCCGTTAGCCGCTGGCATTATCGTTGCGCTTGCGGTTACCCTGACAGCTTCTGGATGGCGGTAATCATCGGCAGCCACATCGAGATGACGATGAAACCGACTATCACACCCAGCACGATAATCATGACCGGCTCCAGCGCGGCCGTCAGGGATTCGAGAGCCGCGTCGACTTCCGATTCGTAGAAGTCGGCGATCTTTTCCAGCATCGAGTCGAGCTGGCCCGTCTCCTCACCGATGCTGATCATCTGCACCACCATCGGCGGGAACATTCGCGAGGCCGCCAAGGGGCCGGCGATCGTCTCACCTTCGCGGATGCTGGCGCGGGAGGCCATAATGGCATCGGCGATAATGTCGTTTCCGATCGTGCCGGCCACCGTTTCCATCGCCTGCAGGATGGGAACCCCCGAGGCCAGCAACGTGGACAACGTGCGCGAGAAGCGGGCCACGGAAACCTTGTGGTTGAGGCTGCCGAATACCGGCACCTTCAGCGCCGCCCTGTCATACAGGCGCTTGCCAGTCTTGGTGGCCTTTATGCGGCCGAAGATGATAATAAACGCGATCAGTCCGCCGAGCAATATATACCATTTCTGGATCATGAAGTCCGAGGTTCTCTTCAGCAGCAGCGTGGGGGTGGGGAAGTCCTCTTCTTTCATACCCAGGTCAGCGAACAGGCTGATGAACTTGGGCACGATGAAGGTCATCAAGGCGGTGGTGATGGCGACTGCCACGAACATGACCAGCACCGGGTAGGTCATCGAGGACTTGACCTTGCGGCGCAGGTCCATGTCCTTTTCGGTGAATGCCGCCAAGCGGCTGAGCGTAATGTCCAGCACACCACCGACTTCGCCGGCACGCACCAGGCCGACGGCCAGGCTGCTGAAGTCGCGGGGGTACTTGGACATGGAACGCGACAGCGTCGCACCCCCCTCAATCTCGGACTCGATGTCACGGATTATTTCTTTGAGGCGTGCGCTGCTCGTTTGCTGCTCTAGGACGTCCAGGCACCTGATCAATGACACGCCGGCATTGATCATGGTGGCAAACTGGCGGTAGAAAATGGAAAGGTCGCGCAGCTTGACCCGGCCGCTGAATATGGTGATATTGCGCACACGGCGCTTACCTGCCTGCCCTACGCGCTTTTCCTGCACCTTGATACGCTTAAGGCCTTGCTGCTTCAATTCACTGATGAGGGCATCCTTGGAACTGGCCTCGACAGTTCGGCTCACTACTCGCCCGTTGTCGTCGCGTGCTCGATATGAAAAAGTAGGCACAAGCCATCTCCCTCCCCTTGCGGAACCGGACGCAAGCACCGGTTGGATATCTTTTCAAAAATGTACCCGTCGCACCGTGCGCTTACACGTCCTGTGTCATATATTTTCCCCGACCGGTTCTCATCTCCTCCTACACGCCGCCTGACATCAATTTCTCCAACTCGTCGGGGTTGTGGGCGCGGCGCATCGCCGTCTCGTACGTTATCAGGCCTTGCTGGTACAAGTCGCGCAGTGCCTGGTCCATGGACTGCATGCCCTCGGCCGCCGAGGTCTGGATTATCGAATGCATCTGGAAAGCCTTGTTTTCGCGAATGAGGTTACGGATGGCCGGGGTTGCCACCATCACCTCCACGGCGGCGACACGGCCGGGCTGGCCGGCGCGGGGCAGCAACTGCTGGGAGAGTATCGCCACCAGGTTGTTGGCCACCTGCACGCGGATCTGTTCCTGCTCCTCGGCGGGGAAGACGTCGATCATGCGGTCAATGGACTCGGCGGCGTTGTTGGTATGCAGGGTCGCCATCACCAGGTGACCGGTTTCGGCGCAGGTGATGGCAAGCTTTATCGTTTCCAGGTCCCGCATCTCGCCGACGAGCAGCACGTCCGGGTCCTCGCGCAACGCCGAGCGCAGCGCGTTCTGGAAGCTGTGGGTGTCCTGGCCCAACTCGCGCTGGTTGATAATGCACTTGCGGTGCGTATGCAGGTATTCGATGGGGTCTTCGATGGTGATGATGTGCTCGCTGCGCTCCTGGTTGATCTGGCCGATTATGGCGGCGAGGGTGGTTGACTTACCTGACCCGGTGGGGCCGGTTACCAGCAGCAAGCCGCGCGGCCGGCGTGCCAGCTCCTCGACGACGGCCGGCAGCCCCAATTCGCGGATGGTGGGAATGCGCTGCGGGATCAAGCGGAAGGCGCCCGCCACGTTCCCCCGGTCGCGGAATACATTCACCCGGAAGCGGGCGATCTTGCGCATCTGGTACGAGCAATCCAGCTCCAACTCGGTTTCAAAGCGCTGGATTTGATCATCGTTGAGGATGTCGTAGATCATCCTCTGGGCGACCGGCGGGGTGATCGGTTCGTAGCGGGTGACTTTAAGTTCGCCGTCCACGCGAATAACCGGGGGCAGGTCTACGGCGATGTGCAGGTCCGAGGCGTTGTTTTCGACGACTATTTCCAGCAGCTCGTCAATGTGTACATTCTCGATAGGTTTGCGTGTCGGCCTGCGGGCAGCTTGCGCCATGATTTACTGGCAACCTCCTATGCTATTTCGATGGACACTCGCCTGACGAGGGCCCCGACATTGCCGGCGGCCGCAATTTTCGTGTGCGGTAGATAAAAACAGAGGACCGTCACGGCACCGGCCCCCTGCTGAAGTTCGGGTAGCCCTGGGCGGCTGCTTGCTGCTGTTATGCGCGTTATCGGTAAGCGCCGGCCGTGAAGACGATACGCGTCAACTCTTCCACCGTTGTCTGGCCTCTGAGCACCTTCTTCATGCCGTCTTCGGCGAGGCTTACCATGCCTGCAGCGCGAGCGGCCTCCCGCACCTGGTTGGCCGAGGCGCGCTTAACCACCAACTCGGCGATCTCCGCGTTCATGGTCATCAGCTCGAAGATCCCGATGCGCCCGCTGTAGCCGGTCTGGCGGCAGTGTTCGCAACCCACTCCGTGATAGAACACCACGCCGTCGTTTTCGGGGGCATCCGGATCGAAGCCCAGACCCAGCAGGATGTCCCTGCGCGGATGATACGGTTCCTTGCATTCCTCGCAGATGGTACGTGCCAGACGCTGGGACAGCGATGCGATAACGGACGATGAAATCAAGAACGGTTCTACGCCCATATCCACCAGTCGGGTGACGGTCGAGGGCGCGTCATTGGTGTGAAGTGTCGAAAGCACCAAGTGGCCTGTCAGCGAGGCCTGGATGGCGATTTCCGCAGTTTCCAGGTCGCGGATTTCTCCTACCAGGATTACGTCCGGGTCCTGGCGCAGGAAGTATTTCAAGGCGACGGCGAAGGTTACGCCTGCCTTGCGGTTGACGTGGACCTGCGACACCCCGTCAAGCTCGTACTCGACGGGGTCTTCAATGGTGATGATGTTCATTTCCACGGAGTTGATGCGGTTGATGACCGCATACTGCGTGGTCGTCTTCCCCGAACCGGTGGGTCCCGTGGACAGGATCATGCCGTTGGGCTGTCGGATGAGTCTTTCCACTTCGGCCAGGGTTTCAGGTTCCATGCCCAGGCCTTCGAGCCCCATCTCCTGCACCTGGCTCTTGTCCAGGATACGCATTACAATCTTTTCCCCTGCGGTGGTGGGGATGGAGGAGACGCGCAGGTCATAGTCCTTGCCGCGGTGGCGGATGCGGATGCGGCCGTCCTGCGGCACGCGCCGCTCGGCGATGTTCATATCGGACATGATCTTCAGGCGCGATATCAGCGGCGCGTGGACGTACTTGGGCACCTGCATGACATCGTGCAGCACGCCGTCAATGCGATAGCGGATGCGCACTCGGTCCATGTACGGCTCGACGTGGATGTCGCTGGCGCGTTCCTGGATTGCGCGCTGGATTATGACCTTTGCAATCCTGATAATCGGCGCCTCGTTGGCGACATCAACTTGCGCGGCGTCTACACTCTCGACGCGATCGGTCTCGCCGGCGGCCAATATTCCGGACTGGCGCACCTGGCCGACCAACTCTTCCACGTCGGAGCTTGCCGCAGGCCCGCCCATTTCCGGTGCCGCGGCGGCACCGCCGCCACCGTCCCCGCCGTCGGCGAACACCTTTTCAATCGCCCTCTCGATCGCTTCCGGGTCGGCCAATACCGGCTCAACGGCCACCATCAACGCGCGCTTAAGATCGTCGGTAGCGATGACGTCCAACGGCTCGGCCATGGCCACCTTGATCGTACCGTCGCCCCTGCCTATGGGTATCGCCTTGTGTCGCTCAGCCAGATCACGACGCAGAGCGGTAGCCACTTTAGGCTCTATATACTCTGTGTCGAGGTCAACGTAGGGGACAGAAAGTTGCTCGGACAGCGTCTCATACAACGCGCGCTTGTCCAGGTAGCCGAGGTCAACCAATATCTCGCCGATGAGCTGCGTTGATTGCTTCTGCGCCTCGAGGGCTTCCTGGAGCTGTTGCTCAGTAATGAGACCCTTCTCGATTAGCATCTGGCCGATTAGCTTGCGCCCGCCTGCTCGTCTCATTGCTATACCCCTCTTTGCAGCGTGCCCACTAGTGGATTAATCTGGCTGTAGGCTGCGTTTTAGCCTAGATTATAGGCTTCCTGTGAGTTGGCTGTCAAGGACGTACCGCCGGCGTTGCGGCCAGGCGGCCGCCCACCCACCGGTTGCAGCACACCGCCGCCCGCGGCGCGGCAGCCCATAAAGCCTGCTGCAGTCCCACAACTGACGGGCCGGGCAACAGCATGTACCACGTCAAAGCAGCCTTTGTATTAAGATTGGCCGCAATGATGGGAGATTAAACACTAAATTTTCCCCTCCACAAAACAGCACCCAGCGGCACATCTGTGTCTGCGGAGCAGATACCGCTACCATGCTTGGATTGCCGCTTTTGAAAACAGGGGTTGACATTTCCCAATAAATCGGTATACTGGTACTCAAATTCTGAATTGCTTGGCTCTCAATGAATGCCAAAGGCATATTGAAAATATCAGACGCCGCTTCCCTGGCCATCCACACGATGGTGCTGCTCGCCACCCATCCTGACGAGACCTTCTCGATTCCGGAGATCGCAGCCGTCCTTAAGGCCTCGCAAGCCCACCTGGCCAAGGTCGCCCAGCGGCTGGCAAAGGCCGGCCTGGTCAGCTCGACCCGCGGCCGCAAGGGAGGGTTCAAGCTGGAGGGCGACGCCTCCCAAGTCAGCCTGCTTGAGGTGTACGAGGCAATAGAAGGCCCCTTAGTAGCCACCCAGTGCCTGCTGAGCGAGCGCGTCTGCCGCGGGCAGCGGTGCGTGTTCGGCGACTTGCTGACGGAAGTAAACAGGCAAGTGAGAGACTACCTTGCCAATACTTGCATAGGTGAATTGACCGACGTATTCGGACTGGTCAGGGAAAAACGCTCGTGAAGACAGATGCACGCGCGGGCCTGGCGACAACAACCTGTGACAGGAGGTGCTGTGGAGATGTTTTGTTATCAATGCGAGCAGACGGCAAAGGGCAGAGGGTGCACTGTATCGGGGGTATGCGGAAAGGATCCGCAAGTCGCCGCCTTACAGGACCTGTTGATATATGCCACCAAGGGGATTTCCATGTACGCCCACCGGGCGCGAGGCATGGGATTGAGGGACCGGGACGTGGACGTTTTCACCATTGAGGCCCTCTTTTCGACGATAACCAACGTGGATTTCGACAGCGAGCGGCTGCAGGGCCTGTTGGCCCGCGCGGCCCGGATGCAGGACAGAGCCCGGCAAATGTATGAACAGGGCTGCCGGAAGGCGGGGCACAAGCCGCAGAAACTGGAGGGGCCGGCGGCCTGGGTGCCGGCTGACGACCTCGACGGCCTGGTGGCGCAAGCCGCCGATATCGGGCTGCAAAAGCGCATGAAGCTTGAGGGCGAGGATGTCACCGGCCTGCAGGAGCTTATTTTGTACGGCCTCAAGGGCGCGGCAGCCTACGCCGATCATGCCCAGATACTGGGCCGGGAGTCGGAAGAGGTCTACGCCTTCTTCCACGAAATGCTGGACTTTCTGGCCGCTGATC
The DNA here is from genome assembly GCA_029819875.1 of Candidatus Zipacnadia bacterium. Classification (GTDB taxonomy): domain Bacteria; phylum Armatimonadota; class Zipacnadia; order Zipacnadales; family Zipacnadaceae; genus JALGVG01. The sequence goes on along the minus strand of JALGVG010000023.1, from coordinate 5,179 downwards.
CCAGTGATATCGGCCAGCTGTTGGCCGCTGCCCTGAAAGTGGGCGAGGTGAACCTGAAGGTCATGGAATTGCTGGATGCCGCCAACACCGGCGCCTACGGCGACCCCGTGCCTACCGCGGTGCGCGTCACCCCGGTGGCCGGCAAGGCGATAGTGGTATCCGGCCATGACCTCAAGGACCTCGAGGAACTGCTCAAGCAGACCCAGGGCACTGGAATAAACGTTTACACTCACGGCGAGATGCTGCCGGCGCACGGCTACCCGGCGCTGAACAGCTACGAGCACCTGGTGGGCAACTACGGGGGAGCATGGCAGGACCAGCAGAAAGAATTTGCGGCCTTTCCCGGTGCCATCCTAATGACGACCAACTGCATTCAGAAGCCCCGTGACAGCTACAAGGACAGGATCTTCACCAGCGGCCTGGTCGCCTGGCCGGGGGTCAAGCACATTGCCGATCGCGATTTCGGGCCGGTGATCGAGGCGGCACTGGCGGCCGAGGGGTTCGCGGAGGACGGCCCGGACCACAGCATCCTGGTCGGGTTCGGCCATCAAGCGGTTCTCAACGTTGCCGACAAGGTCATCGAAGCCGTCAAGAGCGGTGCAATCCGCCACTTCTTCCTCATCGGGGGATGCGACGGGGCCAAGTCAGGACGCAACTATTACACCGAACTGGCCCAGGCCGTGCCCGATGACTGCGTTATCCTGACGTTGGCATGTGGCAAGTATCGCTTCAACAAGCTGCCGTTCGGCGATATCGGCGGCATACCCCGCCTGCTGGATGTCGGGCAGTGCAATGACGCCTATTCGGCGATCAAGATCGCCACGGCGCTGGCCGAGGCATTCAACACCGACGTCAACAGTCTGCCACTGTCGTTGTTTGTCTCCTGGTTCGAGCAAAAGGCGGTAGCGATCCTGCTGACATTGTTGCACCTGGGCATAAGGGACATCCGCCTGGGGCCGACGCTGCCGGCCTACATCACACCGCCGGTACTTGAAGTGCTTCAAGACAAGTTCAATATCATGCCCATCACCACGGCACAGGAAGACCTGCAGGCAGCGTTGAGCTAGGCGCCGGCGATTCGGCCAAGCTCATCCCCCATCACAGCGCGTCGGAGGGGTATCGGTTTTCCACGAACCCGGTTTCCAATGGTGCCGGGGCGGACTTCTGACCGACACTATCAGAGTTCGGAGATAGAAAGATGACCCATACATTCAACGCTGTAAAGGTCACTGACTCGGTTTACTGGGTAGGGGCAATCGACTGGGCGCTGCGCGACTTCCACGGCTACCATACCGGGCGGGGAACAACGTATAACGCCTACCTGATCCTGGCGGAGAAAATAACACTCGTGGACACGGTCAAGGCTACATTCGTGGATGAGATGCTGACTCGCATCGAGTCGCTCATTGACCCCCGGGATATTGACTACATCGTTTCCAATCATGCCGAAATGGACCATTCCGGGGCCTTGCCTGCGACCATCCGCAGAGTGCAGCCGCAGAAGATATTTGCCTCCACAATGGGAGTGAAGGCCTTAAAGGAGCATTTCCACCTGGACATGCCGGTCGAGCCGCCCGGTGAGGAGCAGACACTGGACCTGGGCGACATGAGCCTGTCGTTCGTGGAGACCCGGATGCTGCATTGGCCTGATAGCATGTTGTCGTTCTTGGATGCCGGGGGCGTGCTGTTCTCCCAGGACGCCTTCGGCATGCATCTTGCCTGCAGCCACAGGTTTGCCGACGAGCTTCCCGAGGAGATTCTGCTGGAGGAGGGCGCGCGGTACTATGCCAATATCCTGATGCCCCTTTCGGGGCTGGTAGCCAAGCTGCTGGAGGAACTGCCGCGCCTGGGGCTGGACATCAAGATCATCGCTCCTGACCATGGCCCCATCTGGCGGCGCAATATCTCCAGGATTATCCAATGGTACGAACAATGGGCGCGCCAAGAGCCGACCAACAGGGTAGTGGTGGCTTACGACACGATGTGGGGCAGCACCGAACGGATGGCCCAGGCCGTCGCCGAGGGGCTAAGGGACGGCGGGACGATACCGCGGTTGCTGAAATTGAGGGCGGCGCACCGCAGTGACGTGGCCGCGGAGGTGCTCGGGGCCGGCGGCCTGATGATAGGATCACCGACGCTGAACAACAACCTCTTCCCCACGGTAGCCGACATGCTTACCTATCTTAAGGGCCTCAAGCCCCGGGGCCTGGTGGGGGCGGCCTTCGGGTCATACGGCTGGAGCGGTGAGGCGGTGGGATTGACTGAAGAAGCGTGCCCGACGAGCAGGGGCTGGCCCGCTGTTACTGCCTGGGTAAGACGGTGGCGGAGAGGGTTGCCGAAAAGTGTGCCGCCGGGCAATAGAGAGCGCCACGGCCACGCGGTATCAGGGATAGACGGGAACCGTGTGCTCGATGCTCACCGTGTGGGTGGGGTCGCTGACCTGCAGGCGGAAGACGTAATCGCCCGGCACGGTCATACCTGTTACGCGACATGCCGCTTCAGCAGGATTGTGGAGGGTTACGGAGGCGGCTGGCGGTGTGCGGACCACGCTCCAACGGAAGGTCAGCGGGTCATTCTCGATGTCCATGGCGCCGCCGCGCAGCAGCGTACCGCCGTCGTTGACCGTAACCCACACGGGGATGCGGTTATGCACGTCAATGGGGGCGGGCGGCTGGTTCTCTGCGAAGACTTTCAATAGCACCTTGCGGCTGACAGTGTGCCTGCCGTCACTGACCTCGACCGCAAAGCAATACTCGCCGGCAATAGTCAGGCCATCTGCCGAGGTCACGGCTTTGTCCGGCCTGTGGATGGCCACGCGAGCACCCCGGGGCGTGCGAACGACCGACCAGTTGTAGGAGAGTTCATCAAGCTCCGGGTCGGTGGCCGCGCAGCAAAGCTGCAGCGAAGAGCGGGGCAAGGCCAGGAAGTCAGGCTCCGAGCGCCATTGCGTGACCGTGGGCGGAAGGTTGGCGACAGGGTGAGGGTAGATGGTCAGGACCGAGTCGGCGGCGACGTTGATAGTCAGTCGGCCGTCGGCGCCGACGTTCCGAAGCCCAAGCTCCTGGTAGGCATTCGTCCCCACGCAGTGGCACGTCCCATAGGTGCCGGCAGGCAGGCCGGTTACAGTGACCACGCGCCGGGCCTGTGGCGGGCCGGTGTTGATGAGCACGACGGTGACCCTCCCGCCGCGTTCGAAGGCCAAGCAGCGCAAGGCGGCGTCGGTCGCCGTGGCTTGAATGCGCACACTGCCCGGGCGCACGTAGTGCGACACCTGGCGGAAACGCCAGTACCACTTGCCGCCCCGAAACGCCGTGCTGCTGACATGGCTTAGCGCCGCCTTGTAATCGGGGCCTGCCAGGCCGTAAACCTCCCAGAACGAGACACCCCCTATCACCATGTCATCGTACAAGTGGTCTATGGTCAGTCCCATGAACTCCGTCTGGGCGGTGGGAAGGCCCCGCTGGCGGGCGAATTCGCGGAGCCTGGCCATGGCTGATTGATTGTCCGCGCCGTACCAGTGGTACGAGATCAGCCCTATCCACCGCCACAGTTGCGGGTCGTCGCGCAGAGCCTGGATGTACTGCCAGGCGACGTGGGCGTTGATGGACTCGGGGAACTGTATGGCGGTGGAGAAACCAAGCTCGCGCAGCCGCGGCATGAGGGCCCTCATCATGCGGGCGACGACGGCCGGGCTGAAGGCGTTGTCGTTGCCGGCCTCGTTGCAAATGCAGTAGTAGTCGGCGGTGATGCCGTGAACGTCCCGCAGGCGCAGCAGCAGCGCAACGGCCCACTCGGCGTACTCCTGCGGATCGGCAAGCATCCATGGCGGGACATCTCCCGAACTGCCGCCGTGGAAGAACGAGGGGCTTACATACAAGTCGAACGGCTCGCCGCGCGCCTCAACCGCCCTTTTCCAGGGGATGAGCCACTCGATGACCGCCGCGTCCAATCCCTTCGTGTTGAACCCGCTCCAGTTGATGTCGAACGGGTCATCGTTGTCGTTGAGCCACTCCCAGCTTCGACCGCTCGTGCGGTTGCCGCACAGCCCTTCAAACCGCAAGCGATTGAGGCCCAGGTCGTTGACGGCGCGGTCAATGCATTGGTCGCGCAGCATTTTCGGGGCCGGCAGCCACGGCGTGGCCTTGCCCCACCCAAGAACCGTCTGGTACCTGGTGGAGCGATCCACGTTGACCTGCACGGCTGTCTGTGCGCCCAAGCACCCTGCATCCAGCGCCAGCACAACGGTCAAGACAAGCGCAAACAACTTCATTTGCATCATCTGTCAACCCTCTGGGCCGTGTGGCCTCAACCTATTGCTGCCGGCGGAAATACCGCCCGGCCTCCTGCCTAGTTGTCTTGGTTGTCCTGCGGCTCGAACATTTCCTTGCCCACCCCGCAGTCGGGGCAGACCCAGTCCTCGGGCAAATCTTCAAACGCCGTGCCCGGGGCGACCCCGCTATCGGGGTCGCCGACCTGGGGATCATAGATATAGCCGCAGACGGTACATACGTACTTTTTCATCCACACATCTCCTGCCAAGGCAATGGTCTTTGAGGCTTGTCCATTGACCGCAATCAGCCGGCCGTCGCGACGGACATAGTGGCGGCTACCTGGCGGCGGCCAGGCGTGCGGCGACGTCCTCCCAGTTGATGACATCGAAAAAGCCGGCCGTGAACTCGGCGCGGCGGTTCTGGTACTGCAAGTAGTAGGCGTGCTCCCACACGTCGACCACCAGGATGGGCGTTGCGCCCCACTGGGCGAGGTTCTGGTGCTTTTCCGCCTGCAGAATAACCAGTTGGGAGCCTGCAGGCTGCCAGGCCAGCACGCCCCACCCCGACCCCTGAACGCCGTTGGCGGCTGCCAGGAACTGGGCCTTGAAGGCGGCAAAGGAGCCGAAGTCCTGCTCGATGCGGGCGGCCAGCTCGCCGGTCGGCTCCCCACCGCCGCTGGGGCTCATGTTGGTCCAAAACAGGCTGTGGAGCAGGTGACCGGAGTAGTTGAAGGCCAAGGCATCGCACAAGGCCCGCAGGGCCGAAAAATCCCCTGCCTTGCGGGCGGCCCGTATTTTCTCCTCGGCCTCGTTGAGGCCCTTGACGTATCCTGCATGATGCTTGTCATGATGCAAATGCATCGTCTCCGCGTTCAGGAACGGCTCCAGGGCATCGTAAGCATAAGGCAG
>JALGVG010000191.1 GCA_029819875.1 Candidatus Zipacnadia bacterium | reverse complement strand
TGCCAGTATCCGCCATCGTGGCACACGCCGCCCTGGCGCCGATTGCGACAACTCGTCCCCTGCGGCGCCCCTCGTATCTTCTGCCTCGCGCTAACTTGCCGCCGGCCGCTTGTGCGGCCGTTCCACTGCGCTTCAACTTAGAACGGCATCTGCCTGATGCTTTGAGCCACCAGCGACATGGCTATAGCCAACATGGACACCAACCCCATGCCGCAGGCAAACCCTGCTGCCAGCACCGGGGGCCACTTGCGCCAGTTGTCGTGGCCGAACCGCTCGCGGAAGTAGTACCGTCCCAGCAGCGCCCCGAACAATTGCGGCAGCGTGTAGTGAATCATCATGCTCGTGCCACGGATATAGCCGTATATCAGCAGGATTGGGAGGTTGAGCTTGTCCAGCACCCAGTACGTGATAAGGCCGAACCCCAAGCCGCCCACCATCAGCCATGGCTTTATAGCCTGCAGGAAGAAGGCCTTCTGCCCGCCCTCGGTCGTCGAACTTATCCACAGCCATTGCTGCAAGGCGGCCAAATCCCAGAACTTCTGGGCATACGGGTAGTTGATGGAGGGAATCGGCTTCAATTTCCAGATGAAACTCCAGAACAGGAAGCTGCACACCATCACTATAGGGAACACCATTACTTCGGCCTTCAGGATGCTGGTGAACTTCGTTCCCGTAAGCTCCACTTCGCGCCACTTCTGGGTCTGGGCACCATAGTTGCTCAGCGGTATCGGTGCGAACCAGATGGCCACGCCCTTGTAGCCGAAGCGGCCTGACAAGATGAACGTCGCCTCCCGCACCATCGGAAATGCGATAAACTGACCCGTCAGGCCGAACATCCGCGCATTGACATAGGACTGCAGCGGCGTCCAGATGAAGCCATAGAATGCCACGAAAACCCACGGGAAATCGGGAACCAGCCACTTGCACAGCAGCACGTAGATCAGCGTGACTATCCCGAAGATGGCCAGGCACAGGTACGGGTTGAAGTCACCCCGCCCCTCCGGGGGCTTGCCGAATCCCAGCGATATCAGCCTGCGGTCGCCCAGCGCGCCGCTGGCCCGCATCTCTCGCAATGACGAGTAGATCTTGTAAAACCCCAGTGCCGCTACGGCGAATGCGGTTCCGATGCCGAAGCTCATCCACAGGTCAATGCCTGTGACGAAGGTAGTGGAAACCGAATCCATGCCCGGTTTCCAACTCGGCATGTGACCGGTGACTTGGGCAATGGGGTTGACTATCATGACGGTGACACTGGCCAGGAACGTGCCCACCACCATCCAGTAGGGAAGAACGAAGCCGACAAATATGTTGTCCAGCGAAGTGCTGATGCCGGTCGCCACGGCCGGCAGGATGCGTTCGGTGCCGTTGGTGAAGTCAATCCAGGGAATGGGCAGTATCTGGACGGGCTTGACCAGGATTACCCCGCTGAGGATAGGCACGAACGTGTAGATAAAGCCGTACGAGACCCCGATCATCGTGGCTATGGAGAAAATCCGCCACCGCCAGGTCTCCTCCTTGCTTGAGGCCTCTGCCAGTGCCGTGGCTCCTTGGGCGGCGATCGGCGCCATGGGGAAGGGAAGCTTCTCCCCGTCCGAGGTCAGCCTGAACAGCACGTAGCCGAACGTAAACCACGCGATGCGGCTGAGAACGTTGGTGGCAATCAGCAACGCGATCGCCGGCAGCCAGTCCCGGTGCAGGAACGTGCGGCCCACCACGCCCGGCGACTCCGGAGGAGGCGCCATCCAGATCGGAATCTCATCCTGGACATTCGCCGGTGCCTGGCGCCGCAGGTACTGGTTCCAGATAAGTCCCGCGAACGGCCCCCCGGCCAGCGCCATTCCCGCCACGATGCCTGTCAAGCTACCGGTGATGTAATACAGCAGGTAAACTTCCTGCTTGTTGAGCACCGTGAACGAGCGGCGCGCCACCTCCGTAAACAGGATAATGGTTGTCCACTCCGCTGCCGCACCCAACGTCTGGCCGGCCACCAGCCCCAGGTAAATCGACCCCGGCATCATCACGAACCCCAGGAACAAGGCCCCCAGAATCGTCTTCCACCCGAAGCCGTCCACGAAGTGCTCGGGCGTCTCCATCAGATCCCTGTATTCGGCTAGCTCATCAATCTCTCGCATTGCCATTTTGCATTGACCACCGTTGGCTGCTAGCGTGGAGATTAGCTATGTAAATAGAGGCTGCAAAGGACGCAAGCTAGAATTCGCTTTTTCTGCCCTCAATCCCTTCCATCGCCACCCCCAGGTTCGATTTTCTTTCGTTCCGCACATTGGGGCGCCGCGGTATCCACGACAAACTGTTTCCCCTTTCATGCCCCAATACCTGCCTGGTATTTGCTTGAATTGTGCCAAGGATTCCTCACCCGCACCGGGAACTTTTGCGAAGTGTTACCTTGTCTCATGGAACGGTGATTTTTATGAGCGACATTGTGTATCTGGATTGTTTTGCCCTCGTCGGCCGCCGCGTGCCGCGTGATGCCAACGAGGTGTGGACCACCGAGGACCTGCTGGATGAAATGCAGCACTGCGACGTCCGCGGTGCCCTTGTAACCCACGAAATGGCGCGGACCTATGACCCGGCTTTTGGAAACGAGCAACTTCAGCAGGAGGTCGCCAAGAGCGAACGGCTCTGGCCCTGCTGGGTCCTGATGCCCGCGGTGCTCGACGAAATGCCGGCGGCTGAGCAAGTCGTCGAGGAAATGCTAGCACGCGGGGTGCCGGCGGCCAAGATTTGCCCCACCAGGCATACCTATCATCCAGTGCGCGATACCGAGGACATCTGCCGTGCCCTGCAGGAAGCGGGCCTGCCTCTTTTCATTGACTGGCCCGGCATCGGAGTGGACGGCCTGGCGCTCGTTGAAGACATCTGCCGCGCCTTCCCTGACCTTGCCGTTGTCCTGCAGGGCTGCTCGTGGACCCAGTATCGCACTCTTGCCGGGGTGATGTCACGCTGTCCCAACCTGCATACCGAGTTCTCCTCCATGCAAGGCAATTATGCCTTGGAGGTACTCGGCGAACTGTGTGGTTTCCAGCGCCTGTTGTTCGGCAGTGAAACACTGGTCAAGAGCCTGGGAGCCGCCCGCTCATTCGTCGATTACGCGGAGTTGACCGATGAGCAAAGGCGATTCAACATCGTGGTCATTGACGCCCACGCCCATTGGCTACAGGAGGGGGCCAAGGGGGCGGGTTACACCATGCCGCGGGGAGATGCCGATCACATGGTGCCGCGCATCAAGCGGCTAGGGATCGACAAAGTGGTCACCGCCTCCTGGCTCGGTATCTGGGGCTTCTACGACTGCGGTAATGAGACCACGGTGCAGATGATCCAGCGCTATCCCGATATCATCGTCGGCTACGCCACGCTCGATCCCAGCGACCCCAACTTTGAGCGCGACATCGAATACTGGCATCTGGAGAAGGGCCTCAAGGGCCTCAAACCTTACTTCCCGCGCTACCAGATACCGTATGATGACGAGCGCTACCTGCCGTGGTGGGAATTTGCCAACGAGTATCACCTGTTTGCCCTGTTGCACGCCTCTAGCAACTTCAATGCAGAGGTGCGCAATCTCGCCACGCGCTTTCCCAACGTCAGTTTCCTGCTGGCCCACTCGGGAGGCAGCTTCCCACTGGCGCGCGACCGCATAAAGCTGGCCCGCGAACTGCCCAACGTGTTCCTGGAAATCACGCTCACGCCTGTCTGCCACCGCATTATTGAGCTGCTCGTCGAAGGCGCCGGCGCCGACCGCGTTGTTTTCGGAACTGATGCGCCGATGCGAGACCCTATTCCCCAGTTCGGGTGGGTGGTATACTCACGCCTGACCACCGAACAAAAACGCAAGGTCCTCGGTGAGAACATGCTGCGAATACTGGACAGGTGCAGGTTGTGAGTTTCTCGCACGTCAACAGCCATGATGCCTTCGACATCTGACAAGCGTGCAGCCATCAAGACACTGGGCTGCAAGCTCAACCAGTACGAGAGTGAACAGATCCGCGAACAGCTTGAAAGTCGCGGCTACCGGATGGTGCCCTTTGACAGTGTGGCTGACGTATACATCGTCAATAGCTGCACTGTCACTTCTCGCACAGACCGCGAATGTCGCCGCTTGCTGCGCCACGCAAAAGCCCTCAACCCCCGGGCCGTGGTAGTGGTCACCGGTTGCTACGCCGAGGTGGATCCGCAGCGCCTCGCCGACATGCCGGCGGTTGACTTGGTGGTGCCGAACGCGGATAAGCCGCGGCTTGCCGCGCTCCTCGAAGGCGACCAGTCGGGCCGTGACCTGTCTGCTGCCGCGCAACTGGTAAGCAGCTTTGCCGGCCATACTCGTGCGTTCGTGAAGGTGCAGGAGGGCTGCGATGCCAATTGCGCCTACTGCATCATCCCGCGCGCCCGCGGACCAAGTCGCAGCGTTCCCCCCGACCTAGTCATCGAGCAGGCCCGGCGTCTGGTGGCAAGCGGCCATCCCGAATTGGTCCTTATCGGCACCCACTTGGGCAAGTACGGCCGCGACCTTCCCCAGGCAGTGGACCTCGTCGCCCTGTGTGATGAACTGACCGGCCTTGCGGATCTCGGCAGGCTGCGGCTGAGCTCCATTGAGCCATTGGAGATACCTGACTCGCTGGTGGCGATGGTGGCGGCGGGGGGACATGCCTTGCAGCCTGACGCCTCGCGGCCGGGGCAGGGCAAACTCTGCCGTCACTTTCACATCCCGCTGCAAAGCGGTTGTGACGCGGTTCTAAGGCGCATGAACCGCCCCTACGACACTTCCTTTTATGCCTCGCTTATCACCCGCATCAAGGCGGCTGAGCCTCGCATCTGTATTGGTGCCGATGTCATAGTGGGCTTTCCGGGCGAAAGTGATGAGCAGTTCGAGCAGACCCGCGACTTTCTTGCCTCCCTTCCCTTGTCTTACCTGCATGTGTTCACCTATTCGCCTCGGCCGGGGACGGCGGCTGCTCAAATGCCCGGCCAGCTCCCCGGCCACGTAAAGAAGCGGCGCAATCACCTGTTGCGCGAGCTTTCCGAGCGCAAGCGCCAGGCCTTCGGCGAGTCGCTGATGGGAGAGGTGCTCGAAGTGGTGGTCGAGCGCTTTGCCCCTCGCCAGGCTGGCTGCCTGCGCGGGCTTACCGATAATTACATGCAGGTGATATTCAAGGGCGGTGAACACCTGGTGGGACAGATTATCCCTCTGCGCATCACCGCCTGTTGCGATGGCGTTTTGTATGGCCATATCGAGGAATAAAAAAGGCCCGGCACACTGCGGCCGGGCCTGTGGCTGTCATCTTTGCTCCCTTACCGTGCGCTCTCGTCGCTGCTTACGGTCACAAGGTATGTGCTGCGCGGGTACAGGCCGTTTACTCCCGAGCTTGTAATGCGACCTTGGCCCAACACCTTGCCGTTGCGCGACAGCTCCACTATGCACCCGGCCGGGTACACCTCCCACGGCGCGTCCGCCAGGCTCAAGTAGGCGCGGCCGAACTCGTCGGTCACTCCCCGTGCAGCAACCTTGCCGTGGTCCTCCGTCCACAGGGTTATCTCCATGTTCCGGGCGCTCCACAACTTCCGGTCTATGACCATGAACTTGACCGGATGGCGCTGCGGGTTGGCATATTGCCTGTAGTTGCGGAACCGCAGGTCGTATAGCTTGCCGATATTCTCCGGCGCCACCCCGAACTTCAGTTCACAGCGCGAAACGTTCGTGATGCACACGTACTCCTTGCCCACCTGTACCCAGCCTTGCTTCCCCTTGAAGAAAACGCGCGACATCTCGGTAACGCCGTCGTGCTGCACCATGACTTCGGTCCATTCCTTGGTCGGGTCATTGTCTACCGGCACATCGTTGGGGTCGGAATACCAGCCCCCGCCCTCCTGCACGGCGTTGAAATGCCAGCGCAGGTTCCCCGGTTCACCCAGGAGGATGATTTCCGGGTAGCGGTCCGGCATGCTGCCGCAGAAATGCACGTAGTAGCCGTACTTGGCCTGTACTGCGGCTGACGGTGCCATCATCTCCACGGCAATCGTGGCGTCGGTCTCCCAGAATCGGGGGCTCACTACCCCGTTGAACACTTGGCTGGGACCTTCGGGCTTACCCGGCCTACCGTAAATGCGCAAGCAACCGTCCTTGACCTCGAACTTGATGCCCGGGTTGCTGTTCCAGATGTACCAAAGATCGGTGTTGAGATGGTCTCCATCGAACGCGTCGCGTGCAATCGCCCCGCATGCCGCCTCTTGGATCCCGACCACGATACCGGGCGTAATCTTGTACGCCTGCTGTGCCATGCCGGTACTCGCCGCCATCGCAATGATACCTCCTGCTGTAAGTAGTATGCTCACCACAGTTCGCATAGCCGTATCCTCCCTGCACGTGTTTTGTGCCTAACTACCGATATCTTGGTCCAGCACCATTATCAGCCATCTGCCCTGGCTGTCGGCGTACTCCCCGCATGGCCGAAAGCCGGCCTTCTCGTACAGGTGCCGGGCCACCGCGTTGTCGGGACGTACTTCCAGCCGCACCGCGCGCACACCTTTGTTGCGCAGGTATCGGAGGCCTGCTTCCAGCAGCTTGCGCCCCACTCCCTTGCCTTGATAGTCAGGATGGACCGCTACCGACAGTATCCGCGCCTGGTGCCTGCTACATTGGTGTGCGCCGCGCAGGAAAGCAAGCTTGTCGGCCGCAATAGTGCGCAGCGTACGCCAGCCGATACGGTACCGCCCCGTCAGCCAACGCCACAGGATGCGCAGCCATTGCCCGCGCCACAATGCTGACCACCGCAGCCGGCTCACGTTTCTGGATGCCAGGATGTAGCCGACCACCTGCTTGCTGCAAACGGCCACGATGAGCGCCCCGGGCTCGGCAGTGAGAGCCAGCCGGAAGAGGTCTTGCATTCCCTGTTTCGCCGCGTCACCCGCCCGGGCATGTTCCACGCTGCCGGCGAATGCGGCCATGAAGATCCAGGCTACGGCCTGAAGGTCCTGCCCTCGCGCAGGGCGACACGTTATGTCCGCACTGCTCTCCATCGCTGTTCGCCTTCCTGCCTCTGTTGTCCCTGCTATGGCATTATAACCTCACCGGCGGCGGTCGGCCACCGCCTCCGTAACCCTGCTGCACTGCTTGGACGGTTGAAGCGGGCAGGAATTGCACCCCCGGGCGGGGAACTATCTGCCCGCCACACCGTGCTTGTAAATACCTCGTACCTGCTGGGAGATTACCGCATGGCACACGGCATCTTGATAAGCTTTGCTGGATACCCGTACACGCCTAGTAGCCTGACCCTCGACAACGGCCTAGCAAACCTCGCTGGGGCGCTGGCTGCTGAGGGCCATTCAGCCCACATCATTGACCTCAACACCGTCTCCACCATGCGGCGGCTGTTCCCGGAGGCCGTTGCGAACGCCATCAAGCCGCTCGTAGGCCGCCTGATGAATGAATCCGGACCGCCCCCCGCAGACGCAATGGCGCAGTTGGCCGCCCTGCAGGCCCAACTTGCAGCCCACCAGGAGCAGGAGATTGACGCCATCGCCTCCGAACTGGTAGCCCGCCTGCGTGGCGCTGTGCCGGACTTTGTGGGCTTCAAGCTGTGGAACGGCGACGGATTTACGGGCAGCGTCCACATGGCCCGGCGTCTCAA
>JALGVG010000022.1 GCA_029819875.1 Candidatus Zipacnadia bacterium | reverse complement strand
GTCCGACGCGGGAAAGGTCGTACCGCTTGGGGTCGAAGAAGTACGACTGCAGCAGCGCCTCGGCGCTTTCCTCGGTCGGGGGGTCTCCAGGCCTGATCTTGCGGTATACGTCCAGCAGCCCCTCCAGAGCCGTGTGCGTGGAGTCGTCCTGCAACGTGGCATGAATCTGGTACGGTACGGCGATACATCGCACCCGCTTGCGCCCTATCCGCTGAATCTGCTTGGCCGCTCGCTCCCTGATAGGCTCATGCGCCGTAACAATCGGGTCACCCTCGTCATCGGTGATGGTTTCCAGCGAGTAGTATACCTCCCGGCCTTCCACCCCGGGCATGGTCAGCTCCTCGCGGCGCGTGAAGCTCTTAACCAGCTCCTCAACACTGATTGCCACGTGCCGCCCGAAACATTCCAGTATCTCCAGGTCTGTGCCGGTCCGCGGTGTATCACCGGTCCCGTCGTCCAGCCAGTCTAACGCCCGCAGCAGGGCCGTGATGGGAAACCTGCGCGTCTGGCCCAGTTTCACGCCCACCGAGCCGCTGGCCGCAATGCCTATCTCCACCCATGCCCCTTCGGCGGGAATCACCTGGGCCGCGTAAAGTACACGCCCGGCCGCGTCAATGGTGTCCTTGAAATAAACCCCTGGTGAGCGGGATAGCTGGCTAATGACCACCCGCTCGGCCCCGTTGATGATAAACATCCCCCACTCGGTCATCACCGGCAGCTCGCCCATGTAAATCTCGCTCTCCTTGATCTCCGCCGTCTCCTTGAATACCAGCCGCACGCGCACGTACATGGGCGCCTCGTAGGTCGAATCGCTCTCCTTGCATTCCTTTATCGTCTTCTTGGGCTTCCCAAACCAGTAGTCCAAAAAGTCCAAGCTGACGGTCCCCGTGTAGTCTTCAATAGGGGAGAAGTTGTCAAACAGCTCCCTTAGGCCCGTAGTCAAAAACCATTCGTACGACTTTGTTTGGATCTCAATGAGGTTCGGCAACGGGAGCAATTCCTCATCGCTCCGGCGTTGTAGCTTGCGTAGCTGCGCCTGTCCAACAGCCATAGGCGACGATAGCCTCCTCTTCAGGTTATGTGGTCAGTACAATGCCATCTCGGGGGGCGAAAAAACTGGGTGGTCCTTACTGGTGTTCCTGGTCACTAACCTTGCGGCAGAACGACAATATCCCCACATTCCATGGCGATACTCTGTGGGGTAGGTCAAGCACTGAATAGGTGAAAATAGCAGCTTCTCTTTTGTGTTCAACTTCCAATGCCAAGCTCATAGTATATCCCTTTGCATCTGTGTTTGTCAAGACCTTAAGCATCTCATTTTCCGGCCAGTACCTGCTTACTGCGTCAGTCCGCCGTGATCGGCACTGATCCTGTCCCGCCTTGGCCCGGTCGGTACCCCCTCCGCCCCTGCACAAACCGCCGTCGCCGTCACTGCCGTACGACCCCGCCAGATGGCCGGTTTTTGTTGACTTTTAGGCGGTTTTTTGGTATCATTAGCACGGGATTAGAAGTGGTGCCGGGAGCATCGGGTACACGCGCCGCATTGCTGCATTCAACACATCAAAATGGCGTGATGTCATGGTCCCGGACACTGGTGTGAGCGCGTAATCATAGCGGACGAGCATGATTATGCACTGGACATCTTGCGGAGGTCGGTACTTGCCTCTCGTGTCCCCCGGCGGCCGCCCACAAGGCCGCCATTACTGTGCATTATGCCGCTGACTGCTGAGCTGCTGACGGGTAATATTGCGAACCTGTACAACGCCGACTAATACAAAGGAGTACACATGCAGCATGTCTAAAAACGAAGCCTACACTGCAGCACAGATCCGCGTATTGAAAAGTCTGGAAGCAGTGCGCCGACGCCCGGCGATGTATATCGGTTCAACCGGGTCGCGCGGCCTTCACCACATCGTTTACGAGGTTATTGACAACAGCATAGACGAGGCCTTCATGGAGCGCTGCAACCGCATCGAGGTGACCATCCACCCCGACAATGTCGTCGAGGTGGCGGACAACGGCAGCGGTATCCCCGTGGAAATACATCCCACCGAGAAGCGCTCGGCCCTCGAAGTCGTCATGACCACCCTCCATGCCGGCGGCAAGTTCGACGGTGCCGCCTACAAGGTCTCCGGCGGCCTGCACGGCGTCGGTGTCTCCTGCACCAACGCCCTTTCCGAGTGGCTGGAGGCCGAGGTCAAGCGCGACGGCGCCAGGTATTACCAGCGCTACGAGCGTGGCGTGCCCGTAACCGACGTGAAGAAAATAGGCCGCGCCAAAGGCACCGGTACCACTATAAGGTTCAAGCCGGACCCTGAGATCTTCCAAGTCACCGAGTTCGACTACGATACCCTTGCCAAGCGCCTGCGCGAGCTGTCTTACCTGTGCGCCGGGGTCAAGATCACCCTCCGCGACCTGCGACCCGGCAAGCAGCGCGAAGATGTATTCCACAATACCGGCGGGCTCCGCGCTTATGTCGAGTTGCTCAACGAGGGCAAAAACGTCCTGCACAAACCCATCTACTTCCACCACAACCGCGACGGGCTTGACGTGGAAATAGCCATCCAGTACAACGACGGCATCCATGACAATATCGTCTCTTACGCCAACGCCATCCATACCCAGGAGGGCGGCACCCACCTGTCGGGCTTTAAGACCGCGGTCACCCGCGCCCTCAACAACTACGCGTACGCATCCGGCCTGCGCAAGGAAAAAGAACGCAAGTTCACCGGCGATGAATGCCGCGAAGGAATGACGGCGGTCGTCAGCGTCAAGTTGCGCGAGCCGCAGTTCGAGGGCCAGACCAAGACCAAGCTCGGTAACAGCGAAGTGGAAGGCTTGGTGTATTCCATCGCCTACGAGGGGCTCACCGAGTTCCTTCAGGAAAACCCCCATGTAGCGCGCCGTATCATCAACAATGCCACCCTCTCGGCCCGTGCCAATGACGCTGCCCGCCGGGCTGCCGAGACCACCCGCAAGACAGCCCTCAGTTCCGCGGGCATGCCCGGCAAGTTGGCCGACTGCAGCAGCCGCAACCCCGAGGAATGCGAGCTGTTTCTGGTCGAAGGTGACTCTGCCGGCGGCAACGCCAAGCAGGCCCGCGACGCCCGCTATCAAGCCGTGCTACCCTTGCGTGGTGTCATCCTCAACGTCGAGAAAAACCGCCTGGACAAAGTCCTGGACAACCCCGAAATAATGGCGATCATTACCGCCCTCGGGGCCGGCATCTCGCTGCCGGCCAACGGCGGCAACGGCGAAGGCAGCAACGGGGATGCGGAGGCCAGCAGCAAGTTCGACCTCTCCAAGCTGCGCTACCATCGCATCATTATCATGGCCGATGCTGACGTGGATGGCTCGCATATCCGCACCCTGATTCTGACCTTCTTCTATCGCTACATGCAGCCACTTATCCGCGAGGGCTACCTGTACATCGCCCAGCCGCCGTTGTACCGCATCAAGGTCGGCCGCGATACCTTCTATGCCCAGGACGACGAGGACCTGCAGCGCAAGCTCCAGCAGCTCGGTCGCCGCAAGGCTGAAGTGGCCTATTTCAAGGGACTA
The DNA here is from genome assembly GCA_029819875.1 of Candidatus Zipacnadia bacterium. GTDB lineage: Bacteria > Armatimonadota > Zipacnadia > Zipacnadales > Zipacnadaceae > JALGVG01. Next base: position 31,532 of record JALGVG010000022.1, on the reverse strand, counting down.
TCGGAAATGGATCCCAACGACCTTGCCGAGACCACCATGTCGCGGGAACACCGCATCCTGCGCCGCGTGACCCTCGAGGAAGCCGAGGATGCCGACCGCATTATCTCGATCCTTATGGGCGACAAGGTTGCCCCGCGCCGTGAATTCATTGCAGCGCACGCCCGCCAGATGGAGAAACTCGACCTGTGGGCATAGCAGGCTCCCGCCCCGCGCCCCCACAACCGGTATCCGGCGCACGACGAGCCGCAGGCGTAGCCCGCAGATAATGTGTGCCTTCCACGGGCTTTAACAATGCTGCACATTCCTGGAATTTCACTATTCTTAAGTCAAGGGACGAGCAATGGCTGAAACTATCGTAGAGAACGCAGACAACATCGAACCCATCTCCGTTTCGCAGGAGATGACCACCTCGTACATGCAGTTCGCCATGAGCACCATCGTCGCGCGCGCCCTGCCCGATGTGCGCGACGGCCTGAAACCCTCCCAGCGCCGTATCCTCGTGGCGATGAACGATGAGGGTCTCACCCCCGACCGCCCCCATTCCAAGTGCGCGGCCATCGTCGGTGAGACGATGAAGACCTACCATCCCCACGGGGATTTGCCCATCTACGATACGCTGGTGCGCATGGGGCAGGACTTCAACGCCCGCTACCCGTTGATCGACCCCCAAGGCAACTTCGGTTCGGTTGACGGCGATCCTCCCGGCGCCGCCCGCTATACCGAGGCGCGGTTGTCGCCGGTTGCCATGGCCATGCTCGAAGACCTCGACAAGGACACCGTCGACTTCCAGCCCACCTACAACGAGCGCAACCAGGAGCCGAAGGTATTGCCCGCCGCGTTCCCCAACCTGCTGTGCAACGGCTCTTCGGGTATCGCTGTCGGATATGCCACCAACATCCCGCCCCACAACCTCGGCGAGGTCGTGGATGCCGCCATCGCCCTGTTGGACAACCCCGATATCTCCATCGAACAGCTCATGCAGCACATTCAGGGGCCCGATTTCCCCACCGCCGGCCTGGTCATCGGCATCAAGGGTATCAAAGAATACATGAAAACCGGTCGCGGCTCCGTCACCATGCAGGCCCGCGCCATCATTGAACCCATCGAACGCGAACGCAACGCCATTGTCATAACCGAGTTACCCTATCAGGTGGGCAAATCCGCCCTCCTCCAGCAAATCGCCAAGCTCGTAGCTCAGGGCAAGGTCGAGGGCATCAGTGACCTGCGCGACGAATCAGACCGCAAGGGGATGCGCGTGGTCATCGAGCTGCGGCGTGACGTCAACCCCCAGGTTGTGCTCAACCAGTTGTACAAGCACACCACCCTGCGTACCACCTTCGGCGCAAACCTGCTTGCCCTGATACCGACGCCCGACGGCAAGCTCATTCCCCAGCAATGCAGCATCAAGGATCTGCTGGCCGAATTCCTCAAGCATCGCCGCGAGGTCGTAACCAGGCGCACTCGCTGGCTGCTCAACCAGGCCGAGGCACGCCTCCATATCGTCGAGGGTGCTGAAGGCCCTCGACATGATCGACGAGGTCATCGCCCTCATCCGCGGCAGCGAGAACCGCTCCGCCGCCCGGGACGGCTTGATGAACGAATTGGGCTTCACCCAGGCCCAGGCCGAGGAAATCCTCAACATGCAACTGGGGCGCCTCACCCGCCTGTCGCGTTCCGAGTTGCAGCAAGAATACGAGCAGCTTGAGCGCAACATCCGCGAGTACAAGGAGATACTCGGGTCCGAACGCGTCAAGTCCGAGGTCATCAAGAAAGAACTGCGCAACATAAAGCGCAAGCTGGGCGATGAACGCAGAACGCGCATCATCCCCGACGAGGCTGATGACATCAGCATGGAAGACCTCATCGCCCAGGAAGACATGACCATAACCATCACACGCGACGGCTACATCAAGCGCCTGCCCCTGGATACCTACAGGGTGCAGCGCCGGGGGGGCCGAGGTGTGGTGGCCCTCTCCAAGAAGGAAGAGGATACCGTCCAGGACCTCTTCGTCGCTACTACCCACCACCTCATTCTGGCCTTCACCAACACCGGTAAAGTGTACCGCGTGAAGGCCTACGAGGTGCCGGTGGCCAGCCGTACGGCCCGCGGCACCCCCATCGTCAACGTCGTGCCGCTGGAACCCGGCGAGAGCGTGACCGCAATGATTCCGGTCGAAAGCTACGACATCGGCGGGTACTTGGTCATGGTCACTCGCCAAGGAATGATCAAGAAGACCGCTCTCAAGGCCTACGACACTTCCTTCAAATCCAAGGGGCTTATCGCCATCAACCTGCGCGAGGGCAATGAATTGAGGTGGGTGCTGTGGACCGATGGCACCAAGGACATCATTCTCGCCACCAAGCTGGGCAAGGCCGTCCGCTTTGATGAAGCCCTGGTCCGGCCCATGGGTCGCAATGCCGCCGGGATGGCCGGCATCAAGCTCGCCCCGGATGACGCGCTGGTCGCTGCAGTCGCCGTCGACAAGAACGACAAGCGTGACCTGCTGGTCGTGTCTGAAAAAGGCCTGGGCAAACGTACCCCCCTGGCCGAATACCACCGCAAGGGCCGCAATATCCAGGGGGTAAGGACGCTTACCATCACCCAGAGAAACGGCAACGTCATCGGCGCCGTGGTGGTGGACGAAGATGACGAGGTTATGTGCATCACCTCCGAAGGTGTCCTCATCCGCCTGCCGGTCGCCAACATCCGGCGCACAGGCCGTTTGGCCCAAGGCGTGCGAATTGCTACCCCCGACGAGGGTTCGACTGTCGTAGCCGTGGCCAAGGTTATCCGCCACGCTGCCGAGCGACCGGACGAGGTGTCCTGAAACTCCCCCGGGCCCAACAATTACCTGCCTGTCGTTGAATCGACCGCCTCAGCCTGCGGCCCTCTTGACCGCCGGTTTATTGGGGCTTGCGCGGACATTTGTGCCCGTCCCAAGCAGGTATCGTCGTGCCCTGATGCGAATACTGCCACACGAATCTAGCTGTATCCATATAACCAAGGAGGCATTCAAGTGAAGAAGGGAATCTGCTATGGTGTGTTGCCGGCCAAGATGTCCCATCGCGAACGCTTGGAACTAGCCAAGGAAGCAGGACTTGACGGGGTGGAGCTGACCGGGATAGATGATATCCGCCAGGCCGAACAGATCGCCGAATTGGCCAAGGACATCGGAATTGAAATCTCCGGGATCATGGCTGGCACTCATTGGCAACTACCGCTCTCCTCCCCGGACGAGGACGTGCGCGTCAAGGGGGTCGAGGGAATCAAGCAGGCACTGCAGATGGCGCAGGCTGTGGGCACGGATGCGGTACTGGTGGTCCCGGGCGTCGTCAACGAGCACACTTCCTACGCCGCCGCATACGACATTTCCCGCAAGAGTCTCCAGGAGCTGCTGCCCGTCGCTGAACAGTTGGGCGTGACGATGCTGCTAGAAAACGTCTGGAACAAGTTCCTGCTCAGCCCCTTGGAGTGCCGCGATTACATTGACAGTTTCGATTCTCCGTTCATCCAGGCTTATTTCGATGTAGGCAACATCCTGTTGTACGGCTACCCTCACCAGTGGATAGAAATACTCGGCAGCCGCATCAAGCGCGTCCATGTCAAGGACTTCAACGTCAACACCCGCCAGTTCGTAGGCCTGCTTCAGGGGGATGTGGACTACCCACGGGTGGTCAATGCATTGCGGGGCGTCGGCTATGACGGCTACTTGACCGCCGAGGTCTCGCCCTACAAGCAGTTCCCCGAGCGCTTCATATACGACACCGCGGCCCAGCTCGAGGCCATCATCAACAGCTAGTCCGCCCCTAGCGCCAACGCCTGACAGGGGCGGGTGAAGGCCCGGACGACTCTTCGTATTGCCGCGCTGCTGCGACCAGCTTGCCCGCCCCTGCGTGTTCAATCACTTTGCGCTGGGGCCTGCGGCTTCTTGTACGCCACCAGGTACGCCTTGCCTATCTCCGCCTCCGCCCGCCTCAGCTCGCGCAGTTGCTCGTCGTCCAACTCCGCCGGCTGCAGGGGCTTGTCGTAGGCGATGACCACGTAATCCTCGCCCAGCTCGCGCTCCAACGCCTCCACTCGCGCCACCTCCTCGGCGCTCAATATCGCGATCCTGACCTCTTCTTTTCCCATTGCTTGGCCTCCTCGCAGGCCTGCTCAAATGCACAGCCCGCTGCCGGCAGCGCCGTTGGCGTCCTCGCAGCGCATCACGCCTGCACGGGCGGGATGTCCACCGGCCTGCCCGTCGCTGCCGACTCCATCATGCAGCACGCCACCGCCAGCGAGTGGCGCGCGTCGCGAATGGTGGACCGGGATTGCTTCCCCTCGCGAATGCATTCGAAAAAGTGTGCCAGCGACTCTTGATTGTACTTGTAGTCCTCCACCTCGTAGGTCTCCTGCACCCGCGCGTCGTGTTCGCTGGTCTCCTTGGTGACCACGATTTGCGTCTGCCCCTCCCCGTGCATGATAGCCGTTGCCTTGGTGCCGATGATGGTCGCGTAGTGCTCCCGCGCCGCGCACACTGAGTCCGTCACGATGCCGGTCCCGCCCTCTTTCAGTTTCCCGATCCCCCATACCAGCTCCGGACCTTCGGGGGCCGTGCTCTCCGTGCGTGCATACACCGTCTCATACTCCCCTGCCGTCCAGTAGATGAAATCAATGGCATGGCAGGCGTGGTGCACCACCCAGCCGCCCGACTCCTGGGGGTTCACGACCGCCCGGTGTCTCACCCCGGATGCATACAGCCCGTAGCCTCGCAGCCGCAGGCACGAAATGCTGAGCAGGTCGCCCAGCATGCCGCTGCGGTACAGCTCCCGCAGCTTGATGTAGGCAGGGATAAATCGCAGCGAGTAGTTGACCGAGTTGACCACCCCGGCCTTCTCCACAGCCCTTATCATCGCGTCGGCATCCTCGATACTGGTGGCGATGGGCTTTTCGCAAAAAATGTGCTTGCCGTGCCGGGCGGCGATCTCCACGTGCTGGCGGTGTGCGTAGTTGCTGGACAATACCATCACGAAATCCACGTCCCACGAGCACAATTCCTCCGGGTCGTGTGTCAGTTGCATGATGCCGAACTGCTCCCGCGCGATGTCCAGCTTGGCCGCACTGCGGTTGCACACTGCCACGATATCAACGTCATCGAAGTATTGACGGATAACGTTTGTCAGGTTTTGCCCCACCGCTCCAAAGCCGATAATTCCGCCCTTTAACATGCTGTCTGCCTCCTTTGCAATCATGCCACATCCCCGGTTCCCCGCCTCTTACTCCCGTACCTGCTTGCCGGAAAGGATGACGCGGCTTCTGCAGGGAACTACTGTGTTTGCTACCACCGACCGAGCGAGGAGGCGTTATCATGCGCTTTCAATTCTTTGATGCCAATGCGCGTATCGGCCCTGTTCCCGACTTCAATCCCCGTCACTTTTACACCGCGGACGAGCTGCTCCGCGAGATGGACCTCTTCGGCGTGGAAGAAGCCATGGTCTGGCATGCCTGGACCAATCGCTGGGACATTCCCATGGGCAATGAACAGCTTCTGCGTGAACTGGACGGCCGCGACCGCCTGCACCCGGTCTGGACGGTGATGCACCATTACACCGGCCAACTGCCGCACGGCCCCGAACTCGTCGCTCGGGCGCTCGACGCCGGCGTCAGGATGGTGCGCCTGTTTTTCGGCATCTGGGGCTCCAGCGAAGAGTACATGCCCTGGGCCTACGAAGACCTGCTGGCAGCCTTGGAACAGGTGCGCATGCCGGTGATGATAGAGTGGGAGAACCATCCTCCCGTCTGGAATGACCTCGCCCACATCTGCGCCACCTACCCCCGCCTGCCCGTCATCCTCACGCATTCCAAGCTCACCCAGTGGGAGCGGAACTGGTACCCGCTGCTGGGCAAGTACCCCAACTTCTACATCGAGACTGCCGGCTACCAGGGCTGGCGCGGCCTGGAGGGCATCTGCCGGCTGTTCGGCCCGCGGCGCATGCTCTTCGGCACCCGCTGCCCCACTTACCAGGTGGGCCAGGCCATGTCCATGGTGGCCCGCACCTTGCGCCCTGCCCGCGAACGGCAGATGATAGCCGCTGACAATCTTCGCACACTCCTGCAGGAGGTGGGCTGCTGATGGCGACCGACCGCTTCATTGATATGTGCGGCACTGACGCACCGCTTGCCGATTGCCTGGTGATCGACGGCCACTGCCATGTCGATCTTTGGATAGGCATGTATGCCATCGACCGCCACATCGAAGGCATCCTCGAGGTCTGCGACGCCGTGGGGATAGACAAGATCTGCGTCAACTATGCCGCCTGCCCTCAGATGCGCCTGGGCAACGACCGAGTGGCTGACTGCGTGCGGCGGTATCCCGACCGCGTAGTGGGGTTTTGCTACATCAATTACTTCGAAGGTGGGGAAGAGGTGCAGCAGGCCGAGCTGAAGCGCTGCTTCGACGAATTCGGCTTCAAGGGCATCAAGGTGATAAACGTCAACGAATCCTACCCCCTTGCCTGCCGGTACTTCGAGCTCGATGACCCGCTGCAGCCCACCTGGGAGTTCGCCCAGCAGCGTGGCGCTCCCATCCTCTGCCACGGCATCGTGACCGGCGAAATCGCCCGCCGCTATCCGGGCGCCAATTTTATCGTCGCCCACGGCTCGGCCGTTCCCGACTTCTGCATCTCAATGGCTAAGCTGCCCAACGTCTATTGTGACATGTCGGCCACTACGATGATTGCCGGCACCCTGGAGCTGTTATGCGACAAGATCGGCCCGCAGCGCATCCTGTACGGCTCCGACCTGCCTGCCTCCGACCCGGGCCAGCGCCTGGGAATGGTGATGGCCGCACACATATCTGAAACCGACAAGGAGCTTATCCTAGGCCGGAACATGCAGCGACTGCTGGACAACGTAAGATGAGGCGATAACCGCCCACCTAGAGGGCCTGCGGCCGACAGTCGGGGAACGAACCATCCGTTGTCATACCGAGTGCCTCGGGGGCGACAACGCGACCTGCTATCCCTTCAGCCCCGTCATTCGGATGCCTTCGACGAAGTATCGCTGGCCGAGGACGAACACGATCAGCACCGGCACGATGACCATCACCGAGGCCGCCATCATCAGGTGCCAGTCCGCCGTGTAGCGGCCCATGAAGGCATACAGCCCCAGCATCAGCGGGCGGCGCTGCATCGAGTTGATTACGATAAGCGGCCACATGAAGCTGTTCCACGTGCCCAGGAAGATGAACGTGGACAGCGTCGCCAGGGCCGGCTTCGACAGCGGCAGTACCACGTGCCGCAACACTCCCCAGTGCCCGCAGCCGTCTATCCGCGCGGCGTCCTCCAGCTCGTGGGGAATGCTCAAGAAGAACTGCCGCAGCAGGAACGTGCCGTAGGCGGTAAAGGAGACGGGCAGGATCAGCGCCGCGTACGTGTCAATCATGTGCAGGGTCTTCAGCAGCATGAACACGGGGATCATCGTCACCACGGTGGGCACCATCAGCGTCCCCAGGTACCCCAAAAACAGGGCGTCGCGCCCCGGGAAATGCAAGCGCGCGAAGGCAAAGGCAGCCAGCGTCGAGGTCAGTACCGCCAGCGCCGTTACGCTGATGGACACGATGAGCGAGTTGAGGTAGAAGGCCGCGAAGGCGTTGCGCAGGGGAATGCCCTCCCACCCCCACGGCCTGGTCTGGTAGGTGGCTCCCAGCAGCTTGAAGCGATACGCCGGCACCTCGAAGCTCAGCCAGTTGCGGTCCAACTGCATTGCAGTGGCAGCCTCCACGTAATTGCGCCACCGCAAGTATACGTCCATCACCGGCCGCAGGTTCGGCCGCATCCTCCCCTCGCGCTCCACGTACAGCGGCACCACCGCCTTGCCTACCGCCGTCCCCGCCGGCCCGATGATTTTCACCTCCGCGCTGTCCAGCAGGTTACGCACACGTGCCACCGTTACAACCTTGCCGTCTATCTCGGTGGTGAACAGCGGCAGCTTGGCTCCGGTTTGCGGATCCCGCCACATGCGCTGCTTGCGCGGAATGAACTGCGGCGGGTATGTCATCACCGAGGCCGGCTCCTTCAGGGACGTGCTTATCATCCACAGCAGCGGCACTACCATGGTCGCCCCTCCGACGCTTAGGAGCACGTAAACGCCTATACTTGCCCAAAGCCGCTGCCTACTGCGACTGCGCTGCATCGTCGCCCTCCGCTGTTCGACGGACCATCCGCGCAATATCTTCCAACAACGCGGGGGTGTTCTGAATGGCCCGCCTGTCAATCCGAATCCGCCGGTTGTTGGACAGCACCAGCGTCGTGAACCGCGGGATGCGGCCGTCGGCGTACTTGGGAACCACCTTCACGACTACCAGCTTGCCGTCCTCGGGGCGCTTGTACAAAAACCCGCGAATGCGCCCCCACGGGTACTCACTCCACCCCCACAGGCGCCGCAACCGCAACCTTTCTTCGGTCACCTCCGCGGCGATCACTCTGCCGATATCCACCCGTACCATCAATCCCACCAGGATCAGCCAGATTCCGGCCATGATGACGGCGGTCCCCATGCTCCAGCCGAACAGCCTGTGGCCCATCAGCACCAGGCCCGCTACGCCCAGGTAGAATAGATAGTACACCCCGTGGGAAAGCAGCCGCGCCTGCGACCCGCGGCTGGGAGCGTACCTGGCAGGCAGCCGTCGCCGTGTCTTGTTACCACTCTTGCCGCGCTTCTTTGCCATATTTCCATTGCACCAACGTGAACGCAAAGATGATGAAGAACAATATTACCGCCAGCGCGCACGCATAGCCCATGTTGTGCCACTCGAACGCGTTCTGGTAGATATAGTACAGCAAGTTCGTCGTCCCCGCCCGCCCCCGCGTCAGGATGTGAATCGCCGTAAAATGCCCCTGGAAGCCTGCTATCACCGACGTCACCAGGATAAAGAACGTGGTCGGCGCCAGTTGCGGCCACGTTATGTACCGCAGCTTCGCCCACCATCCTGCCCCGTCTATCTCGGCCGCCTCGTACAATTCCCGCGGAATGTTCTGCAATCCCGCAAGGTACAAGATACAGTTGTACCCCCCGATCCCCATCCACAGGCCCACCAGGATGAGCGCCGGCTTGGCCCATGTCGGATCCATCAGCCAGTTGGGAGGATTGGTCACCCCTGCCATGCGCAAGAGCTGGTTGAGCAGGCCGTTGTCGGGCTGGTAAATCCACCGCCAGACTACTGCCACGGCCACCGATGAGCATATCGTGGGAATGAAGAAAACTGTCCGAAAAAAGACGATACCCCGCAGCCGGTGGTTGAGCAACAGCGCCGTCATCAGCGACAACACCATTCCGATGGGAATACCCAGCATCAGATACACGGTGTTGTACATGTACGCCCAGAACCGCTCATCGGAGGCCTTTATGCTGCCCACTGCATCGCGATAGAACCCTAGGATATCCAGGTAGTTGTGCAACCCGACCCATCTCATCCCCCGCCAGCCCTCTACCGGGTCCCAGCGATACAGCGAAATCCAGAACGCCGCGATGATGGGGATGAAGGTGAACGCCAGAAAGCCAATGGCATTGGGAGCAAGAAACCAATAAGCTCCCAGGTGGCTTTGGCCCTTGCCGCGACGTTTGGGACGAGCAGTGTCTGCGTTAAACTTTGACTTGCCCTGTCGGTCCTGCATTGCTAGCCGTCTATGAAGAAATGAAGTGGGAATATGCCGGGGCAGAAGAATAACACAATCCCTTGTGGTGCGCAACGGTCGGTTTAATGCCCGGCCGTTGCAGTGGGGCGACGAACGCGAGGCCTGCGGAGTGTAGCAACAAGCTGCTGTGAGAACAGGCCCACCAAGGCGATAAGCAGCCCCAGCGGCCCGATTATCACCCCGCGTGGCAGGCCCAGGCGATAAGCATATGCCCACCAGAAATCCAGGCTCCGACGCACTTCGGACTTGATGTGCTCGGGGATGATGCCGCTTGCCACTTCCCGCCGGTCCACGACGATGCGCTTGAAGGAGGCTTGCAGCAACGACCTCACCTGCCCCGCCAAGGGAAACGCCGCCGGCTGGTACGCAATCGCCGCCACTGTTCCGTACTGCTGCCGCACCCGCCGGTAGTGATTGCCGTAGGGCGTCGCAATGGCCAATAGCTGCACCACGATACTCAGGGCCACGAACGCCGCCGCCACTCGCCGCCCGCGTGTCGTCTCCCACAGGCGGACGACCGCCAGCATGGTGAGTATGAAAAGCAGCGGCACCAGCGGAACCATGTACCGCGGGCCCCACGACCACGTGTCAAGCAGGTTCACCTGCAGCATGTACGGGCCGGCCAGGCATGCCGCTATCCCTGCGCCCATCAGCACCTCGATCTTCCACTGTCGCCACGCCGGCCGTAAGCCCAGGAAGAACAGCAACAGCAGCGGGCTGTAGATGAACAGCCCCGAACCCGGGCTGAAGAAGTAATAAATGAAGCGCGAAACCACGACCCCCGGGGCCGCGGAAAACACCAAGTCCGCAGCCCGCTGGCCGGTCTGCCACACGCTCCCTGTCCGCACCCAGTTGTACCACAGGATCACCGCGATCCACGGCACCACGCCGGCCAGGAAGCACGCTATGTCCCGGTACCGCTTCCCGCGCCCGGCCGCTCCGGCGCTGCCGGCGAATATCACCCATGCCAGGTATGCCCCCACCGGCACCAGCAACGGCAGCAACACCAACTTCGTGCATGCACCCCATCCCAGGGCGAAGCCCGCCACCCAGATTGCCCACGGCTGCCTGTGCCTTCGGTAATGGATGGCCGCGGCGAACGTCGCGAAGGCGCACAGTGCCTGGAATGGTTCGTAAAAGCCGATCTTGCTGTAGGGAAAGGCGAGCGTCCCCACTCCATAAACCAGCGCCCCGACGGTCGCCCACGTCGGCGTCAGGCGCATGCCCATCAGCACGTAGAACACCAGCAGCGCTGTCAGGGCCGTGGCCAGCGGCCCCACCAGGCTGACTGCCGCCCGTGGCAAGAACCGCTCAAGACCCCTTATTGAGGGCAGCCAGCGGGCCGCAAGGCCGGCTGCCGCCTTCCCTGCCGCATAAAACGGCACCTGCGCCAGCGAGTACCCCAGCCCCCACAGCGAGTAGGTCCGACCATCAGGTCCCTGCACGTGCCACGTCGCCCTGAAAGTATGCGGCGTGAGCGCATCATCCGTGCTTATGTCCACCCACCCATGATTGACCAGCGAACGCGTCACGGTAAGATAATTCTCCGCGTCGGTGATTTCCGTGAACCCCTTGGCGGTGACCAGGTAGGTCACCACCAGCAGCCCGAACAGCAGCCACGCCACGCGCCGCGGCTCCGGCTCGCTGCGTGCTTGCTCCTGTGTTGATGAGGCTTTGCCCGTCACGTTCATCAATGTGCAGGCGTACTGCGGCAGCTTGATGCCGCCCAGCGCTTTGCCCTCCTGGGCCTTTTTCCCGGATGCTCAAGTTATGTTGGGGGGGAGTTTTTGATGCCCGACACAAGGGGGGGAGAAAATTGTGCCGAGCTATGAATTCCTTGTGTTCACTGACTTGTTGTTTGTTATTATAGCGCCTCTCACCTTGGCCTGCAAGCTGCGCCCTTTTGCCTCACTGCCGCCGCGCAGGCTTACTCTCCTTACATCGCAGGATAGGTCAGCTCCACCCTTTGCTCATCTCCGACCACCACTTCACCCACCACAACGGGTTTCTCGCCGCTGTCTTGGAGGCTCCGCATCACTGCCTCCGCCTCCCCTGCCGCCACCACTACCAACATCCCCGCACCCATGTTGAAGGTCCGGTACATCTCCTGAATTTCTATGTTCCCTATCGTCCTGATCAGTTCGAAGATGGCCGGCACTTCCACCTTCCCGGCATCCACCCGGGCGCACAACCCGGGTGGAATCGTGCGCGCTAAGTTGCCCGCGATACCGCCCCCCGTAACATGTGCCAAGCCGTGGGGGCGCAGGCCGGCCTCGAACAATGCCACCAGGCTGCGACAATAGATGCGCGTGGGCTGAAGCATCTCCTCGCCCAGCGTTCGTCCCAGTTCCGGGACGTGCTGCTCCAAGCCTATCTTGCCCACCTCCAGCAGCACCTTGCGCGCCAGCGAGTAGCCGTTGCTGTGCAAACCCGACGACGGCAAGGCAATGACAACATCCCCGGCCTGCACGGCTCTTCCGTCTATGATCCCGTCGCGTTCCGTCACTCCCACGGCAAACCCCGCAAGGTCATATTCGCCCTTGGCGTACAGGTCGGGAAGCTCGGCGGTTTCGCCGCCCAGCAGGGCGCAGCCTGCTATCTGGCAGCCAATCGCCACGCCTTTGACGATCTGTGCAACCTTCTCGGGTACCAGTTGCCCGATGCCGATGTAGTCCAGGAAAAACAGCGGCCGTGCCCCCTGGCACACGATATCGTCAACGCACATCGCCACTACGTCCTGGCCCACGGTATCGTGCTTGTCCAGGGCGAACGCTATTTTCAGCTTGGTGCCCACCCCATCGGTTCCGGCAACCAGCAGTGGCTGCCTTAAGTCCCCGAGGGCGTAGATGCCGCCGAAATCGGCCAGCGCCGACACCACGTTGGCGTTATGCGTCGCTGCCACCGCCTCCTTCATCATCTCCACCGCGCGGTCTGCAGCCTCAATATCAACGCCGGCTTCCTTGTAGGTGAGTCGCTTCATCGTTGTTGCCGCTCGTGGACCTGGGGGCTGCCACTCCCCGCCTGTTGACGCCTGGGGCAGGGGCCTTCTGATGCTACTTGCTGCCCCGCGCCGCGGGCTCCGCCTCCAGCTCGAACTTGCTGATCCTGAGATCCGGCGGAATTGGTATCGGGTAGTCGTTATCGAAACAGGCGGTGCAGAAGTTGGATTTGGGCAAGCCCACCGCCGCAACCAGGTTCTTCATGTTCAGGTATGCGAGGGTATCGGCCCCCACGTGCTGGCGGATCTGCTCCACGGTCAGCCGCGAGGCGATAAGCTCGCTGCGTGTTGAGGTGTCAATCCCGTAAAAGCATGGCCACTTGATGGGCGGGCAACTGATGCGCAGATGCACCTCCCGTGCTCCCGCCTCGCGCAGCAGTGCAATCTCCGGGCCGGTAGTGGTCCCCCGCACGATCGAGTCGTCTACCACTACCACGCGCTTGCCGGCTACTGACTCCTCCAGCGGCCGCAGCTTCATGCGCACGCCCAGGTCCCGCAGCTTCTGGCCCGGCGCAATGAATGTCCGATGAATGTAGCGATTCTTGATGAACCCCTCGCCGAAGGGAATCTTCGACACTTGGGCAAAACCGATGGCGTGCGGAATGCCGGTTTCCGGGATCCCGATGACCAGGTCCGCCTCCGCCGGCGCCTGCTGTGCCAGCATATGTCCCATCCGCACCCGCGACATGTACACGCTCTTGCCGTAAATATGGCTGTCAGGTCGTGCGAAGTAGATGAATTCGAAAATGCAAACGGCCTTGCGCTGCGGCGGCAAAACCTGGACGGCGTTCATCCCCTTCTTGTCTATGATGACCATCTCCCCCGGCTCCACCTCGCGCACAAAGCTGGCGTTGATGGTGTTCAATGCGCAGGTCTCCGACGCTATCACCCACCCGGCGCTGTTGAACCGTCCCACCGCCAGCGGCCTGACGCCGTTGGGATCGCGTATCGCCAACAGTTTTGTGGGCGTGATAATGCCCAGCGAATAGGCGCCCTTCACTTGCGACATCATGTCTTCGACTGCCTCTTCGATGCAATCGGCACTCGACCTCGCTATCAGGTGCGCCATGATTTCCGTGTCGCTGCTCCCCTCGAACTGCACCCCCTCCGCCGCCAGTTCATCCCGAAGGGCCCTTGCGTTTATCAGGTTGCCGTTGTGTGCCAAGGCGAACAGCCCGCTGCGATGCTCACCTATTACGGGCTGGGCGTTGGCAAGTACGTTGCTGCCTGTCGTAGAATACCTCACGTGGCCTAATGCCACGTCGCCTTGCAGTTGCGCGATATCTTCCTCGTTGAATACTTGCGTAACAAGTCCCAAGCCTGTCTTGCATTGCAATGTGTGTCCGTTGCCGGTAGCAATACCTGCACTCTCCTGGCCGCGATGCTGCAGGGCGAAGATGCCGAAATACGCAAGTCGCGCCACGTCCTGGCCGGGGGCGTAGATGCCGAACACCCCGCACGCATCACGCCACGTGTGATGACAGGCTAACAGACATTTCCCTCTGTCAGGGCATGAAAACTCCCTCATCAGCACACCTCTGGTTCTTACATGACCGTCTCATCGCAGCCGCACGCTCCCGCCGCCCCCCAACCTTGCCGTCACTTCGCCCCCTGCGCCTCCAGCTCTGCCGCCTTCGCTTGCACCTTTTCGGCCATCGCGGCCCGCTGCCGGGCAAGCTCCTCGGCAAGCTGCGCATCGGCGACGGCCAGAATCTGGGCCGCCAACAGCGCCGCGTTCTTGGCCGCATCAATGCCCACCGCGGCAACCGGCACCCCTGACGGCATCTGCACTATCGAATACAGCGCGTCCACGCCTTGCAGCGCAGAGCTGGCAATGGGCACGCCGATGACAGGCAGTGTCGTGTGCGCCGCCAGCACTCCCGGCAGGTGCGCGGCTCCTCCGGCGCCGGCAATGATGACCTTCAATCCCCGCTGCCGTGCCGTCTTGGCATATTCCATCGCCCGCTGCGGCGTGCGGTGAGCCGAGGCGATTGTCATTTCGTAGCGAATACCCAGCTCCCGCAGTTGATCTGCACATGCCTGCATTACCCGCAGGTCCGAGTCGCTGCCCATTACGATGCCGACCATTGCGGCCTCCTTGCCTCGCTGGCGGTGTTCACTCTGCCGCCTGCACCGCCCTCAATGCAATATCCTTGCGGTAGTACATCTTTTCAAACTCAATCTTGCTTACCGCCCGGTAAGCGCGCTCTCTGGCTTCTGCGAAGCTTGCGCCCAGTGCCGTCACTCCCAGCACCCGCCCGCCGTTTGTCACCAATTGCCCGTCCCGCAGTGCCGTTCCGGCGTGGAAAACGACCACCCCTGCCTCGCTCTCCGCCTCTTGCAGCCCCTTGATCGGCTTGCCCTTTTCGTAGCTGCCCGGATACCCCCCGGACGCCACTACCACGCACACCGCCCGCTCCTTCAGCCACCGCACCTCGACCTCACTCAGCCGCCCCTCGACCGTGGCTTGCAATATCTCCACTAGGTCACCGTCCAGCCGCGGCAGCACGACCTGCGTTTCCGGATCGCCGAACCGGCAGTTGAACTCCAGTATCTCCGGCCCCTGCGCCGTCAGTATGCAGCCGGCGTACAGTGTCCCCCGGTACACGATTCCCTCCTCGGCCAGACCCCGCACCGCGGGCGTGATCATGTTCTCAACAATGTGGCGGAATATCTCGTCATCCACCGCCGGCACGGGCGAATAACAGCCCATTCCCCCCGTATTGTCGCCCGTATCTGCATCCCCGATGCGCTTGTAGTCCTGTGACGGCACCATCGGCACTACCGTCTCGCCGTCCGTGAACACCTTTATGGAACATTCTTGCCCCTCCAGGCATTCTTCGATCACCACCACCTCGCCCGCCTCCCCGAACACTCCCTCCACCAGGCAGGCATCAATATGGCGCTCCGCCTCCTCGACCGTCCGTGCCACCTTGACCCCCTTGCCTGCCGCCAGCCCGTCGGCCTTCACCACTATCGGTGCTCCCTGCCGGCGCACGTACGCCTTGGCCGAAGCAGCATCATCGAACACCGCGAACTTCTTGCTGGAGATACCGTGCCTGTGGAGCAGCTCGTTGGCAAACCGCTTGCTGCCCTCCACCTGTGCCGCCGCCCGAGTGGGCCCGTACAGCGCCAGCCCGCGCTGCTGGAACAGGTCGGCAATGCCTCCTACCAGCGGCAGCTCCGGGCCTACCACCGTCAGGTCCACATGCTGAGCCTTGGCAAAATCGGCCAGGGCGCTGGCATCTTCCACGTCAATATCCACCACCTTGCCAGCTTGCCTGCAGCCGGCATTACCCGGCGCACAATAGACGGTTTCCACGGCCGGGCTTTGCGCCAGCTTCCATGCCAGCGCGTGCTCCCGGCCTCCTGATCCCACGACTAGCACCTTCATTAAACTATCTCGTCCTCTCGAAACTGGTCTACTCCGAAGAACAACCGGTACTGGGGATGGAAAATCGTGTCAACAGTACCTACCGGCCCGTTGCGATGCTTGGCGATGATTATCTCCGCCTTGTCCGGGCCGTCGTCGGTTTTTTGCGCCACCGCCTCCTCGCCCTCCGCGTCCCGCTTGCGGCGATAGTAGCTGGGACGGTACAGGAAACACACCAGGTCGGCCTCCGCCTCGATGGAGCCTGATTCGGCCAGGTCTGACAAAATCGGCCGCTTGTCCTCGCGGCGCTCCACCAGGCGGCTGAGCTGCGACAGTGCCACGACCGGCACGTTTAGCTCCCTGGCCAGCGCCTTCAGCGAACGCGCAATCAGCGACACCTCCTGGTGGCGGCTCTCGCTGGTAGTCCGCTCGCCGGTAGTGATAAGTTGCAGGTAATCAACTATCACCAGCCCGATGTCATGTTGTGTCTTCAGCCGCCTGGCCTTCGACCGCAACTCCATGATCGGGATGCCCGGCGTGTCGTCAATGAAGATGGGTGCATTGGGCAGGTACGTCAGCGCCCTGCCGATCTTCGTCCACTCTTCTTCCCGCGCCATCCCCCTGCGTAGTGCCGCCACGTTCACCTGCGCCTGCGACCCCAACATCAGCTCCGCCAGCTGCATCCGCGACATCTCCAGGCTGAAAATGGCCACGCCGATATTGTGTTGAATGGCGGCATGAAGCGCGAAATTGGAAATGGCCAGTGAGGTCTTGCCCATCGAGGGGCGGCCGGCTATGATTACCAGGTCGCCGTTCTGCAGCCCCGAGGTCAGCTTGTCCAGGTCCCGCAAGCCCGTCGGTACCCCCGAGATATAGCCCGGCCGCCGGAACACCTGGTCCAGCTTCTCGAAAGTCTCCATCACCAGCGGGCCTATCGGTGTAAAATCACTGGTCACCCGCCGCTGGGCGATGTCGAATATCTTTTGTTCAGCCCGGTCCAGCGCCTCGCCCACGTCCTCGGGATTCTCGTACCCGATGGCCTGGATCTCGGACCCCACGCTGATCAGCCGCCGCAGTACCGCCTTCTCCGCCACGATGGTGGCGTACCGCGTCACGTGCGCTGCCGTGGGCACCTCGTTGATGAGCGCCGTCAGGTACTCCGCGCCCCCTACCTCTTGCAGCTTCCCTTGCCGGCGCAATTCGGCGCTGACCGTGATTATGTCAACCGGCTCTCCCCGGTTGTGGCAGGCTTGCATGGCACGAAAGATAAGCCTGTGGGCCTCGGGATAAAAGTCCTCCTCTCGCACAATGCCCATCGCCCGGCTCGCTGCCCCCGGATCGATCAGGATCGCGCCCAGCGTCGCCTGCTCGGCATCAATATCTTGCGGTGGCAGCGCTTGCCGTGCCTCGCTGACCTCCCTGCCGGCCTTGTCCATTGCCACCCTTATCAGCTCCCCGCCGCGTTGCTCTCTCCTTTATGGGGACGACTTTCCGGTGATGTCAGGACTGCTCGGTGCTCTCGCCGGCCGCTGTCCCGGTTGTCTCCTGCACTGCTTCCTCCTCTACCGGGGCCTCCTCGGCCTGCGGCTGCTCCTCTGCTTGCTCTTGCGCCGCTGCGCCCTCCTCCTCCGCTTGTGCCGCCTCCGACACTACTGACAGCGCTATCCTCGTCCGCACGCCCTTGTACAGCTCCACGCTGACCAGGTAGTCTCCCGTCTGGCGAATAGGTTCGGCGATCTCCACGCTGCGGCGGTCCACCTCGATTCCCATTTGCTCCTTGATCGCAGCCGCTATCTGCTGAGGGGTAATCTGGCCGTGCAACCGTCCCCCTTCGCCCACTGTTGCACGAATCACCAGCGTCTGCTCAGCCAGGCGCTCTGCCATCGCCTGGGCCGCCTGCTGCTTCTCCGTTCGCCGCCTCTGTATGGCGCGTCTCTGCTGCTCGAGGTCCTTCAGCGCCCCCTTCGTGGCCTCTACCGCCAATTTCCGCGGCAGCAGGTAGTTGCGTGCATAGCCGTCCGCCACTGTCACAACGTCACCCTCGTGCCCGAGGTTTGGCATATCTTGACGTAGTATTACTTGCATCGCTTCCCTCCGCGTATGGAATGTCTATTGCTTGCCCGCTGCTTGCAACTCCGATGTATGATCGCTGATCACTATGTGCTTGCGCACCCCTATTTGCGGCTTCACTTCGCCCAGCGCATCCGCCAACCCCAGCGTCAACCGCCAGCCGTCACGCAATCCCATCACTGCCCGCAGGTCCAGGAACAGTTCCTGCGGGTCCCACAATTCTCCCTCTATCCCCAGGCGGTCGCTGACTTGGTGGTAATAGCCCACGCCCAGCTTGCTGCCGATTATGCCCATCCGGCCCACGCTGCGGCCGCCGATGGGAATGGCGCGCTGCAAATCCAACCCCTCTGCATCCCCGATGTCACGGATCCCAATCAGCCAGTACTTGCGCGGGTCCAGCCCGTATTGCAGGTGCAGGTCCAGATCCGCCCGCAACCCGCGATCGTCGGTGCCTTCTATCCTGCTGATAGCCGTCGTCCGCGTCGGCTGAAACTGCCTGGCCAGCGCCGACACCCGGTCCATGGTCGCATCCACGCGCGTGAGCGTCGCATCCGCCTTCCTTACCACCTCCGTGCCCCTCTCGCTGGCTTGGCGCAGGTTTTGAACCGTTGTGCGGACGTCCTCCTGGAATGCCGGCTCACCCAGCATCTGCTCGATGCTGGCGCTGGTGCGCTTGATGCTCGACGATGCCTCCTGCAGGTTGGCCACCGTCTGCTTTATACCTGCAACCAACTGGCCGTCCGCGGTCAGTTCCTGCAGCCCCCCTGTCAACTGCTCGATATTTTGGGCCGCCGCGCTCATGTTCTCGAGCAGCCCCTGCAGCCTTGCCTGTGTCTGTTCGCTGGTGGTCAGCTTTCGCACTTCCGCCATCGTCCCGCGCAGGTCCTCCGATGCCTGGCGGATGTTGGTGGCCGCGATCGTCAGTTGCATGGGAATGGGGTTTATCGCCAGTGCTTGCCGCAGTGACTTGGTGATCTGTTGAATATCGCTTGCCGCCCCGTTCAGCTTGTCCAGTATCGCGCCGATCTTCGGCCGCCCGCCCGCCTCCACGCTGCTTAGCGCCTCCACCAGCTGCGCTGCCTGGCCGGCTATCTGATTGGCCCGCGCGGTCACCGCTACCAGGTTATCCAAAATCGCCTTCACTTGCTGCGCATTATATTCACTGAAGTACGTTGCGCGCGCGCCCGCCACCGCCAGCTCCGCCTGCTTCATGACGCGCTCTACCGTGTCCGGCAGGGCGCTGAAGCCCGCTGTTCCACTGCCGGCTATCTCCATTCCCACCTTCAATCGCTTGAGGGGCCGGCGCCCCTCCTTGCTCGCCGGCATCCGCCGCACGCTCACGAAGCTTTCACCCAGCAACGTGGCCTGTTCGATGAAGAACTTGTCGCTGTCGTACAACGCTACGCGGCGGTTGATGGCCAATTGCACCCCCACCGGTTGGTCTGGAAACTTGGCGCTGGGAGCTAAGGCGACATGCGTCACCTTCCCTATGCGCACCCCCGCCAGCTTCACGTCCGCCCCCGGCTGCAGGCCCTTTACGTCGGCAAAATGCACCACAATCTGGTAACTGCTCAGCCTCCCCACCCAGTCCCCCAAAAATGCCGCTGTCGCACCTACCAGTAACAGTACCAGAAAGAACAACAGACCCACCTTTGTCTCTGGCGACATAGACTTCACCACCCGAACCCCACCTCCACCTGCCCTGGCCTCATACCCTGATGGGGCCTACTGGCGATCCCGTTACAAATTGCCTGACCACCGGCTCATCGCTGTCGCGCAACGCTTGCGGTGTGTCAGTCACGATGCCCTTGCCCTTGTACAGCATCATCACGCGGTCCGCCAGCCCGAACAGCTCCTCCACCTCGTGGGTGACTATTATCGAGGTCATCCCGAATTCATCGCGCAGCCGGCTGATCAAGCGATCTATCACCGCCGACATTACCGGGTCCAGCCCGGCTGTCGGCTCGTCGTACAACATGATTGCCGGCTCCATGACCAGGGCGCGTGCCACGCTTACTCTCTTGCGCATCCCCCCTGAAAGCTCCGCCGGCATCAACTCCTCCGTCCCCGCCAAGCCTACTATTTCCAAGTACTGCCTGCATTTCCTCTCTTTTTCGGCAGGGCTTAGGTCACGTCGCTTGCGCAGGCCGAACAGCACGTTTTCCCGCACCGTCATCGAATCGAACAGCGCCGAGTACTGGAAGCACATCCCCATCTTCGCCCGCACCCGGTTCAGCTCCCGCTCGCTCAGTCCGATGATGCTTTCTCCATCCACCAGGATGTCGCCGCTGTCGGGCCGCACCAAACCCATGATATTGCGCAGCAGCGTGCTCTTGCCTGCCCCCGACATCCCCATCACCCCGAAAATCTCCCCTGGCCATACCTCCAGGTTCACCCCGTCCAGCACGCGTTCGCCGCCCACAGTGTACGTCAAATTGCGTACTTGTATTATCGGCCTGCGCTGTGACTCCATCAGCCGCGGAAGATGAGAGAGGTTAGGAACAAGTTGGCACCGTAAATCAGCATAATGCAATATACCACCGAACGCGTCGTCGCCCGCCCCACCTCCTCCGACGCCATCCGGCAGGTCAACCCCTGGTGACAGCTAACGAGCGCTATTATGATGCCAAAGACCACTGACTTGGCGACCCCTGCAATGAGCGTAGAAGGTGCAAAGCCCCCTGGAATACTCGTCCAGTACGCCCCCGCGTTGAGCTGGGGTGCAAGCACTGCCATCAGGTACCCGCCGATGACCCCGATCGTGTCGCCCAGAAATGTCAGCGTGGGCACCATCGTCCCGCACGCTACCCACCGGGGAAGCGCCAGGTAGTCCACTGGATTGGTGGCCAGTGCCCGCAGGGCATCTATCTGCTCGGTGACCTTCATCGTGCCTATCTCGGCCGCCATCGCCGCCCCTACCCGCGCCGAAACCACGATGGAAACCAGCACCGGCCCCAGCTCCCGGCACATCGTCTCCGCCACCACCCGCCCGGCATAGTTGCTGATGCCCATCTGGCCGGTCACGATGGCCATGTGATACCCTATCACCATCCCCGAAAACAGCATCGTCACTGCCACGACGGGCAGCGACGCCACTCCCGTAAATGCCATCTGGGCAATGGTAGTTGCGTACTCAAGCCGACCCTTCACCAGCCCCACCAGAATGTCCCATTGAAGCTGGGCTATCTGGCCAAAGTAGCTGAAGAAGGCTATGACCTGCCGGCCGGTGGCTGAAAGCAAGGAGACACCACCCGGGAGGAACAAACGAAGCGAGAACTCTGTCCCGCTTCGTCATTATATCTTCGCATTTGCGAAGGTGTCAAGTTGTGCTCTCCGCGCGCCGCCCTATCCCTCGGCGCCGCCTCCATGGCCGATTGGCAGCTTCCCCACCGCACTCCCTGCGCTTTCACCTGGGCCGCTCATTCACTGCCGGGCTTCGGCAGCGAGGCGGAGCGCAGCTCGAAATCCCCTGTCACGCCCATCGGCGCCGGCGTGTCGGGAAATACCGCCGTGAAGGTCATTTCCATCTGCCCGCGGGCGCTCAGCACGGCCGAGCGGTTCATGTCATACAGGCGCACCAGCTTTGCAATGACGATGTGGCCGTCGGTGTACGGGATCAGCTCGTCCTGAAGCAGGGGATTGGGACCCGAAAAATCCGGCACCAAGATCTCGATCCTGCTCTTCACCACTGCCGTGGACCCCTCTACCGCCTCCAGCGTCGACTGGGTACGCACTACCGCCCGGCCCACGTTCGGAATGTCGTAGCTGTCCTTCATCTCCCACTTCGCACCCACCTCCACCGGCTCATCGGGGAAACGACCGGTCACCATCAGCGCTGTGAGCAACTGCAGTGGTATCGCCCCGGCGTCTATCTGCCCCATCACCACTTGCCCATTGAATTGGCCCCCTACAAAGAAGCCCACAGGGTTCACCTTCACTGTCAAGGCAGGTGGATTGGCGATGTTCCAGGTCCCCTCTCCTGAAGTGACCTGGGTGTTGCTGACAGCTATGTTGACACTGGCGATGTCATTTTCCACCGCACCCACTTTTATCTTGTATGTCGCCCCTGCCGTGGCACTGACGCCCATGGGCGTGCCTTGGTAGGTGACGTCTACCACCTTTACCTTCAGCATCCCTTCGTCCGCAAGCCCTGGTTGTGGCGTGTAGCGCAGCAAGTACTCCTGGGGCTGCTGGCCCTGTGCAGCCACCAGCCAGAAAGCTGCCAAAGCGCAAATTATGGTGGCATATATAACCCTTTTCATCTTGTCACCTCGCTACCGGCGCTGCTGTGCCTGCCGCTTCTATCTTAACAAACAATCCGGTCCTTGGAAAGTGCCATTTTTTTCTGCCGCCGACCGGCCCCAAGGTCTGCAGCGCCCCGGCGCCGAAATAGTACACCCAGGACCGGCGAAGATGATAGTCACCTCCCGGCTGCAATCCGATCCCGCCCTGCTCAAGCGCCTGGATCCCGCCTACTGGGACCCGGCCTACAGCCGCCTGCTGGACGGTTGCCGCCACCCTCTTGTCCCCTTGGGCGATTACATCGAGCACATCACCTACGGCCCCATTGTAACCGGCCGCAAGCCCCCGCCGCCTCCGGCGGCCGGCCCCGCAGTCGCCATCATCAACCAGGGTCAACTGCTCTTTTCGGGCGTGGACATCACCGATGCGCTCGTTGTGCCGGCCGGCTGTCCGTGGGACGCTCCCCGCGCGCGCTTGCAATACAACGACCTGGTCTTGGCCCGCAGCGGCGCCGGATCGTTGGGCAAGAACCGCATCTGCGTCTTTTGCGAGGATTTCCCGGCTGTCGTCGGTTCATTCGTGGACCTGGTGCGCCTGCGCGACCTTGACCCCTTTTATGTCGCAACCTTTTTCAAAACCCAGTTCGGCTGGGGGCAGATTTTCCGCATCATCAACGGTGTCGGCCCCCCCAACATCAGCTTCGGCGAGATCGCCGACCTGCTCGTTCCCCTTGCTCCCGCCCGCATCCAGTGGCGCGTGCGCCATCGCTACCATCTCCACGTGCTGCCCCTGCACCGGGCCGCCGTCGGCCTTAAGCTGGAGGCCATCGCCCGCGGCATGCCCCCCGCCGCCGCCGCAGACCAGCCCCTGGTCAGCCTCGGACTGCAGCAAGCCACCGATACCTTCCGTGCGCTGATAGCCGACCTGGAGGCTTATCTGGCCGGCAAGCGGGACGATATCTGAATTCCTGCGTATTGACAACCTCTTATTCTTGCAGTATAAAGATATCAAGCAACTAATCCTCAGCTCAGGGATCCAGCAAAGCCCAAGATGCGGGCAGCGGAATATCAAGCTCCGCAGGACGGTATCCTGCAGAGCTTTTTGTGTTAATTACTGATGGCTGATAATTCTGCCATGCATGATACGCATCGGAAAGTAACCGCCGCCTCCACCTCGGTGGCTGCAACCGCCACCCTGGCGCTGACCAAGCTCAGCGTGGGCTTTGCGATCGGTTCCGTGTCCGTGATATCCGAAGCCCTTCATTCGGCGGTTGACGTGATTGCTGCCCTCATCACCCTGTTTGCGGTCAAGACCGCGGCCCGCCCCCCTGATGCCGATCACCCCTTCGGCCACGGCAAGATCGAAAACATCTCCGGCACCATCGAAGCATTACTCATCTTCGTGGCTGCCGGCTGGATAGTTTACGAGGCCGTCAAGAAGCTACTGCATCCCCTCCCCCTGGAAGCGGTGGGGTGGGGGGTAGGTGTCATGCTGGTGTCGGTTGTAGTCAACTTCTTCGTCTCTCGCATGCTGTTTAAGGTGGGCCGTCAAACCGACTCCCGCGCCCTGGAAGCCGATGGTTGGCACCTGCTCACCGATGTTTGGACCTCCGGAGGCGTCATGGCAGCCCTGGCGGCCATCTGGCTGGCCAGGCGCTTGTTGCCCGGCACCGACGTTCAGTGGCTTGACCCCGTCGCCGCCATCGGCGTCGCCCTCCTCATCGTGCGCGCCGCCTACAAGCTTACCCTTTACTCCGCACGTGACTTGCTGGACGTTCAGTTGCCCCCTGCCGAGGTGCAATGGATAGAAAGCTACCTGTCCGCCTTGGGCGCCCCGGTCTGCGGCTACCACGGCCTGCGCACCCGCAAGGCCGGCTCTGCGCGCTTTATCGAGTTGCACCTGCTCGTCAACCCTCAAATGTCCGTGCAGGACTCCCACGACATTACGGAGCGCATCGCCCGCGACATAAATGCCCACCTGCCGCGCAGTGATGTGACCATCCACATTGAGCCTGCACCGGAGGATGACCGTGGCAAGGCCGAGGCCAGGTGAAAAACGCCGCCGAATTTGCAAGTTTTATCCGTCATGCAGGTAAGCGGTGCATTGCGGCGAATTAAGCCCACGTACTTGGCCACGTAGCCGCCGTGGGCTGGCGATAGTGTAGCTGTACACCGCTGTCACTGCAGTCACGTAAAAGATAGGCGACTACGTTCAATTTGAAAGTAAAGTCAGGGAGGTCACCAAATGTCTATTAAGCTCGGCTACATCGGAACAGGCGGCATCGCCCAAGGCCACATGGATCGCCTCGGAGCAATGGAGGACGTCCAAAACGTCGCCTTTTGCGACGTTGTCTTGGAACGCGCCCAGCAGGCCGCAGACAAGTTCGGCGGGCGTGCCTATGACAATCACCAGGACATGCTGAACAACGAAGAGCTCGACGGCGTGGTCATCTGTGTGCCGCCCTTCGCCCACGGCGATATCGAGATCGCCTGCTGCGAGCGCAAGCTGCCCATGCTGATTGAAAAGCCCGTCGCCATTGACCTGGACATGGCCCGCCCCATCCTGCAGGCCGTCCAGTCCAACGATATCACCACCGTCGTCGCGTACAAGTACCGCTGGGACGACCATGTGCTGAAGGCCAAGGAGTTGCTGGAGGGCAAGGCCATCGGCTTGGTGTCAGGCTACTACTGGTCCGGCACGCCCGGCTCTCCATGGTGGAGGGTCCAGGCCCAGTCCGGTGGCCAGATCGTCGAGCAGACCACCCATATCGTCGATCTCGCCCGCTACCTGGCCGGCGAGGTTGTCACCGTCCAGGCCTTCGATAACCGCCTCTACATGCACGAAATCATCGAGGGCTACGACCTGGCCGACACCATGACGGTCAATCTGGTCTTCGAGAACGGTGCCACCGGCAACATCTCCAATACCTCCATGCTTCGCGGGCATTGGAAGAGCGGCCTGGCCGTCATCTGCGTGGACTTCATGGTGGAGATCGTCGGCACTCACCTGGAATGGAAATCACCTGACGATGAGGGCGAGATGGATTGCACCGCCGACGGATACACGGGCGAGGACAAGGCCTTCGTCCACGCCATCCGCACCGGCGACCGCTCGCTCATCTATTCCGACTACGCC
This sequence comes from Candidatus Zipacnadia bacterium, assembly GCA_029819875.1. Taxonomy (GTDB): domain Bacteria; phylum Armatimonadota; class Zipacnadia; order Zipacnadales; family Zipacnadaceae; genus JALGVG01. The sequence continues at coordinate 6,036 of JALGVG010000022.1, read as the reverse complement.
GACGGCTACCGCAGCCTGGCCGTCTCCGTGGCCGCCAACGAGTCCGCTGCCGCCGGCGGCGCCGTACTGTCCATAAGCGACTTGCTGTAGCTTGTGCGCTTGCCGTTGTGAGCGACAGTCTCTGCCCCCAACGCTGACAAGTCGACCGCCTCGGTGCAGCCGTGGGATGCCAAAGGGCACGTTGCTGCAGCGCGGCACTGTGGGGATTGCTCCAAGCCAGCCGGGATGTTATAGTATAAAGAAGCATACTGCACGACATGCCGGCTGCCATATCATTCGCCGATTAGGAAATGAACAGGAGGTCAGATGTAAATGGCACTTAAAGGTAATGCCTTAATTGGCCAGTCTGGCGGCCCCACCATGGTCATCAACGCCAGCCTCGTTGGCGCCATCCAGGCCGCCGAGGCGCGCGACGAAATCGAGCATTTCTACGGCGCCATCCACGGGCTTGACGGCATTCTGCACGAAAACCTCATAGACCTGTTCCGTGAAGACGACGAGGTCATCAATGCCCTCAGGTATACGCCCTCCGCCGCCCTCGGAACGTCCCGCCTTAAGCCTACCGAGCGCGACCTCGAGCGCGTCCTGGAGGTTTTCAAGGCCCACAATATCCGCTATTTCTTCTACACCGGCGGCAACGACTCCCAGCTGGCCTGCCACCTCATCTCCGAGCTGGCCAAGCAATCCGACTGGGAGATAAACATCATCGGCATCCCCAAGACCATTGACAACGACCTGGTGGTTACGGATACCAGCCCCGGCTTTGGCAGTGCCGCTCGCTTTGCCGCCGCCGCCACCCAGTTCGTCGCCAAGGATGCCGAGGCCTTCGGCAACGCCGAGGTTGTCGAGGTGATGGGGCGCAATGCCGGCTGGGTCACCGGTGCTACCGCGGTCCCCCGCAAGGAGGAATGGATGGCCCCTCACCTGGTGCTGTTGCCCGAGGTCAAGATAAATCCCGATGAATTCCTGGAAAGCTGCAAGGCCGCCTACTCCGAGTACGGCTACCTGGTCGTCGCCGTCTCCGAGGGCTTTGCGTTCGCTGATTCGGATGTCGTGGCCACCACCGACAAGCTCGACGAGTTCGGCCATGCCCGGCTCGGCGGCGTTGCCCAGGCCCTGGCTGACCTTGTGGAGGATACCATCGGCGCCCGCTGCCGCTGGGACCGGCTCGGCAACATGCAGCGCTGCTTCGCCTACTGCCTCTCCGAGCCTGACCTGCAGATTGCCTACGCCGTGGGCGAGGCCGCCGTCAATCGCGCCGTGGATGGCGAAACCGACATCATGGTCACCATCGTCCGCAAGCAAAATGACCCCTTCGAGTTCGAAATAGACGCCACCTCGCTGATGAGCGTAGCCGACCAGGTCAAGACCGTACCCCTGGACTGGATCAACGAGCGCAAGGACGGCGTCACCGAGGAGTTCATCGAGTACGCCGAGCCGTTGATGCGTGGCCGCGAGGTCGCACTTTCACCCGACCTGCCCTCTTACCCGCGCCTGCGCAAGCTGTTCGTGGACAAGAAGCTCGGCGAGTACGTCAGGAAGAAGTAATCATCGCGCCTCGCCCAATAAGCCCGGTCCCGGGGGCCGGGCTTGTCTCTTTCTTCAGGAGGTCCAGCCATGTCCTCGGTTGCTGAACTTGTTGATATCGGACACTGGGACGGCGAAGGATACAAAATCGTGGTTGACAGCCCCAACGAAACCTGGATGACCGCCATCAAGAACTTCACTCCCTCGGCCACGCTCGAGGGCCTTTCCACCCTCCAGAAGCACCCAAACAGCGACGAGGTGTTCGTCCTGCTGCAGGGCCGTGCCGTCCTGCTGGTGGCCGAGGGCGACGATGAAATCGGCGACATCCACGAAATACCGATGCAGCCTCGCACGGTCTATAACGTCCGCCGCAACGTCTGGCACGGCACCTTGATGAGTGAAGATGCGGTCTTGCTCATCGCCGAAAACAGCGACACGATTGGCATTGACAAGCCGCTTCCCCCTGGTGCCAAGGCCCGGCTTCGCGGCCTTTGCTAGCGTTGCTGTCCGGTTCATCTCCGGCGCCCGCAGGTGCACTGCGGGCGCTGCTTTTTGCCGTGTTCAATGTCCCACAAACCTGCTCAAACCACTCTTGACGGCGGCGGGGGGGGTGATATTATGGATAGACAACTACACCGGCGAAACATCCCCGCCGGCTCGGGTTGTACCCTGGAATAGGGGAAAACAGCACCAGGGGCGAACGTTCCGCCGAGATTTGCATATGCTTGATCTTGCCAGCACATGCGCCGTCTCGCCGGCACAAAATCCAGTCACTATGAACCAGGGGGGAATACGCAATGAAAGCCAAGGCCTTTGCCCTGTCGGCAATGCTTCTACTTGCCGCAGTCTGTTCGGCCCCGGGACCGGCCCGCGCCCAGGACGAGGATGTGCCCCCTCCCGACCAGCGGGAGTATGTGGACATCCCCTTCAACTACATTGACGGCCAGTTGTTCTTTAATAACGTGGACCCATTGGTGGACCAGATAAGCTCCATCAAGGGTGTAATGCCCGGCGGCCACGTCCGCCTCGGTTTGCGCTGGAAAACAGGTCAACAAGGCCGCGTCCTGCAGGCTTCCGGCACCGAGTACATGGTCTCTGCCCTCCAGCAAGTAGTCACGGCCCTGGACAGGCCTGCCACCGTCGAGCCGGTCAGGCTGCAGGTGACCTGCCAGGTGGTGGCGACCACCCGTCCCGAACTGTTACTGGCCGCCCGGCAATCCGACTTCGAGGTCGAATTGGATGACGGCAACATCGTGACGGTGCCGTCCGCAATGGTGCGCCCGCGTGGCTTTGCCGATGCCGCCGCCTCTTTCCTTAACCCTCTGCCGGCAATCAATATCCAGCCGCCGCGCGAGGCACTCTACGAGGCCGTAAACAACGCGCTGGTCTTTAATGGTTCCGACGTCGTTGTCTCCGGCAGCGCCACCTCGGGAACCGTGACGGTACGCCGCGACACACAACAATATCAGTTGCCCTTTTACATCCTCGCCTGGGTGGGGGACCATAACCAGGTGACCGTGCTGGCCCGCTTGCCTTACCTGCACACCACCATGCAGCCCGGCACCGGGCTTTCCGTGGATGTCGCCTACCAGCCCATACAGTACACGGCCCCTGCCAACCAGGTGGTTGCCGTCGGCATGATGCGCCATCGCCTCACCAGCGAACCGACTTACGTCTTCCTCATCGCCGTTCAGCCGCTACCGTCGGCCCACTGACCCTTGCACAGCACGCAAGTGCCTAGCACCGGTCGGCGCAGTCGCAGCCCTCGGCTTGTGCTTGCTTGCTGATTGGAGATGATGATCAATGTTTCGCCCCCTCAGGCCCAGTGGCATAATAATGATCACCCTCGCCGTCGGCCTGTTGTTCGGCTGCAGCCGACCCCGCCAGCAGCCCCTGCCGATACCGCGCCCGCCTGCTAAGCCCTTCCTTGACCTCAAGCTCCCCTCCGATTATGGCCCCTCGCGCCCCGGCGACAGGATCGCCTTTGCCAACCAGTACTCGGAGAATGGAACACCGAACATGGAAATCTGCGTCATGGCTGCCCCCGACTGGCGCGTTACTCGCCTCACCCACAACCCTGCCGACGACACACACCCCACTTGGTCCCCGGACGGCAGCAAGATTGCCTTCCAGACCAACCGCGACGGCAATTTTGAAATCTACGTGATGAACGCCGACGGCACGAACCCGGTAAACTTGACCCGTAGCGCTGCGGATGATACCCATCCGGCATGGTCTCCCGATGGCACCAAGATCGTTTTCACCCGCCGCCGCGACCGCCGTTCCCAGCTCTATGTGATGAATGCCGATGGCAGCAACCAAAAACCACTGACCCCTAGCCGTCGCAAGTGCATGGAGGGGGTCTGGTCGCCTGACGGCGAACACCTCGCCTTCCTCTCCATACCCCGGGGCGAAAACGCCAGCGAAATCTACGTGATGAATGCTGACGGTACCCACTGGCGCCGCTTGACTTACAATAAGGTACCTGATGTTGCTCCGGCCTGGTCCCCGGATGGCAGCAAGATTGCCTTCCAAGGCCTTCCCCAAGACCGCGACTTTGAGATCTGCGTCATAAATGCCGACGGTACCGGCGAGCCGGTCAACCTCACACGCCATGCGGCCCTCGATGAGTCCCCTGCCTGGTCGCCGGATGGTAGCCAAATCGCCTTCTGCCGCCGCGACCCCGATGCCGAACCGCCGGTAAACGACATCCTTGTAATGAACGCCGACGGCACCAGCCAGGTTAACCTTACCCGCAGCGCCGGTCGTCCCGACATCCACCACCCTGCCGACCCCGCCTGGTGGGGCAGCCCCAACCCGCATCCGTCTGCCGGCCTTGCCGTCTCTTTTTGCCCCTCAAACCTGCTCAAACCACTCTTGACAGCGAGGGGGGGGTGATATAGTGTTCTAAAAGGTCCGTGTCCGCGAAACAAGGAGCTGGTACCCATGGTAATGCGCTGCTGTTCAGCGTTAGCCCTCCTTGTCTTGGCCGTGGCAGCCTCGTGTCCGGCGAAGACGCCTCCGCCAGAGGAGCGTCAGTACGTGCGGTTCGAGTTTGAGCATATCGGCGGTGCTGCCTTCGGCCGCTGGCTTACCCAGACCCCCTTGCTGTCTGGTTCGCAGCATCCTTGGCTTGCCGTGCGCTGGCCGCTTGCCACAGACGCCGAGGCATGCGCACACGGTCGCGCCCACTCGGTGATGGAGGTTGCGGGCGAAGAAGAGACCATTGATCTCGTTCGCCAGCTCGTGACGGCCGTGGAAGCAGAAGCCCGCCGTCTTGCTGAAAGCCCGGCGAACCGCATCCGTGTTGAGTGCCGGGTCGTGCGTACCAAGACGCCCGGGCTCCTGCTGGCGCCCCCGTCGCCTACTTTTGAGGTGGAGTTGGACAATGGCCGGCGCGTGGATATACCCAAGATGGTACTGCGGCCCGAGGGCTTTGAAGATGCCGTCCTTCCGACGACCTCCGCCAGTCCCGGCCTGCGCGTGGTGGCGGTCAACCAATGGCCCCGACCTGAAGTACTGGCCAAGTTCCTGCAAGGCCCCCTTGCCCTCTCTGGTTCCCAAGTTGTCACCCCGGGCACGCCGGCCGTCGGGACTGTCCTGCTGTGGGAAGGGTACGAGGGCTCCAGCAAGTCCTACGAGGTCCCCTTCTCTATCACGCCGCTTGATGAAACAGGGGGCATGGTGACTGTCATCGCTTCCATCCCGCAACTTTACATCCCGCCAGGTCCGGGCGGTCAGCACGCCGTCCAGGTCATTCACCATCCCGTGCAGTTCACCGCCCCGGCCAACCAAACGGTGGCAGTGGGCCTTGTGCCCCTCGCGCCTCCGGAGTACCCGTGCGAGGTCTTCCTGATTACACTCCGCCCCGCCCGTTACGCCCGCTGATACGCCCCGGGCCTGCGCCGGCCGCTTGCCTGGCTGCCTCGCGCTTGCGCGGCGCCGGCCGCCTGCCCTAATGCCCCTCAAACCTGCTCAAACCACTCTTGACAGCGGGGGGGGTAGTAAAATTTAAAGTCGCGCCTTGTAAGTAAGAGGAGGTATCGAACAAGAACGTACAGCAAGTTCATCGCGGGCATTGTTGTCGCGGTCCTCGTGCTGTTGTCAACCTCCATGGCAGCGTGGGCCGCCCCTCCTCAGGCATACGCCACCATTGGGGACCTGAACCCGGAGGACACAACTGTCGAAGGGATTGTACAAATCGACGGTGAAGAAACATGGAGCGTGAACAGCGGAATAGGGGCAGGATGGTATGATTTTTATGCACTCGTGGCTAATTACGACATTGACGGACACCTCGTGTGCAATTGCGGAACACAGTCCAGGCTCTACTTCGGCCAGTCGGACAATTGGAGTACCTTTACGTTGTGGCCGACCGATGTAGGTGACAACGGAGCATACCGCGTAAAGGCTCCGGTGTCCGCCGATTTTCTATCGCTGGGACACCCGCAGGTCATCGCCACCAAGAGTGCGAACCCTTACATGGTGTTCAACACCGACTGACAATGG
>JALGVG010000190.1 GCA_029819875.1 Candidatus Zipacnadia bacterium | reverse complement strand
TTGACCAGGGCAAATGCAGGCAGAAGACGTACAGCACAACAAACGGCAGTTGAGAGATAGTCCGGGCAGGATTTGCCAGGACTATTTGTTTAGGGGAAAGAGACGTGGAGGATAGATTTGCAGCACTGGAAATTGAATATGTTCCGACAACGGAGCCCGAGCGCGCCGTGCTGGTGGGTATCGAACGGCTGCGGGGCGAAGGGCGGCGGAGCATGCAGGAACTGATTGACCTGACCAAGGCGGCAGGGGCGATACCCAAGGCTATCGTGGTGCAAAGACGCGACAAGCCCTCACCTTCCACTTTCGTGGGCAAAGGCAAGCTGGAAGAACTGCGAGCGAAGGTGTTGCAGGTGGCTGCCGACCTGGTCATTTTCAACAGCGACCTGTCGCCCGTGCAGGCCCGGAACCTGGCGAATGCCATTGGCAGAGAAGTGAGGCTGCTTGATCGCAGCGAGCTAATCCTGGATATCTTCGCCCTCCATGCCCACACCAAGGAGGGGAAGCTGCAGGTGGAGCTGGCGCAGCTCAACTATGCGCTGCCCAAGCTGGTGGGTTGGGGGCAGGCGATGTCGCGGATCGGCAGCGGGGTGCGTGCCGGCGGGGTAGGTGTACGTGGTCCGGGTGAGACGAAGCTGGAAGTGGATCGCCGCCGCATTCGCAAGCGCATTGCCTTGCTGCGCAGGCGTCTTGAGGAAGTAGAACGACGGCGCAGCATCGAGCGGCGCAACCGGGACGGATCCGGCATTCCCACTGTCGGGCTGGTGGGCTACACCAATGCCGGCAAGTCAAGCCTGTTGAACGCCCTGGCGGGCCGGCAGGTGGCATCGGCACACGACCGGCTGTTTGAGACGCTCGACACCATCGTCAGGCGCGTAGACCTCGGCGAGGGCCGGGAAGTGCTCATCAGTGACACGGTCGGGTTCATCCATGACCTGCCTGCTCACCTGGTGGCTGCGTTCCGGGCGACGCTGAAGGAAGTGGTGGAGGCAGACTTGCTGGTGGAGGTCGTGGACGCCAGCGACAGGTATGCGCTGCGCGAGCACGAGGCCTGCGAGACAGTATTGCATGACCTGGGAGTGACCGACAAGCCAAGGTTGGTAGTGCTGAACAAGTGGGATCTGGTGGATGGTGATGCCGCCAAGATGCTGGTGCGCCGCCAACTGAAGGGCGCTCTGCCCATCTCGGCGCTTACCGGCTACAACCTCGATGTGCTGCGCAACGTGCTGCAAGAAAGGCTGTACGGCAAGCTACGCACTTTCACCGTACAGCTTCCCTACACGGACCTGACGCTGCTGGGATTGTGCCACGAGAAGGGCCATGTTATCTGGGAAGACTACAAGGCCGATGTCGTGGAGGCGCGCGTGCAGGTTGATGACAAGCTCCTCAGCCGCCTCAAGCCGTACGTGATAGCCCGCTAGTTACCCCCGATGGCATGTTTGTCCTCTGCAGACGGCCGCCTGTTGCGGTGCCAGCAAGTGCGCAAGCTACTTGGCGTACAGCTCCTTGTTCCACTTGTCGTATTCGGCCAGCACATCTTCGTTGCTGACAAAGGGCTTGTAGACCAGGCGCGAGCGGATGACGACTTGCTGGCCGGGGGTAAGCCCCCGCAGCCAGAAGCGGTAATCCCAGGCGGGATTGGCGCGCTGGAACTCCTCGCTGTAGCCACCCCCGGTCGGTGACATGTAAGGTATAAGGTCGTGGCCCCAGCGCCGCTCGATCATGAAGATGAGCACCATCTCGTCAAAGCGGCCGTAGAACAAGGCATATTTGGGGTCGAAGCGGATATCGCTGAAGCCGTCGGAGAAATTGTTGGTCCCATGCGGATACTGGGCGTTCGGGACCTTCGTGATGGGCGGCAAGGAGAGCATCGTGGCGGGAGCGACGCTGGCGCGGTCACCATGCGTCTGCGAATAGTGCCGCACCCAGGTGCCGTCCGGTTGCAGCAGGTAGATGCCCGGATCGGCCGGCCCGTTCATGTACGAAGTATCGTTCCACGAGCCGGTTTCGCCATGTGCCGTAAACCGCGCGGTGTGGTCGATGTAATAAGGCGGCTTGACGATGTATTCCTCGCTCACCTTGCTGTCACCCTCGCCGACCCAGATGATTGCCCCGTTGTCGCCCACGGGTGCGATATTGCACGGGCGGCGGATACCGATCATGCCGGCATACAGCGGGCAGAAGACATTCGAGGGCCGCAGCTTGTGGGAGAGGTGATGAATGCCCGTATAGTTGCTGCGGTCACAGCCGCCGTGGGGATAAGCATCGCCGATGACGACGCGGATGTCGCCGATTTCGAAACTATAGGTGTGCCGAGGGTCGAAGTTGTCAGGCTTGAACTTTGACCAGTCCGCGTAACTTTTTTGCTGATTATCGGCAGAAGCAGACAGCATGATAAACATGGCAGCCACCAGGCACATGACTTTGAACATGAATATTACCTCCCAGGCGATTCGCTTTGAGCGCGTAATTCCCCGCCAGGCGGCGGAATGCCTGCTCGCCGCAACGAGAATGAGGCGAAGCGAGGAGCGCCAGGGCCGACGGCTCATCAGTCACCGTACATCTGCCTGTAGCGGGCCAGCATGCAGGCGATCGAATTCATAACGCGGTCGGTTATCTGCTGCAATTGTTCCTTCCCCACCCGGCCGCCGCCGGCCTCCTCCCAGGTGATGGGTTCGCCGAAGGTGACGTGAACGCGGTGCCGATGCAGGAACTTGGCGTGCCGCGGCAGCACCTTGTCGGTACCGTACAGGGCACATGGTATTATCGGTACTCCGGCGCGAGTGGCCACCAATGCGGCGCCGATGTCGCCGGCCATCAGCTTGCCGTCGGGACTGCGGGCTCCTTCGGGGAAGATGACCAACAGCTCGCCGGCCCGTAGCAGGTTGATGGCGTGGCGGATGGCCTCGCGGTCGGCGGTGCCGCGGGCAACGGGGAAGGCGTAGCACTTGCGGATGATAAAGCCGAAAACGGGGATCTGGAACAGTTCCTGCTTGGCCATGTAATAGGTGCGGCGCTTCAACGAACAGCCGACGGCGGGAGGATCGAAGTAAGAGACGTGGTTGGGAGCGATAACCGCACCGCCGCTGTCAGGCACATTGTGTTGACCGTCAACCCTCCACCCCCCACACAGCGCCCACAGGGCGGGTATGCCGACGCGCACCAGGTTGTAGTGCGGCCATGTCCAACTGCGGGGCGGCTCAGGCTCCTTGCGCATCGCCGGTCACCTTCCGTACCAGGGCGATTATCGCCTCGATGACTTGGTCTTCGGTCATATTGTCGGTGTCTATCAGGACCGCATCATCAGCCTGCCGCAGTGGCGCAATGGAGCGGTTGCTGTCGCGCTCATCGCGCTCCTTTTGGTCGCGCAGGATCTCCTCGAGGCTGCGGTGGATACCTCGCTGCGCCAACTGAAGTTGGCGCCTGCGGGCGCGGACTGCGGCGGAGGCGGTAAGAAAAACCTTGACCTTGGCGTCAGGGAGGACCACAGTTCCGATGTCACGCCCCTCCATGACACAACCGCCGTTTCGCGCCATGCGCTGCTGGGCGGCCACCAGGTGGCGGCGGACGCCGGGGATGGCGGAAACCGGCGAGGAGAGGTTTCCCACCTCGCGGGTACGGATGGGGCCTTCGACATCCTCGCCGTCCACGAACAGGTGGCGGGCGCCGTCCACTTCGCGGAACTCAAACCGCAGGCGGCCCGCCAGTTCCGCGATGGCCTCGGGATCGGTGTTCACGTCCAGGCCGGCCTGCAATGCCCGGTAGGCCACGGCCCGGTACATGGCACCGGTATCGATGTACGTATAGCCGAGACGCTGGGCCAGGCCGCGGGCGACGCTGCTCTTGCCCGCACCGGCCGGCCCGTCAATGGCGATATTGGGCCGCATACGCAGGTGGTGCGCTCCTTTCAACGATAGTCAATATCAGCCCCCAGGGCCTGCAACTTGTCCGCAAAGCCCGGGAACGAAGTGTCAATACACCCGGCCCCGCGAATCGTGGTACGGCCGGCGGCAAGTAATCCTGCCACGGCGATGGACATGGCCACGCGGTGGTCGTTATGGCTGTCCAGCTCCGCACCGTGCAGCGCCGTCGGCCCGTGAATGACAAGGCCGTCAGGCAGCTCTTCAACCTCGCCGCCCATTGCCCTGAGCGCCCGGGCCATCACGGCGAGGCGGTCGGACTCCTTGACGCGAAGTTCGGCTGCGTCCTTGATGGTCGTTGTGCCCCGGGCCTGGGTAGCGGCCACGGCCAGGATAGGTATTTCGTCCAACAGCCGCGGTATCTCGTCACCGCCGACGGTGGTGCCGCGCAGGGAGCCGTAGCTCGCCGTGATGTCGCCGACAGGCTCGCCGCCGACGGTGCGATGGCCGCTGACCTGCACATCGGCGCCCATGCGCGCCAGTACCTCCAGCAAAGCGGCGCGGGTGGGGTTGAGCAAGACGCCCCGCACCGTGAGCCGGGATTGGGGCACCAGCAGGGCGGCGACGATGAAGAAGGCCGCCGAAGAGAAGTCGGCCGGCACCGTGAGATGGCGCCCGGCCA
>JALGVG010000189.1 GCA_029819875.1 Candidatus Zipacnadia bacterium | reverse complement strand
CCGGCGCCGCCGATCAATGTCCGCTTCGAACAGCAGCCCGGCAGTGGCGCCTGGCTGCTGAAATGGGACCCCAACCCTGTCGGCCGACGGCCGGCCTGCTACCGGGTCTACGGCAGCGACGAAAAGGGCTTCACCGCCAGCGACCAGCCGTACGCAGTCAACGGCGGCCTGGACAACTACGACGCCGGTGGGCCTCGCCAGTGGAAGATACTCACCTTCCCGCCCAACTTCGTCGCCGAAACGACCGTCACCTGGATGCAGGTCATCGGCCCCCGTCTGACCTTGCCCAACGCCAACAAGGCCTTCTACCGGGTTGTCGCGGTGGACGAAAACGGCGTGCCCAGCGGCCCCTCCGACTACGCGGCCGCCCCCCGGCCCTTCATATACACCGAGCCGCCGCCGGCCGCCGTCGTCGGTCAGCGCTACAACTACCAGGTCGCCTCCATCCGCTCCCTGGGTGACCTCAGGTTGCATGGCAAATACCACGTCACCACCCGGCGCATCCTGTTCGGCGATATCGAGCAGCCCCTCTTCTCCCTGCAACAGGCACCGGGCTGGCTGGCCATTGACCGACATACCGGCCTCGTGTCGGGTATTCCCCCGGCCGAGGGCAGTGCCACCGTCGTGGTCGCCGCCACCATTGACGGCGTCGGCACCGCCACCCAGCGCTTTGTCATCAACATTACCAGGTGATCGCTTTCAGACCCTTTCAACAACAGCTCTGAAACACAAACAAGGAGGTAGTCGCATGTCCCGTTACGTAACCGTCGGTAGCGTCTCCCACAATCCCAATCCCAGGTACGATCCCGACAATCCCCAGCCTTTCTTTGACATGGTGGAGAAATACATCTGGCGGGCGGCCAAGATGGGAGTGCAAATGCTCAGCTTCCCGGAGGTCTACCCGCGCCCGGACCTGCCGCCGGCCGAGGGCGCCGAGGAAATCGGCGGGCAAACCAGCTCCTGGGCCATGGAACGCGCCCGCGAGTACAACATGTACATCATCTGGCCGATGTGGGAACGCGAGGCTGATACCCTGTGGAACTCCGCCCTCCTCATCAACCCCCGCGGCGAACTGGTCGGCGTCTACCACAAGATGAATCCCACCATCGGCGAAATCGAAAACGGTATCCGCCCCGGCGAAGAAGCCTCCGTCTTCGACACCGAGTTCGGCCGCGTGGGAATGTGCATCTGCTTCGACCTCAACTTCCGCAACATAATGGAGGGCCTGCGCAAGAACGGCGCCGAGGTGGTGTTCTTCTGCTCCATGTACCGCGGCGGCCGCCAGGTGCGCTGGTGGGCGCAGGAAAGCGGCTACTACATAGTATCAGCCATCGGCGCCGAACTGGGCCAGATCGTGGACCTCACCGGCCGCCAGCTTGAAGAATCTACCTACGAGGCGCTCATCACCCACCGCATCAATCTCAACCGCCGCCTCTTGCATATGGACTACAATTGGGATAAGATGGATGCAATCCTGGAGAAATACGGCAGCGACGTCACCTTCGACTACGTTACCCAGGAGGCAAAGTTCGCCATCGGCAGCGAGCGCGAGGGGCTGGACATCGAGGACGTCATTGATGAATTCGGCCTGTTGCGGCTGCACGATTACTGGGAAAAGGCGCTCGCCACGCGTGAGCAAGCATTGCGCAAACCCCACGCGTAGCCCAAAGCGCCCACAACAAGGGGCGAGTACCATGGCAGACAAGCAGCAGCGTCACCGCGCCAAGCAACCACCCAAAAGCAAAAAGGAGATGAAAGAAAAGCGCCGCAAAAAACAGCAAAAAGCCAAAGACAAAAACAGCCCCCTCATTCTGCCGAGCTAGCTTGTCCAATGGCTAAAGCGGCTGAAACCCTACGGGCCGGCGTGTCCCGATCCGCCGTGACAGCGTAAAGCCCGCCGGAAACGTCCTACAACTGCTCCCCTCCGGCGGGCGCGATGTCGCGGAGGGTCATGCTGCCCAACCCCCGCACGTATACCGGCGAGCCGGTCAGCTCCAACCTCACCTTCCCTCCCCGCGCATGCACAACCCGCTCGTTGCCCATGATGTCCGTAATCCGCACCCCTCCCCGCGCGGCAAGCTCCACCGCAACCGTCTGTCGCCACTGCTCCTCCCACGGCTCTGCAGGCCGGCGGTGCCTGCCCCTGAACGCCTCCGGCGGCCACCACTGCAGGTCGCATTCGTCCTTTTCCCGGTAGCTCCACAAAACGTCAATGAACCGCCCCGCCCCATCCTCGAACCTGATGCCGTACAAGTCATCAGCCCCCAGGTCCAGCCGCCCGACACACCGCGCCCCGCCAAGCTGTTCGGTCATCACCCCGTAGGCGATGTACTGTGGCTTGGGCGTCAGGTCCGTGTACACCATTCCGTAGTTGTATTCCCCGTCGTCGGGCTTGGGACGCCGCGAATGCCACAACCCGTCCTGGAACTGGTACCACTCGATCACCCGTACACCCAGCGCCAGCGATATGCAGTACTCCCGGACCAGGTAGTCGGCCGCCGTCCGCAGGTCCAGCCACGTCCGCGTGGGGGAACTCGGCGAATAGCCCTCCGTTATCCACACCTGCTTTTGTGCATCCAGCCCCCGCCGATGCAGCGTGTTGAACACCAGCAGCATGTGCCGCCAGAATTCCCATACCTGCGGGCCTTGGGGGCCGTCCCAGAACTCCGGAGCCCGCGGGTGATGGCCCGGATGAACGGAAACCACGTCCAGGTAATCAAGCCCCCCGGCCTTCACGAAGCCCTCCCACCACTGCCGATGAACCCCTCCCAGCCCCATGCACATCACCTTCCCCGCCGGGTGAACCTTCCGCATCACCTCGAACTGCGGCCTCAGCAGCAGCCGCACGTAGTCGGCAGGCTTGGTGGAAAAATTCCCCTCATTGCCTACCTCGATGTATGGCGATAGGAACTTGTACGCCCGAAGGCAGGCCGCGAAATCCCGCGCAAACACCTCCGCCTGCTGCTGGCTGCGCGGCATCGCGTACCCGCATTGGACCTGAGGCAGGATCCCGTAGCAGCGTAACAACTGCAACCTGCGCCGCGCCTGCTCCACCTCCTGCGGCTTGACCTCGGGCTTGATGGGGAAGCCGAACCCTCGTATCCAGCGCACGCCGATGCGTGATGCCAGCTTCAGCACTGTCTCTATGTCCGGCTGGTCTGGGTAGGTCTGCGGGTTGGCGATGATCGCCGCCAGGCCGAACGGCGACGCCGCATCCGGCGCCCCCGGCGCCCGCCGCGGCAGCACCCCGACGGTCGCGCGCAGCATCCGCCGACCGCCGGGCCACTTCAGCGTCACCGCCACAAAGTAGATGCCCCGCCTCGCCCGCAACCCCGCCGGCACAAGCCTCTTGCGTATTTGCTGCCCCGCCGCCAACTGCACGGCCTCGCTGCCCCGCGCCACGCAGTGCCCGTAGTAGTCCCACACCCTCCACACCAACCGCCCCTGCCGCGGCTGCCGACTGACATTGCATATCTTCGCCTCCACCCGCAGCGGCTCGCCGGGCGCAAACAGGTTGCCCAACCGCCCGCTTTCAACCGCTATGCCCAGCGGCTCGCCGCTGGCCAGCGCAATCAGTACCTCGTCGCCCACTCCCGGCTCGGCCGCAACGATTTCAAACGTCTTGGTCACCTGCTGGGGAGCCTTCGCCGGCAGATTCAGAGCATGAACCGCCGCCCGGCTCAGTTGCCCGCCGTACAGCCAGTCGGGATTGTAGTCGTGGGCCAGCACCGCCAGCTCGATATCGCCTATCCGCACCGCGCGAAGCTGCCGCTCCAGGTCGGGGTACGGCGCGTCCCCGACCACCTCCCAGTCATGCCGCCCCGTCGGCCTCACCCACCGCACCAACGCCTTCGTGCGCGCCTCGTCCGGAGGCCTGGCAAATGCAAACCTCAGGGCGCATCCCCAGGAGTTGAAGGCACGCTGCGGGCCGTTGTAGGCGATGTGCCACTGCAGGCGCAAGCACCGGCTGCTCAGCAACCGTGCAGTGCACCTGACCTGCGCCTCGTCCGCCGCCGGCCCTTCAAGCGCATAAGAAATCTCCCAGGCGCCGTCGCCGTGGGGCTCAACCTCCGCCACGCCGGCCGTGCGGAACGCCAGCCCTCCCTTGGCGAAGCTGGCTGTGTACTCAATACCCTTGACCAGCTCCCGCGCCCCGCCGGCCGTCATCGCCGACAGCTCCATGGTGGCGGGATTGAACTGCACCTCGTACGCCGGCACCGGCACACTGCACATTATCCCGGCAACCGCCGCCAGCAACAGACCATTCATCGTCTCGCCTCCCTTGACCCGCTGAAGCCGGCACTATCCCATCCAACCGCACTGCCCAACATCATTCTTCTCAACCGACGATGCCCCCCTGGCGGCACCAGGCCCAGCGCAACCTCCAGCCGCCGCCGGCCCCACGCGTAGCCCAAAGTGCCGCACATCATAAGGAGCGAGTACCATGGCAGACAAGCAGCAACCTCATCGCGCCAAGCAACCACACAAAAGCAAAAAGGAGATGAAAGAAAAGCGCAAAAAAGGCAGGCCCACGCCAACGTCT
>JALGVG010000021.1 GCA_029819875.1 Candidatus Zipacnadia bacterium | reverse complement strand
CACGCTTGATGTCCCAGGCCACGGCCGGCGCGTCTTGATTTTCGCGCCGCACCCGGACGACGAGGTGCTAGGCTGTGGAGGACTCATCCAGCAGACCGTCCGGGAGGGGGCCAAGGTATTCGTTGCTTTGATGACTAACGGCGACGCATCGGAACTGGCGCTGATATTCGGGGAAAAGGACCTGCCGCTGACCCCCAAGGCCTTTATCAAGCTGGGCAAGGACCGCCAGCGTGAGACGCTCCAAGCTCTCGCGAAGCTGGGGGTACCTTCCGATCACGTGTACTTCCTGGGCTTTCCCAACAATGGACTGCTTAAACTATGGCGGCCTGAGTACTGGTCATACGCAACGCCTTACCTGTCGCCGCAAACGAAGATGATGACCTCACCGTACGAATTGTCATTTACCCCCCACGCGCCGTACTGCGGCCAGCAGGTACTAAGCGACCTGACTGCATTGCTTCAGCAGATACGCCCCACCGACATATTTCTCGCCCATCCCCAGGACATTCACCCCGACCACTGGGCGACTTGCGCATTTGTTTGCTACGCATTGCAGGGCATCCGCGCCCACGGCGCAGCCTGGGCGCAGCAGGCACGCGTATACGCCTACCTTATTCATTGGCCGCACTGGCCGGTGCCCCGAAGCCTCGCACCGCGCCTGCAACTGCTCCCGCCCACCGCTCTTGCTGCCGCCGCTGACGGGAAGTGGCTGAAGCTGGACCTGGAACCTGACGAGGTCAAGGCCAAGTTGCGGGCCATCCACACCTACCGCAGCCAGGAGCCCGGTTTCGACCGGCTGTTGCTGGCATTCGCCAGGACAAACGAAACCTTCGCCCGGCTCGGAGAGCGAACCCTGGGGGCGGGCGGGTTGCTGGCATGGCAGGACGAGGTGAACCGCAAGCGCAAGCTGAAGGGAGCCGACATCCAAACCCTGCGCTTGAATACCGACCTGAGCGTGGAGGCACAGATACAATGTGCCGATGGTCGGCTGGCCGGCAAATCATACCTTTGCCTGGACCTGCGCACTTGGGACAGGCGCGGCCGGCCGCTTATCACCTCGGTCTTCATCACCGGCGGCGCCGCCCGCGCCGTATGCACGGACGGGCAACAGTTGCAGAAACTGCCGGTGAATGTCAGGCAAATCGAAGCGGGGCGCTGGCGCATCGAGGGGCTGAGGCTGCCTGCTGGAAGCCAGGCTCGCAGCCGCTTGTTCATTACTTGCTGGGGCAGCGTGCAGGACCGCTTGACCGATCCTGCTCCGCCGCCCTCGGAAAGCGTAGCTTTAGACCAACTCATGAACTCGGACTACTAGGGAGTGAACGAAACAGTGACATCACGCCAAAGAATGCTGACCGCCATGCGCTGCAAGGAACCCGACGTGTTGCCTATTCATATCCGCGGTGTGCTGGCGTGGAACGAGGAGTGGGTCGCCACGCGCCATCCCAGTTACAGACCGGTCATTGAAATAGTGGCGGAACATGGCGACTACCAGGCCGCCTGGAGTCCCGGCACCAATCAATTCATTACGGCCAGCGAGGACTTCTCGACCACAACTGAGCGCACCGAAGACGAGGACTGGATTTACACCAAGACCACGCTTCATACCCCCAAAGGCGACATGACCTCTGCGTACCGCACCAGCAAGCGCGGGCTGCCGGGTATGCAGATGGAGTTTTACGTCAAGCAGCCCGAGGACGTACAGAAGGTGCTCTCTATTCCTTACGTTCCGCCGCAGCCGGACTGCTCAGGCTTTTTCGAACTGGACAAAAAGATCGGAGACCGTGGCATTGTAATGGCCAGCATCTACGACCCGATCGCTTATGTTCACGACCTGCTGGGCAGCGAGACCATTGCACTGTGGAGCATCTTGCATCGCGACCTGCTCATGGAGCTGCTGGAGGTCTTCACCGAGCGGCTGACGGACCTGGTCAAGTACATGCTCAGCCAGGGTGTGGGGCCGGTGTTCAGCATGCTGGGGGAGGAGTACGTGGCCCCGCCGCTGCACGGAGCCGCCGACTTCAAGGCCTTCTGCACCGACTTTGAGCCGCGGATTACGCGGCCGGTGCACGAGGCCGGCGGATTGTGGCACATACACTGCCACGGCTCGCTCAACGACTTCCTGGAGGACTTCATCACCATAGGGGCCAACTGCCTGCATCCGCTGGAAGCGCCGCCGATGGGCAATGTGACTTTGGCTGACGGTAAGCGGCGCCTGGGCGGCAAGGTGTGCATCGAAGGCAATATCCAGATAGGAGACATCTACCACGCCCCAACCGAGCAGATCGTGCAGCAGGTCAAGGAGTGCATTGACATCGCCGCCCCCGGCGGGGGCTACATCCTGGGGGTCAGCGCCTCGCCGCATACCGAGGTGCTGACCGACCAGACGGTGAAAAACTACGTGGCCTTGGTCGAGACGGCGGTTGAATACGGAAGATGACACGCGGCAGCGTGTGAGATTACACAAAGCGAGGAGGTGAAGGCACTGGTGGCCAATGAACGGGATGAAGCGTTACAGCGGGCGGCCGAGCACATCTTTTCCCTGGGCCTGGATGACGCCGCCGCCCAGCTCTGCCGGGCCAACATGGCTTACGGGCTGGCGAAGCTGCATTTCCTGCAACGGCAGATGGGACTGGCTGCCGATGCCACCTTCATCGGGTCGCCCGACATGACTATCACCCGCAACAGCGCCCGCTGGGCGGCGGGCTTCGGCTACGGCGGCAAGCTGCGCTGGGGGGACGGCGACACCCCGCTGATCGTGTTGGACGTCAAGCCCAATGTTTGCGGGATGCTGGTCGGCGGCCTGCACGAACTGCCGGCCCTCAACGAGGTTGTCCAGCGCATTCATACTCTTACGACCCGGCAGACCAAGCTGGACGGCATTCCTCTTACCTGGGACTTTGCCAAGGGCAATCATTTCATCGATGTCTTTGCCGTCACTGAGCAGCGACCGGAAGCTGCCCTGCCTGCCTACGTCTTCGTGATGCACTGCGCGGCGCCCGAGGTCCGCAGCTCCTCGGAATTCGGCCTCGGCCTGTACTGGGACGACAGCCCGGCACTCGGCCGCCTGGCGGAGATATTCCAGACCCCCTGGGGTCCGCTGCACATTCTGCGCGACGAGGCGGCGGAAAAGTACTGGCGGTGGCACCAGTTCGCGGAAGAGTTTTCCTGCCGGCGCCGGCTGGTGGCAGCTCGCCACATCTTCGGCGACTTCGAAGTCATCAGCAATACAGTGCATCAAAAGCTGCTTACACCCAACGAAATCCTGCTGGGCTGCTACGATACATCGCGCGACGACACCTTGCTGCCCTTCATGCTGCAAGCCAACCTGCCAGGCTACTTGATGCAGGGGCACCGGAGCCTGAGCGAGGCGCAAATCGAGGCCCTCGGATTCAAGGAGCGGGCAGGCAAACTCGGCGTGCTCGGCTACCTGCAGAATGCCAACGTGCTGCCCCACGGGGCCGGGTACGCCCTGCCGGGCCTGCGCCGCTTCAAGCGCGTAATCGAGGCCGGCTCCAAGCGCTACTTTGTCATGGAAAGCACTACCGGCCGCGAGCAGATTATCACCGACCTCTCTGACATAGCCAGCGCTCAATACCGCGGGGAGGAAGTGCTCAGGCGCACCCTGGAGTGCGGATTGGGCAGCGTGGCCGCCACTCTGCAACCGGTCTATGTGCTGAAGACATGAAAAGGACAAGTCACTGCTGAACGCGAAACAATCACCGCCGTCGGTTCAATCTCCCCTGCGGCCGCGGCCGTGTTGGAGGTGTACAAATGCCAAAAAGGTACCAATGCAAGGCAATAGTTTTCACTCGCCCGCTGCATGCCGAGGTCCACGAGGACGTGCTGATGCCGGAAATGGACGAAAACGGCGTGGTGCTGAAGACCATCTACAGCGGAGTAAGTCGCGGGACGGAACTTGACCTTTACGAGGGACAGATGCACAGCAAACCCCCGCATTCACAATGGTATCCGATGCTGCCCGGCTACATGCCGGTCGGAGAGGTCGTCGAGGTGGGCAGTGCGGTGGAACACCTGAAGGTGGGCGATATCGCTTACGCCTCCAATCTGTTCACGGGGTTTGACGAGCGCTATTGCCCCGCCTGGGCCGGCCATACGGAATATGTCGTAGTATCTGAACACAGCCACAGCCTCGGTGCCCGCCGCGCCGTGAAGGTTCCCGAGGCCCTGGACCCCAAGACCGCTTCCATCGCCCTGCTGGCCGCAATCGCCTACCACGGCATCTCGGCCAAGGTCAAGCCTCAGCCCTCTGACACCGTGCTGGTCATCGGGCAGGGAGGTATCGGCAACAGCGCGGCACAGCTTTGCAAGGCGGCCGGCGCCCGCGTGATTGTCGCCGACCTGTGCGACAATCGCCTGCAGGCGGCGCGCGAGGCCGGCATTGAGCATACCATCAACCCGCGCAAGGTGGACCTGTGGGAAACGGTGCGCGAGTTGTGCGACGGCCGGATGCCTAACAAGATGATAGAAGTCACCGGAGAGCCGCGGGTACTGGAAGAGGTTCTGCTTCACGCCCCCAACAACGGCCTCGTTCACGCCCAAGGCATGTACCTGGAACCAATCCACCTGTACATCCCTGATACCCTGTTCGGCAAGAACCTCACCTTCACCGGCACCGTGGGCGAAAGCCCGGAAATGGTACAGGCCGTCTTCCAGATGATGGTAGAGGGCCGCTTGAAGCTGGATCACCTCATTTCACGTACTTATTCCTATGAACAGGCCACTGAAGCTTATGACTGGATCTACCACCACCCCGAGGAGGGCATTACGCTTGTCTTCCAGTGGTAGGCCAAGCTGACGGCAACTGACCTCAAGGAGGGTATCACCGATGCCAAAACTCGCATGCGCGGCATGGGGATTTCGTGAATACACGCCACCGCAGTACTTTGCGGCCGCTCGGCAGTTGGGCCTGGAATTCGTGGAGATAAACATTGACGAGGGTCAAACCCGACACCTGTCACCATCCGACTCGGACGCTGACCTGCAGAAAGTTGCGCGGCAGGCGGCCGACGAGGGTGTCAAGATCGTCGCCGTGGCCGGCGGCAACGATTTCACAGTGCCTGACGCCGCAGCCCGTGCCAAGCAGGTGGACGCCGTCAAGCGCCAGCTTGATGTCTGCGCCACCCTGGGGGCCGAGGTGCTGCGCATCTTCGCCGGCTGGGCCGGTGACAAGCAGGTGCGGGATGAGACGTTCGGGTGGGTGCGCGACTGCCTGGAAGAGCTGGCGCCTTACGCCGAGAAGTCGGGCGTCACCATCGCCGTGGAGAATCACGGCGGTGTGACCAAGACCGGGGCCGAATGCCTGCGACTGCTGCAGGACATGCCGCGGACCGTGGGCCTCAACTACGACCCCGCCAACTTCCGGCACGCCGACGAGGACCCGCTGGCCGCCTTGCTCGTCACTCGGGACCGCATCGTTTACACGCACTGGAAGGACGTCAAGCTCGTAGACGACGGCTGGGAATACTGCGCAATGGGCGAGGGCGTCATTGCCTGGCAGCCCATTGTCGCCGAGCTGCTCACCTTCTACGACGGTTACTGGGCCATCGAGTATGAGAATCCGGCTGACGTGCAAGAGGGCACGAAGGTGTGCCTGGATTGCCTCACAGAGGCTGTCAGCCGGGTATCTCACCGCCCCTGAAATGACAGCTCGACGGGTCCGCCGTAGTCGCCTTCCAGTTCCTGGCGGGGCTTAGCAGTCCAGCTTGCCCTCGCGGCTGGCGGTTATGTAATTCATGCACCACTCGTCCTTGCCGGTCAGGGCCTCGGCGGCAAGGACCTCGGCCATGATCGCCTTGTCCAGCGGGTCCATGACCGCCGAATCCATTCCCGCGGCGATGGCCAAGGTCAGGAAGGTGCGGTTAAGGAGCCTGCGATTGGGCAGCCCGAAGGAGATGTTGCTCAAGCCGCCGGTGATGTGACACTGGGGGCAATAATCGCGGATAGCTTCGATGGCCTGCAGGATATGCCCGGCGACTTCAGGCTGAGTGCTGACGGGGGCTATCACCGGGTCCACGAATATCTTCTCGGCGCTTATGCCGGCGTCCACGAGCGTGTCTATCAGGCGCTTGGCGGTTTCTTCGCGCTGGCCGGCCGCCGTGGGCATGCCTGCGTCGTCTAATGCCAAGGCCACTACATTCATGTCGGCCTCTTTTACGACCGGCAGCATGCTGTTCAACCGCTCGCTCTCCAAGGTTATGGAGTTTATCATCCCCGCTGACCCGCCTCGGTAGGCGGCTATGCCTGCTCTTACCGCCTCCGCGTTGGGACTGTCGAACGCAATGGGCTTGTCGGTGACTGCTTGCACCGTTTCCACCAGCCACACCATGTCGCTGACCTCTTGCTCGCCCACGGTGCCGGGGTTGCAGTCAACGAAATCAGCTCCGGCTGCGACCTGCTTTTTGGCCAGGCCGGCGATATATTCCGCGTCTTTTTCGGCAATCGCTTTCTTGACTTTCTTGCGCGTTCCGTTGATGAGTTCTCCTATCACTATCATGGACACTTTCCTCCATGCCAAGAGGGCTGTTGTTGCTATTCGCTGCCGGCCTGTGCCGGCTGCTGCGCCTTTACCAGGATAGTCAACACTTCGTTGAGCGGAGCCGGCAGCCCCTGCTGCCGGGCCTGTCGCCAGATGTAGCCATTGATGCTGTCGATTTCCGTTCTGCGTCCCGCCTGCACATCCTGCAACATTGAGGAGCGATTGGACGCAGTTTTCCTGCACACATCCTCCACTACCAGCCGGGGATCGAATTCGCCCCACCCAATGCCCAGATGTTCCCCGACACTGTATGTTTCATCCGCCACCCTCCCCAGCAAGCGGCGCAAGTCGGCATCCTCGAGCAATTCGCCGTTACGCCGACCCGTAAGGGCAGTCAGCGGGTTGATGGCGGCATTGACCAGGGCCTTGCGCCATAATATTGCCTCGACATCGTCCTCCATCCGGGCGTTCAGGCCGGCGGCTGCGAAGACATCAATTGCCCGCCGGGCTGCAGCCTTTTCCCCGGCCGGGCTGCCCAGGACGATCTCGCCGCGGGAAGCCACTTGGATCTTGCCGACGCCCAGCATCGCCGCCCCGGCGGTGGTCGTTCCGGCCAGCACTTGAGGGAGGGGGACGTGGCGTGCTATTTGCTGATAGTTGCCCAACCCGTTCTGCAGGGTCAAGACGGCAGTGTTTTTGCCAATTACCGGCAGGCTGTGCTCTATCGCCGCCGCCGTGTCATAGGCCTTGGTGAAAATGATTACCAGCGCAACGGTGCCGGCGGACTCAACGTCCGCGCGGCACGGCACGTGGACCGCACGTTCCCTACCCTCTTCCACCACGATGATGCCTTGCGCCTCTATCTTGGCGGCGCGCGCCGGCCGATAATCAAGCAGCAGCACGTCAACTCCGCCCTCGGCCAACAAGGCGGCGTACAAACAGCCCATTGCGCCGGGGCCGACGACGGCGACCCTGTCATTGCTACTTATCATATCCGGTCAGGTCTTCGCGATTTCTTCCCCGCCCGGCAGCTTGTGCATTGCCCGCACATCGGGACCGGGGACCGAACGAAGCTGCGCCGGGAGCCCCTCACTTGTCGCGCTGCTGTTCCCAGCGCTTCAGCTCGCTGACTTGCGCGAGGGTCCGTCCCTGCTCGATTTCCGCTTTCTCGCGGCTTTCGCGCTCCACCACCGACATGGCGCGGTTTGCAATCTCGACCACTCGCTCTTTGGGTACGACGACAACCCCGTCGTCATCGCCGATTACCCAGTCACCGGGCCGCACGAGGGTCTCGCCGATCTTCAGCGGCACGCCGATCATTCCCATGCCCTTGGGATCGCCGGCCGCCGGCGCCACCAGCTTGGAGAACGCCGGAAAGCCAAGTTCCCGGATCTCCGCCGAGTCCCGCAGTGCGCCGTTGATGACCACACCTGCCAGCTTGCGGGTCAGGCAGCTCTTGGACGCCTCTTCGCCCCACACCGCCGGCCCCTCGCCCCGCACGTCCACCACTATCACGCTGCCTTCGTCGGCCTCGTCAATAGCCTCCACCGGCTTGGCCCAGTCACCCGGATAGGTCCACACGGTCAGTGCCGGGCCACACAGCCTCATTCCCCGCTGAATGCTGGATATTCCCGGCAGCCACCCCCGGCGATGCATCGCATCCGAGATGTTGGCGGTGGAGCACATGGAGAAGATTTCACGTAGTTCGGCCGCGCCGCGCCGCTTGTAAAGCTCGGTCTTGACGCCGATGCCGGTGCGCATCGCTTGCAGGATGGTGCGCGTGGCCGCCTCGGCGTCCGGCGCCTTGGCGATGGCGCTGCCCACTATTACGATGCTTGCTCCCGCCTGCACGGCACGGGGGGCGCTTTCCGAGTTAAGCCCGCCGGCCACGGCGATGGGCAGATCGACCACTTCAGCGACCATCTGCAGCAAGGCCAAGGGATCCTCGCCGCGCATCTGAACGTCAATGGGGCAGTGGATGCCTATTATGGCCACGCCCAACTCCTGGATGCGCCGGGCGCGCACCACCGGGTCTGACACTTCGGCGAGGTCCAGCATGATCCGGGCATCATAGCGCTGGCCGGCTTCCACGCATTCGCTGATCGTGGCATCCGAGGCCACTCCCAGCACCGTAACCACGTCGGCACCGGCCTGGCTGGCCATCTCCACCTCGGCGCGGCCGGCATCCATTGTCTTCATGTCAGCCACGATGGTGTGATCAGGAAACTCGCGGCGCAGGGCGCGCACTGCTTCCAACCCCTCGCTCTTGATGAGCGGGGTTCCGGCCTCCAGCCACTGGGCGCCTCCCGCTACCGCTTCTCTGGCGACCCGCAGCGCCTGGCTGAGGTTCGCGAAATCCAGTGCCACCTGTAGAATTGGCCCCTCGTCTTGCACCTTCATCTTGTTATTCCCCCCTGATTTGTTGCACTTAGCAGCCGCATTCACTTCGCCCCCCTTGCAATGAACTACAAGCCCAGCTCGTCGAGCACGGTAACCACGTGCTGATTCCACCCCAGCGGCATCATGTGCACTCCTTGACAGTACGGCATCAAGCCCTTGACCAATTCCACGGTGATCTCAATGCTGGTTGCCACCTTGTCCTTGGCTTTCTTCATCCTCTGTATCATCTCGTCAGGCACCGTGACGCCGGCTACATTCTCATTCATGAAGCGAGCCATGCCTGCACTCTTGAGCATTACGATACCTGCCAGGACCGGCACCCCGATGTCTCCTACCTGCCGCATGAAATCCGCAAACTGCTGGGGATCATAAGTGGCTTGTGTCTGCACAAACTGGGCACCGGCCTCCACCTTCTTGTGCAGCTTCATGATCTGGGGTTCCAGAGGGTCTGCGCCCGGGTTGACCACGCAGCCAAGGGTAAATTGCGGAGGCTCCCCCTCCAGCTCCTGGCCGGCCATGTCGTAGCCCTCCATCAACCCGCGGGCCGCCTTGAGCAATCCCACCGAATCGAGGTCAAAAACCGGCTTGGCATGCGGATCGTCGCCCAATGTGGTGTAATCGCCCGTCAGGCACAGCACATCGGTGATACCCATCGCCGCTGCGCTGAGCAATTCGGACTGCAGCGACAACCGATTGCGGTCACGACACACCATCTGCAGAACCGGCGGCATCCCGATTTCCTTGAGCTTTATGCACCCGACCAGCGAACTGGCGCGCATCACTGATGACTGCAGGTCAGTGACATTGACCCCCGCCACCCGCCCCCGGCAGTAGGCAGCCTCTTGCAGCATGTGATCAAGGTGGCACCCCTTGGGGGGTGCGACTTCGGTGGTGACGATGAATTTGCCCGATTCAATGGCTTCGCGCATTCCCATCGGGAGGATAAACTCCTTTCGATGCAAGGACACTGTATTGTTAAATTCGCAATATGTCAACCGACGGCATTCGACTCGCTCGGAATGTCGCAACATGTCCGGCGAAAAAGAGTGCCGTGCACCGGGGCCGTTTTTCCAGCCTGCGAGCCGGCACCCCCCTGCCCGTGCGCATTCGCACCGACACTTTCCCTGCGCCGCTCCGCCCTCAAGCGCCGAGGCTCGTTATACCTTGCCCTGCAACTCGGCACACGTGACGAGGTTGCGCAGCAATATGGCGGATGTCACCACGCCCACACCACCCGGCACCGGCGTCACCATGCCGGCGACTTCCATGGCATCTGCCGCCACAACATCGCCCACGATCCGGGTCTTGCCGGTTTCGGGATCTTTCTGCCGGTTTGTTCCCACGTCAATGACAATGGCACCGGGCTTGATGTGCTCCTTGGTGATGAGACCCGCTACGCCGACGGCAACGATGAGGATGTCCGCCTCCCGCGTGTGGTGGGCCAGCATTCCCTTGTCGCTGGTGCCGATATGGCAGACGGTGGTCGTGGCGAAGCGATCCAGCAACAGCAATGCTGTCGGCTTGCCCACGATTTCGCTGTGCCCGACAATAACCACTTCAGCCCCATAATAGTCAACCTCGGCCTCGTCCAACAGCTCGATGATTGCTTGAGCAGTACACGGTGCCAGGTCCATTTTGCCTTGCACCACATGCCCCAGGTTCACCGGGTGTACTCCGTCCACGTCCTTGAGCGGGTCAATCAGCCCCTGCATGGCCCGCCCGTCAATGTGCTCGGGGACCGGCATCATCAGAATGATGCCCGTTACGTCGTCGTCATTGTTCAGTTCCCGGAGCTTGAGCACCAGGTCACCCTCCGAAATATCGGCGGGCAACTCGACCAGCTCGTAGCGCAAGCTCACCTCCTCGCAACCCTTCGCCTGGCTGCGGGCGTAGAACTTGGCACCTGGGTCATCGCCGACTAGTACAGCGGTCAACT
This sequence comes from Candidatus Zipacnadia bacterium, assembly GCA_029819875.1. Lineage (GTDB taxonomy): Bacteria > Armatimonadota > Zipacnadia > Zipacnadales > Zipacnadaceae > JALGVG01. The sequence goes on along the minus strand of JALGVG010000021.1, from coordinate 10,258 downwards.
TGGGACGCCTTCCCAGGGGGATTCCCATCAATTTGTCAACAACGGACTGCTTGATGCGGGCAGCCACGGGGCCGCCTTCGAGCAACCGTGCACTCACTGCCATTCCTCCTTCCACGATGCTTGGTGTTGCAATTCAGCTCTTCTCGCAGAGCTGCCTGTTGGATATCAAGATGCGTCTACGTCTTCAACTGCATATAGTTTCAACGACCAGTCGCCAGACCTCGCTGACTTCATCGGCGCACGGCGCCATGATCTGTTCCAGCTCGTCTCTTCGTCCTTCCACAAACTTCGCGTCCTTGATTGAGGCCAGGTTTATCTCCACGTTCAACCACGCGCACTCCAACGCCGCCAGCGCCAACTTCGCCGCACAACCGACGTCACTTATGAGGTTTGGGTTGCCCTTCTGCGCCAACTCCCGCAATGTCCCGATCACGGCCGCACAGCACCGGCACACCCCGAACGGCACCTCGCAAGCCGCCTTCAATGCCTTCTGGATGGCGTCTGCGCGGGCCGCCTTCTCCTGCTTGGTGCTGCGCGGCATCGCGTACGCCTGCGCCACTTGCCCGTAGGCGGAGGCATCCTCGTCGGTGAGGCCGAGCAGCACACCGCGTTGTTCCTCCAGCACTGCCAACAGCCGCTTTATATCCTCCTCGACCCCGGCGAACTTCTTCTTGCCGACGGTGAAGTTACCCACCATTTCCCCCAGTGCGGCTGCCAGCGCTCCGGCCAGGGCAGCCGCACTTCCTCCCCCGGGCGCGGGGGCATTGGAAGCGAGTCGGCCGAGGTATTCTCTTACCGCAATATCAGTGAGCATTGTCATTACCCACCCTTCAGAACAAGCCGACCACGTTGCCGTTTTCATCAATATCCACGTCAACCGCCGCCGGCCGGCTCGGCAAGCCGGGCATCGTTCGCATCTCGCCGCACAACGGGTACAGGAACCCGGCGCCCACGGAGGGGCGGACGTCGCGAACCGGCACCACAAAGCCTGTCGGCCGCCCCATCAGCGTGGGATCGTGGCTCAACGACAGGTGGGTCTTCGCCATGCATATGGGCAGGTCGCCAAGCCCCATCTTCTCGAACATGGCTATCTTCTTTTCGGCCTCCGGCGTGTAGTCAACTCCGTCGGCGCCGTAGATGCGCGTGGCTATGGTCTCGATCTTTTCCTTGATGTCGGCATCCAGCGGGTACAGATACCTGAAGCCATCGTTGGGTTGTTCGCAGGCCTTTACCACGGCCTGCGCCAATTCGGCGCCGCCTTCACCGCCCTTGGGATGGACGTAGCTGCGCACCGCGTCTATCGCACCTGCCGCAATGGCTTGCTCGCGAATGGCCTCCAGCTCGGCCTCGGTATCGTAAGGAAAGACATTGATCGCCACTATAACCGGCAGGCCGAAGCTGCGCATGTTCTCTATGTGCTTGGCGAGGTTCTCGCATCCCTTGATTACTGCCGGCACATTCTCGGTTTCGATCAACTTCTTGGGCGGCTTGCGCCCCGGGCGCATGCGGAACGCCCCACCATGCATCTTGAGCGCCTTGGCCGTGGCAACGATAACCACGCAGTGCGGCGTCAGCCCGGCGCTGCGACACTTTATGTCCAGGAACTTTTCCGCGCCGCAGTCCGCGCCGAAACCCGCCTCGGTGATTACGTAGTCGGCCAATTTCAAGGCCACGCGGTCGGCTAATACCGAGCTGCATCCGATGGCGATGTTGGCAAACGGTCCGGCATGTACCAGAGCCGGTCCGCCGTCAAGCGCCTGCAGCAAGTTCGGCTTGATGGCGTCACGCAGCAGCACCGTCATCGCCCCGGCTGCTTTCAGGTCCTCGGCGGTCACCGGCTCATTATCTTCATTGAACCCGATCCAGATGCGCCCCAGACGCTCGCGCAGGTCTTGGAGGCCCGTGGTCAGCGCCAGTATCGCCATCACTTCGGAGGCCACCGTGATATCAAAACCCGTGGCCCGCGGCCGGCCGTCCGACTTGGTTCCCAGGCCGCCTACGATGTTGCGCAGGAAATTATCGTTCATGTCCACGACGCGGCGCCAGGAGATGGTGTACGGGTCAATGCGCAGCCGGTTGCCGTGCCAGATGTGCGCATCAATCATCGCAGCCAGCAGGTTGTTGGCAGCGCCTACGGCGTGAATGTCACCGGTAAAGTGCAGGTTGAGGTCCTCCATCGGCACCACCTGGGCGTATCCGCCGCCAGCCGCTCCACCCTTGATGCCGAAGGTAGGTCCCATGGACGGTTCGCGAATCGTGCATATTGCTTTCTTGCCAATGTAACGCAGCGCTTGCCCCAGGCCCAGCGTCGTGACGGTCTTGCCTTCACCCAGCGGTGTCGGCGTGATGGCGGTGACCAGTATCAACTTGCCGTCAGGCGCCTCCGCCAGGCGATCAAGCACTGACAGGGATATCTTGGCCTTGTACTTGCCGTATAGCTCAACCTCATCCTCGAGCAGTCCAGCCTCAGTGGCCACGTCCATAATCGGTCGTAGTTGTGCGGATTGAGCAATCTCCAGGTCGCTTTGCATGACTGTTTCCACCTATCTTCTATCTTTGAGCTATATATGGTTCAGAGGGCTGCTCTTGCTACTTTGCTCGCCTTATTTCCACCTCGGCGTAATCAATCAGCCCGCCGAGGGGAACGCTTTCCTTGCGTACTCGCACGACCACCTCCTCTACCGCAAACTGCGCTAGTATGCCTTCGGCCACCTCGCTTGCGAGCGCCTCCATGAGTTGAAACTGTCGTTCGGTTTGAATGCGATTTACCAGCTCGTAAACCGCCTTGTAGTCTACCGTTGCAGCCAGGTCATCCGTCCGTCCTGCCTCGGACAGGTCACGGTACAGCTCCACGTCGATTGCAAAACGCCCTCCCCGCTGCCGCTCCCAGGCGTCAACCCCATGGTATCCGTAAAAGCGCATGTTGCTGATGCGGATGCAGTCTCTATTCATTCACCTATTCTCCTCCAGGCGCAGTTCGGTCGCTATCACGCTGACCCGGCTGTCGAAGAAGCCCTGGGGTACCTCCCTGACGATCTGCAGCTCGTAGGCCAGTCCCAGGGTGCACATCACCTGTGTAGGAGAAAGCGAATTGAGCAGCCGGTCGTAAAACCCGCCCCCGTACCCCAAGCGTCCGCCCCACTGGTCAAACGCCACCCCGGGTGTCACAATGCAGTCAATCTCCTCCAAGGGTGCGGCCTTGCACTGCCGCGGGTCCGGCTCAGGGATATTCCACGCTCCCGGCTTTAGTTGTGTGCTGATATCTTCGACAAAGTACAGGTCCAACTGACCTTCACAATGCCGATTGACGCGCGGCAACACCAGGCGCTTGCCGGCCCCAAGCGCCGCCCGCATCAGGCGATCGGTGCGCACCTCGGAGCCGAATGAAGCATACAGGCAGATCGTCCTTGCCTGCTGCCATTCCCAGCTTCTCACCACGCGCGTGAAGATAATGTTGCTTTTATCAAGCTGCTCCGCTTCGCTGAGGCTGTCGCGGCGTTTGAGCGCTTCCCGGCGAATTTCCGACTTGCGCCTGTGCTCACGTCCCCGCATTTTCGTCCCAGCCTCGCAAAATCGCATCCGTCATCGTTGCCACTTCGCGCATCTGCCGCACGTCGTGCACTCTTATGATATCCGCGCCGGCCAGGATACTGGCGGCAACCACCGCGGCCGTCCCCCACATGCGCTCCTGCACGGGGCGGTCCAGTATCTTGCCGATGGTTGACTTGCGCGAAGGCCCGATGAGGACCGGCCGCCCCAGGCTCCGAAATTCCGCCAGGCGCCGTATCATTTCCAGGTTGTGCTGTACCGTCTTGCCGAACCCAAACCCCGGGTCAATCACTATTTGGCTTTCAGCGATCCCCCCTGCCACCGCCTCCTCCACGCGCCCGGCCAGGAATTCATATACCTCGGTCATAAAGTCGTCGTAGACAGGTTTTTTCTGCATGTCCCGGGGAGTGCCGCGCATATGCATGATGATAACGGGCGCCTGCCATGCCGCAGCCACCTCGACCATGCCCTCGGCCCGCAGTGCATTGACATCGTTTATGATGTGCGCTCCCGCCTCCAGGGCGGCCTGCGCCACTTGCGGCTTGCTGGTGTCAATGGAAATTGCTATGTCGGTGCGTTCGCTGATTGCCTCCAGGCACGGCATCACCCGCTCCAACTCCTCGGCGGCTGACACGCCCGCGCTGCCCGGCCGCGTCGACTCTCCGCCGATGTCCAGAATGTCAGCCCCCTCCTGCACGAACCTCTCCGCCTGGCGCACCGCCGCCTCGACATTCTTTCCCACGCCATCCCCGGAAAAAGAGTCAGGCGTTACGTTGATGATGCCCATGATCAACGTCCGGCGGCCGATGGGCAGTTCGCGGTCATGGCATACCAGCGGCGCGGGGGTAGAATCATAGCGCTGCAGGGTAATCTGCAACTCCTTGCCAAGCTCGGCCAGTCCGAACGGCTGGTGGATGAGGGTGTCCAGCAGCTCGCGATACTGCCGCATGGTGCCCAGCAAGATACATGGCCGCGGGGTGGGGTCAAAGCGCGATACTTGCTCCGAAACAGCGCACTCGCCTCCCTTGGCGAGCATCTCCTGCTTGAGGATGTTCGCGGCCTGCCCCGGCACCCTCTCCAGCCGAACTACCCGGAAGGTGGCCTTCTGGGCCATGTATGGAACGGACGAGGCAGTGGCCCCAATGCGCGCAATTTCGCGCTCCAGGTCCGCCGTGGTTCGCACTGACAACACTCGCGGATTATGTGTCATGTGCGCTCACCGGCCGTTGCATCGTCGCATCCCGCAGCCGGGCCCGCAGCCGGCACGTGATATCCTGATAACCCCGCGGCGTGGCTGCAACCGCTATACAACTTACCCACCGCAGGTTGCCTGCCGCCCTGTTGGCTCATCGTTGGGCTCATAGCTGATAACACGCAATCTTCCCGCGTCGAGGTGATTTCACTTGGGCCTATAGTAGTTGATAATCGAGGTGCCGCCCTCGGCAGAAGGGACGGCACCTCGTTGCGTTCTGCTCATACGACCTGCAGACAGCTAGGGGCCGGGATTGGGTGGCAGGTTGTCCGGGTCGATAACCAGCACCGGAGCCGGCAGCACGGTGGTCGTACCGGCCACGACAGTTACTATTATCGGATCTCCAGGTACCATGACAAACAGCTCCGTGGGTACGACTTGCAACTGGTAATCGCCCGGCGGGATCCCCCTGACGGTGAATGCGCCGTCGGCGCTTGTCCTGCCGCTTCGCCCGTCAATAGTTACGGTCAGACCGCTAATTCCCAGGCCGCTTGCTGCGTCCTTAACGTACCCGGTGACTATACCGGTGGTCCCGGCATTTCCGCCTCCACCGCACCCCGTTATGATCAACGTGCACACCACCACGCCCATCAATACCTGCAACATCATCCGTGTCGGCATAATGTCTCTCACTCCCGGGTGCAGCTTTACTCTTGACGACGAGTTTCTCTGCCTGGCGGCAACGATTTCCTGCTACCTGCCACGTTATCTTTGGACAGTCAACGGCACCAGTCGCGTCACGCGCTGGCCGTCCTCGGCCACTGCCTCCACCTGCACCAGGTACCGGCCTGCCGGCGCCAGCGACCCGCTGTTGCTGCGCAGATCCCAACTGAGTGTGTTCAAGCCGGCCGGCGCAACCTGGTTGCTGGCCAGGACCCGCACCAGGCGCCCGGCGATGTTCATCACCTTCGCGTTCACCGATGCGCTCTGGCTGAGTACAAAGTCAACGCTCACAACACCGCCGGCAGCCGCCTGGCTGGCGCTCATGGAGCTTATCACCAGCCCGCCCCTGCCCCTCGGCTCCACTTGCAGCTTGAAGTGCCGCATGCCGCTGTCGCCGACGTTGAACTCGTAGGAGCTGAGTGTCCGCGCATACATCCGCTTGCCGGCGTCCTCATCCACGAGGATGACCGCCAGATCGCTGGGCACGCTCGACAGGTCCGGCAAGGACAACTGCACCGTCGCCCCGGCCATGTCGGTCGCCACCACGAAGTCCCAGCTCCTGGCGCCTGCCGCACTGTCTCCTGCCACACTGCAGGCCAGCGGCCCCTGGTCTCCGACGAAGTACACGTCGACATACGGGCTGACGGCCGGCGGGTTCGCGACCTGTATCCCGCCGCTGGACTGCATTACTCCCGCCACGCTCGTGTCATCAACCCGGCCTTCGGCCCGCGCCACGATGCGGATCAAGTAGTCCCCCGCCTGCAGCTTGGGCTCTGCAGGTGCCGAGGCCTGGACCTGCAGCGGTCCGACCGGCGGCGAGACGTTTATCGTCATCCGCGTCGCCGAGTGCATCCACACGCCGGCGTTGACCGGTATCGCCGTCGCCGTGCCCAGACCCGGGATGTCGGTGACAAGCTTGTAGCCGGTGGCGGGATCGTAGATGAACCCGAAGTCACCGATCGGCCCGCCGTTAGGCAGTTGCAGGTTCGCCCACGGCAGCGGCAGATTGTACATGTTGGCCTGCATGTTCCAGCCGGCCTCGCAGGTCAGTGAGAAGGTAGTAAGCGGTGTCAGCTCTCCCTTTACGTTCAGCGTCTTGCCCGTGGCGCCGAAGTCCACGAAGAAGCCCTTGCCGGGGCCGACCGTCAGAAGCGGGTTCGGCACTCCAGGCACCGGATATTCGTACGGTGGGCTGGTCAGCGGATTCCAGCGCGCAATGGTCACGTCGTTACCGAATACTGCTATCGGATCAGGATCATCGGGCCTCAGCGGCAAGCCCACGAACCGCACGCCAGGCCCGAATGTCGCCTCGTAGATCGTGAAGCCGGTAAAGTCAATACCCGTCAGGTCTCCGGTGACGTTCACGGCCTGCTGCGGCGGGTCGAACTGGTAGTCCGTCTTCGAGGGGACGATGTCGTACGCCCCCACCGCCAGGCCGCTGATGGTGTACACACCGATATCCGACGTGGTCGCCGTCCCCACGACCGTGGCGCCCTGCTTGGCCTGCACCGTGACGCCCTGGATGCGCTCGCCGCTGGGCGTGCGTATCGTGCCGCTCACGCTGTAGGTCACCACTTCGCCGGTGAACAGCACGCCGCTGGCATCCGGGCCGACCGTGACGTCGATACTGGCCGGCGTAAAGCTGTAACCCGGCAGCGTGGCCGTAAGGGTGTGGGTGCCGGCAGGCACGTCGGCCAGTACCCATGACCCGTCAGCCTGGCTGGTTGTCGAGTAGACGCCATCCGAGATCGTCACGCCCTGTATCGGGTTGCCGCCGGTGTCTTCCACCGTACCGGAGATGTCGTAGCCGGGGGCGGATATGAAGTCCACGTCCGTCTGGTCCGGGCCGACCGTTACCGTCTGCCACGGCGGGCTGAACGACCTGTCCGCCTTGGTCGGTACTACCTGGTAGGTGCCGGCAGCCAGCCCTGTTACCGTGTAGTCACCGCTCGCATTGGTCACATCGGACTGCACCCCCACCGTCACCGTTACCCCCACCTCGGGATTGCCCAGGGCGTCCTCGATGTGCCCGGATACCGAGTATGTCGGCACGGGCTCGATGGTGAAGCTGAAGCTGTCGGTCATTGCGTTTCCGTCGAGGTCCGCGCAGCTCACACCCACCGTCACGGCATCGTTGTAGTCGAAGTCCGTGGGCGGATCGTACACAATATCGTACTGAGCCGGCGTGCCGGTAATGGTCAGGTCAGCGGTTATGTCCACTGCCGGTCCACCGTTGACGGACAGTGTCACCGCGATCGTGGTCTGGTCAACTCCTACGCCGGGATCAACCAGCGAGAAGCTGATGTTCGTGTCACGCGGCGCGTCAACCGAACCGGCGGGCGGATCCTCGTTGGCTATCTGCGGTGCGTTGCCGTCAGTCGGCGTCACCGGCCCGGCCACGTTGCTGTCGGCCGACTCGTTCTCGCCGTCATAGGCCCGCACCATGTAGTAGACCGCCACTCCGTTGGGCGCCGTGGCATCGGTGTAGTTGTCGGTGCCCGCCGCCACCGTTGCAACCGGCGCACCAGTGAAGGTCGTGGTGGTGGAGCGGTATATGTGATATTCCACCACGTCGTTGACACCGGCCCCGTCGTCCGGCGACAGCGTCCAGTCCAGTGCAATGGTGCCGCCAAGGCCGGTATCCGTCGCGTTCAAGCCCGACGGTGCTCCGGGTGCGATATTGTCGATTGCACTTGCCGGCCCCGCCTCGTTGGAAGGCTCAGACTCAAGGTCCGCCCCGTCCTTGGCGGTGACCATGTAGTAGTGCTCGACACCCTTGGCGACGGTCGTATCCTGGTACGAATACACCGAGCTTTCCGTGGCCGCCACGGTCGCCAGCGGCGTGGTCGGGTAATCCGGTGTTCCCGACTCTCTGCGGTAGATGAGGTACTCCACGACGTCGCGGGCACCACTGCCGTCGTCCGGGCTGGCGCTCCAGCTCACTTCGACGGCTCCGCCGTTGTCGCCTGGCACGTCGCCGGCCACCACGTTCAGCGGCGCTCCGGGCGGCTCATCCACGACCGGCCCGTTCTCCTCGCTGCCTACCGGACTCGGTAGGCGGGCGCGGTCCACGCCGTCGGAGGCCAGGAAGTAGTAGGTGTGCGGCGTACCTACCGCCAGGCCCGTCACTCCGACCTGGAACTCGGCGCCATCCGTGTAGTCGTTGTCCGCCGGGTCGGTCTGGGTCATCGTGTACGGGTTGCCGTCAACGTACACCTGCACGTATTCGGGCGGGTTCCCCTTGACGCCCGCGAAGTCATCGGTATCGAAGTAGTACACGGTGAACACGAACGTGTCGCTCGCCCGGCCCACGTCCGGCTCCAGGCCCGGGAAGTCGCCCGGGGTGTTGTCATCAGCCGGGTACTCCAGAGTCGGTGCCGTGTTCACTTGAACCCTCGGCCCAGGCTCCGAGTCGTTGCTGCCCTCGCCCCAGAACGGCAGCTCCGCCGGTGGCGGATAACCGGGCGGGTAGCGCAGCTCTCCGTCGGATGCCTGGCCGCGGATTACGTGGCGCTCGCTGCCCTGGTTGGCGCTCAGCCGGATCGGCTGGCTCCTGAACAGCGCACCGTCACTGTAAACCGTGTCACTGGGATCAACCTGCTCCAGCTCCAGGATCTGGTCCGGATCGGTTGTCGTCCCATCAATGCCCAGCCGAATCAAGGCGGGCGGATCGTTGTCAGGATCGGTGTAGGTGACGTACAGTACGAACTCGGTTGCAGTCGTTCCGTCGTAATCGGCCGGGTCGGCCGCCTGTGGCGTGTAGCGGAAGTCGCTCAATGTCGGCGGCCTGTTCTCGAACACCTCCGGCCCCACGAACGAGCCGGTGGACGGGTAGCGTACCGTCTCTCCCTCCACGCTCACGTTCGACTCGTTGGGATACAACCATGCGCCCCAGTCGTCGGTGAACTCGAAGTAGTAGCGGTGCACGCCCGGTTCGAGGTTCACCAGTGTAGCCGTGTCCAGCACGTAGAAGGCACCGTCGGTGTAGTCGGTGTCCGAGGGGTTTTCGGGCTGCATGCTGGCCCTGTACCAGTTGGCGATATTGAAGCGGTCACCACCCGCCACCCCGTCAGTTATCAGCGTGCCGGTGACCGTTATCGTCGTCGCGGTGTTGGCCACGATCGGGTATACATTGTTGACGGCATTGCCGCTGAGCATCTCCAGCGTGTAGCCGACCAGCGAGTTGTCGGCATACCCGGGCCCGTCGGGGACACTGTAAACCAGCACCGTCTCGCTGGAAACCGACGTCACGGTGGCCTCGCCTTGAACATCCCCGAACAGGTCAATGTACAGGTAGGCGCGGAACGGCTTGTCTCCCGTCGGCGGTTGCGTCCAGTCCGGGTCCGCGACCCCGTCAACATCTGTGTACCGCACGCGGTAGATGAAGTTCTGGTTGCGGCGCCCCGAGGCGTGTGTTACGGAGTGGTCGGACAGCTCCGGCGCCGAGTTGACGCGGAACCAGTACCAGTCCGCACCGCCGGGCACGCCCGGGTCACCGGGGTCGACAGGGTTGCCCCCGCCGGCAGGTACCCACAGGCCCCAGTAGGCAAGGTTGGCGACGCTGCTGGCGCCGACAGTCGGGTCACCGGGCCGGCGCGGGAATATGGTGGTGTTTATGCCGTCGCTGGCCAGGAAGTAGTAATGATAGTCGCCGGGGCCACCGCCGCCGGGTAGCTGGGTCGGCGAAAGTTCGATCTGGAATACCTTCCCGTCGGTCACGTCCGTGTCACCGGGATCGGCCGCCGACAGGGTATATGCTTGCCACGCGCCCCCGCTCGTGGGCCCGGTGGCCTT
>JALGVG010000188.1 GCA_029819875.1 Candidatus Zipacnadia bacterium | reverse complement strand
AGCGCAGCGGGCTGCTGCACGCACTACTGGTGTATTGTTCGCCACCGGGGGTGTGTTTCCTCGTGGCAGATGCCCAACTGCCGCCGCAACAGTCGCGTTGCGGCATCACCAGGAGGGACGCCGGCCGCCGGTGGCAGTGAGGGTCCAACGCGGTGCTCGAGCGGCGCGGCTACTGTTCGCTGAGCCGGGCGAGGCGGCGCTCGAGACGGGCTTGGCGCAGGGCATTGGTGAGGTCACCGCGCGTGCGTTCTATCATGCCGCGCAGCGCGTCAGCACGCCCCCGCAAGCCGAGGCTGATAGCGTTGGGATAGTCGAAGCCCAGTATGCAGTGATAAATGTCATCCATCAGTTCCAGGAATGCCTCGGCACGCTCGGGCTGGTCCTGGCGGATGAGGTCGAGCACATGGCGGCGGAACTCGCCGCCCGCCTCGGCCAGGCCGTTGAGCCAGGGGGCTTGCTCAATCTTCAATTCTTCGGGGGTGGGTAGAGGGTCGCCGGCAACAGCAGCCAAGGTAATAGCCGCCTCGGCGTACTCCTTTTCAGCATCACCGACGAAACCGCCGAACCGCAGGTCAGGTGTGTCAGCCACCGCTTGCAGCATCTCTTGCACCAACGCGCCGGTACGGGCGAGGCCGGCCCGCGCTTGCTCAAGATCACCGCGGTGCACGGTCTTGATGGTTGCTGCTGCTTCTCTTACTACCTGGCGAGACAAGGCAAACGCCTTTTCGCGTGCGGCGTCTTTCCTGGCAAACGTCGCATGAATGCGCTCGGCAATAGCCGCTAATTGTTCCACGGTCTGTGACGTGCTCATAAGCACTCCTCGTTTCCGCTATCAGGTGGCCTGCTGGGCAGCGTCGGCCCCGGCCTGTAGGGCACGGACGTTGAGCTGAAGGTACTTGCGATGACGTTCCGGCAGCAACACGTCAAGGGCCGCGGCAAGCTCATCAATCTCAACTACAGGGTGCAAGGCGACATAAGCGCCGAGCATGACCATGTTCGCCGTGCGCTCACTGCCCAGCGTGATGGCGATGTCGGTGGCGGGTATCGTAACTATCTTGACATCAGGCAGGGAGGGCAATCGGGGGGCCAAGGTCATGTTGACGACAGCCAGCCCCTGCGGCGCGATACGGGCCAGGTGCTGGTCAACGGCGCGGCCGTCCATCAGCAGCATGGTGGTAGGATGCCCCGTAATGGGGCTGCCGAGAAGGCCGTCGGTGATGACAAGCGTGCAGGTCGTCGTTCCCCCGCGCACTTCGGGGCTATAGATGGGGAACCAGGAAACATTCAGGTCCTTTTCCATCACTGCCTGGGCCAACACCTGGCCGGCCAGCAATACGCCTTGGCCGCCGGTTCCTGCCATAAACAGTTCCTCACGCATTTCCTTCACCACCCTCGCCGGCACCGGAGACCTTGTCAACGAACACTTTCAGCGGGTACTGGGGCAACATCTTTTCCTCGATATGCTTGAGGGCTTCCAGCGGCCGCAGCCCCCACCAGGTGGGGCAGCTGCTGACCAACTCGACCAGCGAGAAGCCCAGGCCCCGGATCTGGGCCTCGAAGGCGCGCTTGATGCTGCGCTTGGCGCGGTTGACATACTTGGGGGCAGCCATGGTTTCCCGCGCCAGATAGGCGACGCCGGGGATACAAGTCATCATCTCGCAAATGTTTATCGGGTGGCCGCCGCGCTCGACGCTACGGCCGGTGGGGGTGGTAGTGGTCTTCTGGCCCAACAAGGTGGTAGGAGCCATCTGGCCCTGCGTCATGCCGAACACCGCGTTGTTGATGAAGATGACTGTTATGTTCTCGGCGCGGGAGGCGGCATGAAGGACCTCCGCCAGGCCGATGGCCGCCAGATCCCCGTCCCCCTGGTAGGTGAAGACGATATTGTCCGGGCGGACGCGCTTGATGCCGGTAGCCACGGCCGGGGCGCGGCCGTGCGCGGCCTGGATGGCATCAGTGTCAAAGTATTCATAGGCATAAACCGAGCAGCCCACCGAGGCGATGGTAATGGTGCGGTGCTTGATGCCCAGCTCGTCAATAACCTCGGCCACGAGGCGATGGGCGATACCGTGCGTGCAGCCGGGGCAGTAGCGCATCGGCGTGTCGGTGAGCGCATCGGGTTTCTTGTATATGACTTGCAGGTTATCTAGTTGAATGTGTGTAGTTTCACTCATTGCGACCCGGCCTTTCTGCTGCCATATCCAGCAGCTTGGTGGTGACATCTTCGGGGGTGACGACGTTTCCTCCGGTCCTGTTGAGCAACTCCACCGGGCATCGGCCTTCCACGGCGAGGCGGACATCCTCGACAAACTGGCCCATTGACAGCTCCACTACCAGTATCCTGCGGACTTGGGCCGCCCACTCGGCGAGGCGTGCGCTGGGGAAGGGGAACAAGCTGATGGGGCGCAACAGCCGGCAGCGGACGCCGGCCTGGTTCGCGCGCTCCACGGCCGTCTCGCAGACGCGGGCACTGATGCCATAGGCTACCACCAGGATTTCCGGATCGTCGGCACCGGATTCAACATAATAGAGGTCATCGCGCATCGCCTGCTGATAGCGGGCCTGGATGCGCCGGTTGACCTCTTCCATTTCATCGTGGTCAACGTACAGCGAATTGATGATGTTGCGGTGGCGCGTGCTGCTGTCACCGCCGATGGTCCAAGGCTTGTCCAGAGGCGGCGGTTCGGCACGGGGGCGCAGGCGGCAGGGTTCCATCATCTGGGCGAGGATGGCATCAGCGAGAATCATCACCGGCGCGCGGTAGCGTTCGGCGATTTCAAAGGCCTTGCCCACCCAGTCATACAATTCCTGCACGCTGTAGGGGGCGTAAGTCAGGCAGCGGCCGTCGCCGTGGCCGGCGCCGCGGGTGGCGAGCCAGTAATCGGACTGGGCGGGGCCGATATTGCCCAGCCCGGGGCCCCCGCGCACCATGTTGACGACGACACAGGGCACCTCGGCGCCGACAATATAGGAGAGGCCCTCCTGCATCAGGGAGATGCCTGGCGAGGAGGAGGAGGTCATCACGCGGGCGCCGGCAGCAGCGGCCCCGTAAACCATGTTGATGGCCGCCAGCTCGCTTTCGGCCTGCAGGTACACTCCCCCCACCTCGGGTAGATGCTGTGCCATGTATTCAGGGATCTTGTTCTGCGGGGTGATAGGATAGCCGAAAAAGAACCGACAGCCGGCGGCGATAGCACCCTCGGCAGTAGCTTCGTTGCCTCGGAGCAACACTCGCTTACTCACCGGCGACCACCTCCGCGGTCTCGCGGTAGATTTCGATGCAGGCTTCAGGGCACATGAGGGCACATATCTTGCAGCCCGTACAGTTCTCCTGGCTTTTCACTACAGCGGGTTTCAACCCTGCCGTGTTCAACTGGTCGCCAATCTGAAGATTATCCTTGGGGCAGAAGGCCACGCATAGCCCACAGCCCTTGCACCTGTCCTGGTCAATAATAACAATTGCCATTGTCGTTCAAACTCCTGCTCGTAGTCGTTGCCGTTCACGATCGGCATCTTGCAGCATCTGGCGGGCGTGTTGATAAGCCGCCTGTCGCGGGCGGCCGCTGACACCGAGCATGCGCATCAACTCGGCCACACGCTGTTCGCCGTCCACCTTGGTGGTGTGCACGACTGTGCGATCGCCGGCCACCTGCTTGGTCACATGTACCTGGTGGTCCGCAAGGCTTGCAATCTGCGGCAGGTGGGTGACACACAACACCTGCACCTGCCTGGAGACCTCAACCAGCTTGCGGGCCACCGCATAGGCGGTCACTCCGCCGATTCCGCTGTCAATCTCGTCGAAGACGACGGTGGGGATCTCGGCTCCCCGGGCGCAAATTGACTTGAAGGCAAGCATCAGTCGCGACAGCTCTCCGCCCGAGGCCACGGCGGCGAGGGGCTTGAGCTCCTCTCCCTTGTTGGCACTGAGCAGAAAGCGGCAGCGGTCGATGCCCCTGTCATTGGCAGCATAGCACTGCCCGTCATCGGCGGCAAGTCCCTCGGCGTCGGGGTCCTGCCATAGTTGCAGATCGAACCTGGCATCGCGCATTCCCAACTGTGCCAGTTCATCCGCGACCCTGCGGGCGAGGCGGGCAGCGGCGGTGCGGCGGGCTGCAGAAAGCTGCCAGGCCACCGATCCAGCCGCACTGCGCAGGCTTTCCAGGCGCTTGAGCAGTTCCTCAGTGCGCTGCTCGGCATTCTCCAGCTCCGCCAGCTCCGCAACCGCCTGGTCGTAGAATTGCAGTATCTCCGCCACCGTATCACCGTACTTGCGCTTGAGTGCGGCGATCTCGGCGAGCCGGGCCTGGACCTGTTCCAGGCGCACGGGGTCGAACTGCAACTGTTGCAGGTAATCGTCAAGCGCTCTTGCCACCTCGCGGGCGCTCACCGCGGCGCCGGCGAGTTCCTCCGCCCACGGCTGGAGCGTGGAATCGGTGCGTGCCGCAGCGCTCAGCAGGTTTTCGGCAGCGACCAGAGCATCAACCACGCTGCCCGAGACGCCGTCACCTTCGAGGATCTGGTGAGTCTCGGCGACAGCCTCGCGCAGCTTTTCGGCATGCCCTAGGCGCCGGCGCTCTTGTTCCAGCTCTTCCTCTTCACCTGGTGT
>JALGVG010000020.1 GCA_029819875.1 Candidatus Zipacnadia bacterium | reverse complement strand
CACGCTGGCGGTCCTTGCCCAGCTTGATAAAGGCCTTGGGGGTCAGCGGCAGGTCCTTTTCCCCGAATATCAGCGCCAGTTCCGAGGCGTCGCCGTTAGTCATCAAAGCAACGAATACCTTGGCCCCCTCCCGGACGGCCTGCTGGATGAGTCCTCCACAGCCTAGCACCTCGTCGTCCGGGTGCGGCGCGAAAATCAAGACGCGCCGGCCGTGGCCTGGGACATCAAGCGTGCTTTCAAAGCCGGCCTTGCTCAGCTCGCGCCGCCACGCTCGATAAGCTGATATCCGCAGGTACCCTGCGACCAACACCAAGGCCAGCGTTATGGCAGCAAGCAGTTTGGCGTGGTAACTGCCTTGGGCAGTGCGTTTTGTCATGTATAACCTGCATTTTACCTGGCAACTTAGTAGTTACTTGGCCACCGGGCACATCACCCGCGGCTGGGTGGAAACGAACATTTCCGTGCCGTCAACATCGAAGACAAGCTCGCCGTACACCGCCGTGTACCGTCCCTCGGCACGGGACACGCGGCCCACCTGCTCACCGCCTTCGGTAACCAAGGGCGCCTTCTCCCACTCGGCCTTGCGGAAATCGCGCACCGCTGAGCGAGCGACCCACAGGCGGCTGGCGATCGGTTGCGGATCGGCGGTCACGTGCAAGGTGAGACCTTCTGCAGTCTCCTCGTAGCGCCAATGGACCCGGGGGAGGGACTTGCCTGCCGCAACCAGGCGGAAGAAGCCCACGAACGAGCCCAGCAGGCGCCCGCGATCTTCAAGCCCGTGGCCGGAGTTGGGGACAATCAACAGCAACTTGGGCTGCGAGAGGCCCGCCCAGTAGAAGTTGACTGCGTCAATCGGCCAGTATGCGTCGTTGCTTCCCAGGATCACGAGCTTGGGCATCAGCAGCTTATCGCGGTACGAGTACGGGTCAGCCATCCAGAAGAGGCGGAATCCACGTCCAGTGTCTATGAACTGCTCCATGCCCTTTTCGGTGTAGTCGCTTATCATTTCGGAGAAGTCGCCCCAAAACTCGCGCTGGTGCAAGGCATTGACCGCCATGTTGAGGATGTCAAACACCATCGGTGCAATGGCGGTGACCCGTGCAGGATCGGCGATGCCGGTCAGGTAGGTCGTCCAGCCGCGCTTGGAGGCACCCAGCACCACGAACTTGGATGACTGCACGCCCCATTGCTGCTCCGCCAACTGCTGCAAGCAGTCCATGGCCCGGATCGCCGACTTGACCATGGGAAACAGCAGTACCCAGTCCTCATCGCCGGTTTGCAGGTACTTCACCCACGTGTAGGAGATAAGCGCATCCTCACCAAGGCCTCCAAACAAGGGCTGATTGGGGATGTTGTAAAGCACGGCTATGCGTGCCCCGACGGAATTGGCTATCATCAAGGCCAGGCCCTGGTACTCGAAGCTGGGGTCCCCGCCGGTAATCAGCAATGCCATGATACCGGGCACGGTTACGCGCTGGGGCTCGAAGACCTGGATGCTATGCTCCCAGGTTATCCCTTGCCACACCTGGGAAACCATGTGCAGGTTGTAGACCTTGCCTGCAGGTAGCTCCCTGGTGCTTTGCAGTTCCCACTTGAAAGCATCGTCAGGCTTGCTCACGTAGCTGAAAAGATCGGCATACGCCGCGCCCATGGTGATTGCACTCAGCACGAACATCGCCGCCAGCAACACCGTCAAGCGCCTATGTTTGGGGCAGTTCATAATCTATCGCTCCTTTCAAGCATTGCCGGCTTGCACAGCCGGGCGAGCGGCGGACAGACTATTTTGAGGCGCTGACCGCCACCACCATTACCAGGCCGGCAGGGACGTGCACGGTAAAGACGATCTCATTGCCGTTGACGGTGACCGGGCATTGCGTGTTGGTGGTCAACTCCGTGGCGACACAAGCCCCCTTTTCGGCGGATACAAGAGACCTGTCAACGGTCACATTTATTGACTTATCTGTGGCTGCGTGGTTCTTGAGTGTGAACAATAATTCGCGACCTGCCGTCCCTCCGAAGCGCTCGATCTGCACCTGGTCGTCATTGGTCCGGGCCAAGGTAAGCGGCTCCCAGCCCGCGGCGTTGAGGCGCTTGAGGAGGGGAACGTATTTCTTCATCAAGGCCACGTACTTGGGATTAGTAGTACTGTAATAACCGCCCGGCCAGCAGCCGTACAGCAAGTGATCGCGGACAAACGGATCCTGGTAGTGCTGGGGGGCGGTGGGCAGGCTACAAACCGGCTTGTGCCGGCCCATGGTCCGGGCGTAGGTCTCCGAATAGCGGATGCGGCCCTCGTAGCCGAAGATGTCCAGCAGCGGCAGCGTGGCAGGCACCATCGAGACGATGCTCATGTTGGCGATAAGGTAGCGCCCCTCGGCCCGAAGCCTGGCTACCACTTCCTTCTGCAGCTCGTAGGTGGACATGTCCTTGAGGATTGCCGGCTGCAGGGTGTCGGGATCAAACAGCAGCGGCTCGTCGGCGTACGCAAAATGCTCGCGCCGGTAGTCAAGGGAGGCCCCTCTGCTGTAGAAGTTGTCCCACCCGAGGCCATCAGGTAGTGCGCCTCGGTCGCGGTAGTACTTCTCCATCGCCGGCCACCATTTGTCCAGGAAGAACCGGCCGATGCCGCCGGGAATATCCGGGTCGGCGTTGCAGGGGATGTACTTTGCGACCAGCAGGTTGAACTCTGAGCGGTCCGCACCGCCATAGAGCTTCCCCTCGGGGGTAAAGAGCAGGGACTTAAGATAGGCCTGGAATGCCGCCTCCATCCAGCCCTCGTAGTCAGGGCCCAGGTAATTTCCGTTGTACGGGAAGCAATACTGCCAGCGGGGCAGCGGCTCGCCCCGATCGGGGTCGGCGATGTACCGGACCCGGTCCATGATATCGTCACTGCTCGCCGTCTCGTAGCCCTCCATGGACACGTGCATGTTGGTCCATTCGACATACGGGAAAGCCAACACCCCATTTTGGTTGTCCCACCGAGCTGCGCCTGCAAAGCTGTGTAACGGCCCGCGATCGTCTGTTCCCCAATGGTACTTGAAGCCGAGGTCTGCAAGGTGTGAATTCCCGGAAAGGTCGCCCCAGCAGACCCAGCCGCCGTCCTCGGGAATCCGCTTCTCGAAGTACTTTGGAAAGTAGTCATAGTACTTCTGCACCGTGGAGCGAAAGCCCCACCGCGGATCACTGCGGAAGATGTAGAACTCGAAGTCGGCGGCCTGATGTTGCTTGACCGCTGCCGGGCTGAGGCAGAAATCATAGGCGATGTACAGCAGCTTCAACCGCGGATCGTAAACCATGTGCTGGATGCGTGGAGGGCTGAGGGGCAAGGCGAGACTCAAAGCGTGTGCCTGATTGCTGATGCAGCAGAAAGGATAAGCCGACCAGCGGGGCTTCAATGGGTACCACGGCTGGTAGAGGAAGTCGCTGCTGCCGGTGACAGTACGCTTGGTGCGTATGTCGTCCCACCAGGTCCAGCCCTCGGCCTGGAGGGGTAGTGCAAAGTACAGCGTCAGCGGCCTGTCAACCGCGGCGCTGTCCTTGACCGTCACGCGGCACCTGATGCGGTCGCCGACGGTGCTGTAAGCGGCACTGACACTGAGGCCGTCAGCGTAGGCCTGGTGCTGGGTCAGTGCTAGGCCGCGGCGCTTAAGCTTGCCGGCAACCGGCCGAGGGTTCTCATCGGTGCGCCAGTCACGAATCATCAAGCCTGACAGGCCTTCGACCTCATCGCCGGCGGCGTAGATGGGGCCCTTGGTGTCGCGCAACTGCACCACGCGCCCGCTGCTGTCCAGCACCAGTGCCAGGCCATCCTGGGCTACAAGCTGGTGAACAGGAGCCTGCTTCGGCTGCTTGTAAGGCTGCACAAGGTGGTTATCGAATACCACCGCCCCCTCCGGCATCGGCAGCAGCTCCAATCCATCCACCCACCAGGTGTAGTTGTCCTGCTTGCTGGGATCCGTCTCATACAGGTAGATGATGATCCGGGACACGCGGTCGCGGTTGTAAGTGACGATATTATCGGTCAGTTGCACCCACTTGCCTACCGGGACGTAGTGCGTGACAAGTTGCTGGAGCGGAGAATTGCCGTTATAAACCACAATGCACATGCGCTTTTGCGTGACCGTGGGGTCATCGGAAACTACCTTGACCCAGTAGCGCAAGGCGCGGTAGCCTGTCCAGTCGCTTTCCGCCGCATCGAACGAGCGACCCCACTGGGGAAAGCTTTCAGAGCCGGTCTTGGCGGAATGGACCTCGAAACGCAGGCAGCCGTGCCCTTCCTTGAAGTCGCTGGTATCCAAGCTCACGCTGCCCGTCCACTTGTGCCCCAGTTCAGGCTGGGCGGGGCTGTACAGTGACGGATCCTCCATGTTGTCTATCAGCCGTACTTGCTCATGACAACAGGCCGCAACACAGGCGCCGACCAGGATGATCCCCGCCAGCAGCACCTTGTACATGGTATATTTCTCCCTTGTGCGTTGTGCAATCTGTTTCCTATATTATACAATTCCTTACCGCCACCTGTTCTCCTTCTGTACATGTCCCTGCCGCGGGGAGTCGGAACGCGAAGGTGAATGACCGCAACCGGGGAATTGATACCATGCAACCGTAATCGCTTCAGCGGAGGGGACAAATGGAAAACGCACGCCGCTGGCTCGCACCGCTCGTGCTGCTGCTGGCAATGGGCGGCACCGCGATGGCCGCCTCGCTGAACTTGTGTGAAGACATGTCGGCCTGGCGGTTTTCGTCTTCCGGCAAGTACTTTGGAGACGGCGCCGACATACGCCGACTGTTGCGCATCGAACACCCCTGGGAGCACTCGCAAGCCGGCTCCTACGGCGCCTTCAGCCGCCGGGTCACGGTGCCGGCTGACTGGAGCGGGCCGCTGTACCTGCGCTTCTACTGTTCAGACAATTATTTCGGCATGAGCCTGACGGCCAAGGCACGCTTCGCCCCGGCGGCGGCCGTATCCAAGTTCGTAGGCCATCGCTTCAAGCAGGTGCTCATTGATGACAAGGTTGTCTGGCAGCGCGATATAGCCGATGATGACGGCGTTACAATCTTTGTGGTGGATGTCTCGCAATACCTCAGCCCCGGAAAAACCTTCACGTTGACCGTGCGCAACTATGAGCAGGTCCCCAGCACGCAGGTGCTCGCCGACGACCTTCACACCCCCGGTAAGTACGGTTATGACCCCACGCCTCCGAACGCTGGCTGGGAGTATAACTTCTCCACGATCTGTTGCTTTGGAGACGTAGAGTTGTTTTCCGGCACAAAGCCGCCGGCACCGAGCAAGTCGGCACTGTGGGATTTCGCGGTCAAGGCTCCTGACCTGGCCTCGCAGCCGCCGCCTGACCTGGCCCGCGTCCCGCTGACAATGGAGTACGCCCAACGCCTGCCCGCCGAGCCGTTCCCGGTCACCTGCGGCGTTCCCTTCCATCGCGGCGAGTTGCAGGATGCCGGGCAATTGGCGCTGCTGGACTCCAACGGCAGGCAGGTACCGCTGCAGGCCAGCGTGCTGGGCACGTGGGAGGATGGCTCCATCAAGTGGGTGCTGCTTGATTTTTTGGCCTCCAGCTCCAATACCAGCTCCGATCGGCCTTATCATTTGGTATATGGCACCAAGAGCAGGCCGGTGCCGTTCAAGTCCCGCCTGCTGGTCGAGCAGGAGCAAGAGCAGGGCAACAGCTATTGGGTGGCCGGCACCGGGCGGCTGAGGGTGCAGTTCGGCCGACCGGGCGGCCAAGACCTCATCGCTGCCGTCTACCTGCGCGACATCGAAGAACCGGTTATCCAGCAGGTGCGCTGCACCTACGTGGTCAACACCCCGCAAGGCCGCGATACGGCCACGGCGGTGCTTGATGATGTGACAGTGGAACGGGGCGGTCCCGTGCGCTGCTGCCTGTTGCTGAGGGGGCGGATGCTAGGCCGGCAGGGGACGGATTACGGGCGTTTCCAGATGCGGGTGGAACTGTGGGACAATTCCCACTTCCTGCGCCTGTGGCCGCGCATCTTCATTGACACGGCACAACGCAAACGAATCGACATCAGCCGCTACCAGTTGACGGCCCGCACCACACTGGGTGAAGAAGCGCTGGTCAATACCGCTCACACCGATCCGGTACCTGCGGGGCGCCGGTTTGCCCTCTATCAGAAGGCGTGGCACCGGTTCACCGTCGAAGACAGCAAGCGAGATCTGCTGGCCGAAGGGCAACACGCGGAGGGTTGGATTGATATCTGCGGCCAGCCAGCCGCTATCGCCGCCTTCGTGCAGGACTTCTCCGAGCTGTTCCCCAAGAGGCTGGCGGTTCGCCGTCAGCGCCTGGAGATTGACCTGTTTGCGCGCGGGTCACGAACGCCGCTGTACCAACCCATGCAAGGCGAGGCAAAGCGCCACCAGGTAATGCTGTTTTTCCATCGCCGCCCGCTTCCCAAGGAGGAATTGCACCGCATCTGGCTGTCCATCCAGCGGCGTCCGCGCCTGTTCAACCAGCAGTGGTTCCGCGATACCCTGGCCTTCCGCCATGTGGGGTTGGACACACAGCAGGCCGAAGTCGTCCCCGGCATGCACCAGGCCATCGGTGCCGCTGACTGGGTGCGCGTTGATGACCCACAGCATGACAAGTGTGCCTACGGGATCCGCCACTATCCCGATGGTGGCCCGGTTCCCAGCGAGGAGATATTCGACAAGGCGTGCCCGCTTAACTATTACTATGACGCGTTGCACGTCCTCGCAATGGAATACATCGCCACCGGCAACCGCGGGTTGTTTGACGAAACCGAACGCGGCGTGTATCACGTCATGGACATTGATACTTGCCATTATTCGCCCCAGGCCCCGTGGCGCGTGGGCGGCCAGTACGGCCCCGGCAGCTACAAGGAGCCAAACCATAACGAACAGGAAACCGCCCTTGGTCCCAAGACCACTTATCTTAACGGCATCCTGGACTATTATTTTCTGACCGGTGACCCGGATGCACTGCAGACGGCGCAGTTGATTGCCGCTTTCGACATGAACCCCGACATGCAGCGCCGCTGGTGGCCGCCGGGATGGCGCGGGGCGCTACGCTGCATTTCGTTTCCGTTGTGGAACATCGCGCGGATGTACGCAGAGTTCCATGCGCCTGAGTATGAGCAGGCGTTCCGCTGGTACTTGCAGCGCATAATGCAAAACGCGGAATTGCGGCGGGGGAGCCTGGAAGGGCCGTGTGCACAGCCCGGCTACCGAGGAGCTACTCCAGGTCATGCCGCCATCACCATGCGTGGCTTGATGGAGTATTACTACACTACCGGCGATCCCCAGGTGGGCAAGCTGGCCGCCGCCATCGGCATGTGTATCTGGGAGGAATGCACCAGGGCGCAGGACGCGCGGGTGCTGCAATTTGTGCTCAAGCGCCCGCAGAACTTCCTGACAAGCTACGTGGGCATGACCTTCGATGTCTTCCCGTGTACGGCGTGGCTGGTGGACAACCGGCAGATAATGGACTTCGCCTTCAAGTACGCCGAGCTTGGCGTCCGCTACAAGGGAATGAGCAACATCTACTGGAACTTCGCGGTGGACGAGGGCCTCTGGTACATGCAGAACTGGCCGCAACGCAAATAGGTTCAGTCCCGGAATGTGGGCGCCGCAACAGCGCTGTCGTCAACCGGCAGGTGCCGGTAATCGTACCAGGCGCAAACCCAAAAGCTGAAAACACCTACCAGGCCGGCAACCAGCCTCCCCAACTGCTCCATCCACGGCGGCGATCCGCAGAAGTTATGAATGGCCAGCGCCAGGGCGTATATGCCCGCCCCCACGGTAATGATATTGACCACCCACAGCAATAGCAGCCGGGGGCTGGGCATTATCCAGCGGCCGTCGGCACTGCGCAGCGCCCGCCGCGAGTGGACGGCATGCAAGAAATCGCGCACCGATCCCAAGGGCTGTTGCGGGTAGAATGACCTGCGCGCGCGCATGATAAGTTGGTAGGCAAGCACCGAAACGGTGGCAAACAGGAGCTTGAACGTTATCAGCAGCCCCCATGTCCCCTTGCCCAGGCTTGCAAGCTTCAGGTACAGGGGGCCGACTTCCCGGCTCAGGTCCGGGTTCGCGGTATAGGTGCTGATAAGGTCCAGGACGTGGCCGCAAACAATCAATGCCGCGATAACGATGAATTCGCGGCGTGCAAAAGGACTTACTTTGTTCGCCATAATTGTTGAATTCTGTCCCTCGTTCATTACCCGTCAACAGCCGCTCGTGCACGCGCCCCGACAGCGGCGGGCATCAAGCAGTGGTCGAGGTTCTTGCCGCGGGCGTCAGTCGTCACGCCACAGCACGGGGTTGTCGTCCGGCAGCGCCGCCATCACCTTGTCGCCGATAGCGCTCATTGCGTCCATGTCAGAAGGTTCAATCTCGAAATCGGCAGCCTTCACGTTCTCCTCGACCTGCCGGGGATTGCGCGCCCCGGCAATGGGGGCAGTCACGCCGGGCATCTGAATCAGCCAGCGCAAGGCCAGTTGGGCCAACGTCACGTCGTACTTGGCGGCGATCGGTTTCAGCTCCTCGACGGCCTCCAGTACCACCTTGTAGACATCGGGCCGAAACAGGACGTTCTTGCGCCTGATGTCGCCTTCAGGGGGATAATTGTCCCGGCTGAACTTGCCTGTCAACAGCCCCTGGGCCAATGGGCTGTAGGGGATGGTTGCGATATTGTGCTGGATGCAAAAAGGAATTATCTCGTGTTCGATGTGCCGCCAGAACAGGCTGTAAGGGGGTTGGAGGCAGTCGATGCGGCCGTACTGGAGGGCCTCGGCCATCTGGCCGGCGTCGAAGTTGGACACGCCGATGGCGATAATCTTGCCCTCCTCCTGCAGTTCAACGAGCGCCCGCATCGTCTCCTCGATGGGAATGTCCGGATTGGGCCAGTGAATCTGGTACAGGTGAATGACATCCGCCTTGAGCCGCCGCAGACTGGCCTCGCACTTGCGCTTGGCGCCCTCGTAGCTGATGTCTCCTATGAGCTTGGTGGCGACCATGCATTCATCATAGCGGCCCGCCAGCGCCTCGCCCACCACCTTCTCGGAATGACTGTCCTCGCCGTAAGCCTCGGCGGTATCCACCCAGTTCACTCCCAGTTCAATGGCCCGGTGAATGGCGGCGATGGAGTCCCTGTCATCCGCACCTCCCCAGCCTTGGCCGCCCATCGCCCAACAGCCGATACCGATCACGGAAAACTGCAAACTCGATTGGCCCACCTGGCGATATTCCATTGAAGTCCCCTCTTCAAGTAACCGGTGTCATGCCGGCATCATACCGGCGCTGAATGTTTCTCCGTCGGCGGCGACATATCCTGCCTGGCAAGCAAGATAATGCCCAGTCCTTGCGGACCGGGCATCACGAAACATTCGACTCGGTCAGCCGCCGGCTGGCCCAATTTGCATCGAGCCTTGCAACAAGCTGATTAGCTTCCTAGTTGAATTCTGGGTGCCAGTTTTCCACCGTGCTGCTGCCGAACTTGTGCCACTTGGCGTGCCAATCAAGATGCAATACGTTGTAGCCGTCGTTGTGACGGCGGCTGACAGCGCTGGTATCAGGATAAAGGTCCCAGTACGAGGGCCAGGGTAGCTCCGGGCAATAGTGCTCGTCGCCGTCGAGCATCACGAAGGCGATAGCTGGATTCTTGAACCTGTCCTGGCGATAACCATATCCCAGCACATAGTTATTGCAGCGATATCCTCCGTTCTTGTATGCATAGGGAGGGGATGAACAGGACTCCATTTCGCCAACCGAAGGGCATATCGCGATTTGTTCGTTGTTGACGTACGGCATCACGAATTCCCAAAACCAATGTAAATTAGGTTGGTAGGAGTAGATCATTGGAAGTTTGCCATCGTAGTCCTGCGCGTACATGGCGAAGGCCAAACCGAACTGCTTGAGGTTGGATAGACAAGATGTCTGACGAGCCTTCTCACGGGCCTTGGCGAAGACGGGGAAGAGGATGGCGGCCAGGATCGCGATGATAGCGATGACCACCAACAATTCAATGAGTGTAAACCCCCGGCGCATTGCTCGCAACCTCCTTATTTCTTCCTCCGTGTCTCATTTGGTCTTACGTCTACCCCGTTAGCAGCCTCACCGCTGCTCGCAAATGCGACTTCTGTAGTGCATCACCTCCTTGGCAAGCTGCTTATCTGCATTTCTATCAGAGCCCCACATCCCGGGCCCAGACTGCCATTACTGGTAAGCATTGCAGGCCCACCACTGGGGATCATGGGCTACAACGTCCTTGCGCATGCCGAATTTACATCGAGCGTTCCAACAAGCTGATTAGCTTCCTAGTTGAATTCTGGTTCCCAGTTGTCCACCGTGCTGCTGCCGAACTTGCGCCACTTGGCGTGCCAGTCGAGGAACAAGACGTTGTAGCCGTCGTTGTGACGGCGACCGACGATGCTGCTGTCAGGATAGTAGTCCCGCTGGTAGGGACTGTGCAGCTCCGGGCACGGCTCCCACCACGGGTTCCCCGTACTGCCCGGTTCGCCCGGCGCGGTACCGTCGAGCATCACGAAGGCGCGGGCCGGATTCTTAAATGCGTCCTGGTTTTGACCATATCCCAGCACATAGTTATTGCAGCGATATCCGCCATTCTTGTACCCATATGGAGGAGATGAACAGGAGTACATTTCGCCAACCGAAGGGCATACCGAGATTTGTTCGTTGTTGACGTACGGCATCACGAATTCCCAAAACCAATGGCAATTAGGTTGGTAGGACCAGATCATCGGAAGTTTGCCATCGTAGTCCTGGGCGTACATGGCGAAGGCCAAACCGAACTGCTTTACGTTGGATAGACAAGCAGTCTGACGGGCCTTCTCACGGGCCTTGGCGAAGACGGGGAAGAGGATGGCGGCCAAGATCGCGATGATAGCGATGACCACCAACAGTTCAATGAGTGTAAACCCCCGGCGCATGACACATCCCTCCAATCGGAGTGCGCGCATTCCTCGTTCCGGGGCAAGAACGAGACTGCGGCGCCGCAATGTTAAGGTACACTAAGCATATTATGGCAGCCAGGCACTGCAACGTCAAGTGCCCGTCTACCCGCCCGGCAAGAGGCCCTTTTTGACCTCGGGAAGGGCCAGGCCATGATTGGAGGATGTTATGGGGAAGCGTGCTTGATGGTCGATCACGCCGCGCAAATCATTCCTCATTCGTCCCCGGGGCAAGCGTTACGGACCTGCCGCTCCGGGCTGACTCCTGAGCCGCATTCATCACCCGCAGGGTCCTGAGCATGTCACAAATATCGGCGATGGCCGGCTCTTTGGCCTGGAAGCGGCGGATGACCTCGCGGGTGTACAGCTCATAAATCCCCTCGGCGCCCACTCCCTCCACCGGAATGTTTTCGCCTTCACGCGTGAAGATGGTTCCCTTGTCGAAGTCGCCGCCGTAGTGAAGGGCCGTGGTGGTCAGGGAGAAATAGCGCTCGTAGCCTTCGGGCATGGTGTAGCTGACATCGCCGACGCCGACGGCACCGCTTTCGCCTACCATTACCAAGGAAGTGAGGTCCTCGATGGCGGCATGGTAGACGGCATGACTTTGCAGGCAGCGGATTTCACGGATATCTTCAGCCAGGTAGAGGAACAGGTCAATGACGTGCGGGCCGAAGTTGAACAGCGGGCCGCCGCCGGCCTGGTCGGGGTCCAGCATCCAGGCGCAATCCCATTCCGGGTAGCGCAGGGGCGCACCGGCAAACAACCTGTAGTAGTAGTGTACCGGCTGGCCCAGCCGCCCCTCCTCCTTGAGTTGGCGGAGCCGTTGGACTGAAGGGTAGTGGCGGCTGACGAGGGCCACCGAGGTGAAGATGCCCTCGGTCTGCGCCTTCGTCGCCACCGGAGCCAGCTCGCGCCAGTCGATACCCATCGGCTTTTCCATGTGGAACGGCAAGTGGCGCGATACCAGCTCCGCCGCCACCTGCGTCATCTGGGCATGGGGGGCGTGGGCGAAAACCAGGTCCACCTCCACCTCGTCCAGCATCCGCCGGAAATCGGTGAACCGGGGGCACTGCAGGTCCTTGGCGACGCGCTCGAGGGCCGCTTCGTTCGGATCCGCGATGCCTACTATCTGCACTTCCTCGATGCCCTGCAATGCCGGCAGGTAGTATATTCCCACGTGCCAATGGCTGGCGCCCACGATGGCTACTCTCATTGCTGGTTTCCTCCTGCTTGATCAGATGTCTGGTTGCTTGACGGCGCGGGGCCGGCAGAGGTGCTGCTACCTGCTGCAGGCTCCGCGCTCGGCTTGGCGTTGCCCTCACTTGCCGTCTCCGTCGGCGGCTGCAGGCCCAACCTGGCCAGTGCTTCGTTGACCAGCCGCTCCGCCGTGTCGTAGTCCTTGCGGTACAAGGCCTGCCGCGTCTGTGCAAACAGTGTATCCAGCCCCGTGGTGTCCGCCCCTTGGCGCTTCAGAAGCATGTACGGCTCGGCGGCGATCTCCAACTTGGCCCGCACGCGGGCATTAGCGGCGGCGGCGAGCGCCTCCTGTGCCCGGTCGGCAGGCAATTTCTTCTTCAGCTCCTCCACGACCTGCGGCGGGGGCCGGCGCGGGATGGTTGCTATCATCAGCTCACGAGCCAATTCCAGCTTGTGTTGCTCGAATTCCTCGTCGGACAAACTGCGCACCCGGGACAGGAAATCTGCAAGCCTTCCCAGCGGCCCCTGGGCGGCGGGCTGCTGGGGACTGGATTGGTCCTGCTCCGCGGGCTTGCGTTGGCCGCCCTGCGGGGCCATGGCCTTCCTGATGCTGTCGGAAAACTCGTGGCGACGGCGCCACATGTTCTTCATAACCTCGGCGCCGCGGTCCAGTATCTCGGTGACTTGCTGGCCGTTATTTTCGCGCAGGGCCAGGCGTGCATTATCCAATGTTTCCTGGATGCGGGCCAGATCCCGGTCCTCCACTTGGACAAGGGAGAAAAACGCCATTAACAGCTTCTGGGCCACGGTGGGCGGCGGCAGCGACCCGGACTGCGGCCCCTTGGCCACCTGTCGCCGGGCGCGCGGTGCATGCTTGAGCTTGCTGAGCACCTCGTCGGCCAAGGAGGAAGCTTTTTGCACCTCCCCGGCCTTGACGGCCTCCTCCAGTTTGCGCATCAGCTTGCCGGCCGCCTCCACGTCCCTGCCCTCCTTGACAGCCTCGCGGAATAGCTGCTCGATTTTCTGCAGTTTTTCGCGCAAGGAGGCGGACATCTCGCTGGCCGCCACCTGCTCGGGCTTGGCGCCTGCCTCGATCAGAAGCCGGGCGAATTCGTCCAGGCGGGCATTGAGGTCCACGACATTCTGGTCATCGGCCGCCTGCAGCACCGCGTCCCTGATGTCGCGCAGCGGCTGGACGTCCACCCCTTGCTCTTTGAGTGCCCGCGCAAGTTCCGCATAATGCAGCAGCCTGTTGAGCAGGTCGGGATGTTTTTCCAGGAACGCCTGGGCTTGCGGGGAGATTTTGCCGGCCTTTTCCGCGGCAGGCGGCACCGCCGGCGGGCGCAGGTTGATCAGTCGCTCCTTGGTCGCTCCAAACCGGCCGGCCCGCGCATCCTGCGTGATAAGCTGTAGTTGGCGCTGGACGGCCTTGACGGTCTCCGGCTGCCCCAGCCGCTGGGGAAGGACCGTAACCGCCGTGTCAAGTGCCTCGACGGCAGCCGCCCGATCCATCCATAGTTTGCCCACCCCGCCCAGGGCCGCCAGCAAGATCACCGCCAGTACCGCGAGCAGCCATGCAACAGATCGGGGCCGAGCGGCAGGTTGCGGGGCGAGAGACTGCGGCTGGTCGTCCTCGGGGCGCTCACTGTCAGGCAATCTTTCGCCGGTGTACGGACCTTCGTCAGTGTTCGACATCAATTTACGCCTCCTGCTTGGCGTGGGGGGCCAACTCCGCGGTCGCCTGCCACAAGGCCATCAGGTCCAACTGGTTGTGCTGCATTACGATGGCAAGCTGGTCGGTATCGCCCGAGGATACAAACCGGCGGTAGGCCTCGGGAATCTGCGCGCCCGGTATGTCGGCGAGCCTGGCCCGCCCGAACAATTCCCGCTCAAGGCTGAGGAGCTTGCAGTCCTGCAGCTTTCCTGAGAATTGCCGCCGTGCTTGTATCAAGATATCCACGTGACGCCTGCACTTGACGGCGGGCAGGCGGTGGTATCGCAGCCGGTCCTGGATATACGGCAAGTCGAAGGCCCTCCCGTTATAGCTGAACCAGACGTCAGCTTCCTCCAGCAGGCGCACGCTTTCGGCCAGCAGCGCCGGCTCTTCGGAATAATCGCGGGCCAGGAACTGGTGAATGTGAATCCCTGTTGAACCCAGGTGCAGCAGCCCCACCAAGAACAAGGCCTCGCTGCTGAGGCCGGCGGTCTCGATGTCAAGCAGGCAAAAGCGATGCGGCTGGCACACCAGCTCTTCCCAGGCGGCCCGCAGCTTGTCCAGCGACTGCTGTGCCACTTGCGGCGCCCAATCTCCCACCTGCGTCATTGCCAGCCGGCAACTGAGCAGCGGGCCGTGTGCGGTGGTTATGACCTGCCCGGTCGGCACCTGTTCAAGGGGTGGAATCCACAGCACGGCGGGCCTGTCGGCGACCACCGGTTGCTGCAACGCGGCCGGTTCAGCAGGGGGCATCTTGCCTCTTGCAAGAGCCGCCAGCTTCTTGCGCACCTGGCTGGGCAGTAGCATAATCAAATAAGCGGCGTTGCTATCGTTGACGTTACGGTAACGATTTTAGTTTCAAATCGGCCCAGTGGCAAGTGCCGGCAAGCGCCGGCCGGCCCGTGCAGGTTAGGTTGTTGTCGTGCGCCGTCGCAGCGGCCTGCGCATTGTCGCCGGCTCGGCGCCGGCCTTGTCACGTAATCTCCTCCAGTTCATATTCCGTATCCCCCAGGCCGGCTGCCACGCACTGGCGCACCTGCTCGTAAGGGTCCTTGCCGTGGATGCGCTTGAACAGGTGGCCCTCGTCTCCCGGGGGCATCAACTGGTCAGGCAAGGCACTGGGGATGAAGTCCTCCCACCTGATCAGGTCCAAGGAGGCCTGCTCGACGGCGACGATGTTGTCGCCGGCCACGATGCCCACATCCGGGACGATGGGGGGCGTGGAAAAGCCCCAGCAGTCGCACAGCGGCGTGATGTTCAGCAGCACGTTGATGAAATAGACATGGCCCGGCTCGAAGTTGTCTATCACGTGCTTGCACACCGCCGCCATGCCCTTCTGGAACTGTCGGAACTTGGCCTCCGGTTGCTCCATTGTAAGGGCGCCCGTGGGGCAGGAGATGGTGCAATGCATGCAATAGCGGCAATGGTGTTCGTTAATCGTGAAGCGGCCGTTATCATCGAACTTGGCTGCTCCGGTCGGGCAGCCGCTGACGCACTGCTCGCAATGGGTACACAACTGCTCCTGCCAGTTGAAGTGCCCGCTCATCAGGGCATGGATGTCGCCGCGCGTCTTGTAGCTGACACATCCCATTCCGATGTTCTTGATGGCACCGCCGAAACCGGTATGACCGTGGCACTTGCCGTGCGAGAAGACAAGCAAAGCGTCGGCGTCCATGACATTGCCGCACAGCTCAATGGTCGGCAGCCCCTCGACATCGGTCTGCCTGGTATGCAGGTACTTGTCATGTTCGCCCGCCGCCCCCACAACCCGGGCGCCGACGACTTCGGGCGTGTAGCCCCGCGCCACAGCGGCGTCCGTGGAAAAACTGCCGTCGGTCAGAAAGGGAGTTCCTCCCGCCTGCTTTATTGCATCCACGACCATCCTGACGAACAGCGGATGGATCGTGTAAAAGCCGATGTCGGCCCCCACGTGCATCTTGACCGCCACCCGCCGGTCCTTGAACTTGGCGGCGAAATCCGCACGCTCCAGCAGGCGGCTGAACTTGGCCGGCAGAGATGCATCACGGTCGATGCGGTCTACGTGTGCTGACGCGAACAACACCCTGTTCATCAGCTTCCCTCCCTGTGTCATACACGTTTTCTTCCAATTCACCGACAGTCAGCCGTGCCGTCGGTCTCTTGGAGCATGTATAGCAGCGTGTTGACCACTTGCTTGAAGACATTCAGCCCCCGCCGGGCCGAGCCGTGAGGGCCGGCGGTGGCAAGGTTGAGTTCATAGAAGGCATGGGGAATGCCCAGGCGCTTTGCCATCTGATGGCATAGCGTGCTCTGCGGGTGGATGGAGGCCCGTTCATGGGTTGACGGTGCATCGGTCTCCAGGCGCATGGTGTCGCAAATGGCCTCGTAAAGTCGGCGCTGGCCCGGGTCTTCGAACAGGTCGTAATCGGCCACCTCGTACCACCCGTCGTAGGGATACTCGCTGTTGGTCTTCCAGCCGGTATAGCAGTGGAAATTGACCCACAGCGCCGGCTTGTTTTCCGTCACCCACCGCCACAGGATCTTGCTCTCATGGGCCTCGGGTTGCTCGGCATCGGGGTTGTCCCCGAATGCCAGGTACATGTCCAGGTCCTCGGCGTTGAAGGCGCTTCGCCCCATCACGTTGCCGTCCGGATTGACCGTCGGCACGACGTGTACCTCGATCTGCTCGCGGAGAGCGGCGGCCTGCGGCAGCAAGGAGGACATGAAGTCGGCGATGGCGATCATGCCCCACATTCCCGCAAACTCGTGGGGATGTTGGCCTGCAATGCAAAACACCTTGGGCTTGCCTGCGGTGCCGCAGCGCAGGCCGAGAATTTCGCGGCCCTGGACCGACTGGCCGAGGCTGAACAGTTCACAGCGGTCAGGCCGCTTGTCGGCAAATCGCCGCAGGTAATCGCAGATCTCCGAGTACGGCGCCAGGTAACCTTGTGACACGCGCAGCGTCTGGCCTTCCGCCACGGGCAGACGCAGCACGAGGTGGCGCTGTTGTTCGTTGACCTGCAGCCTGCTGCGGTCGAGGGG
This sequence comes from Candidatus Zipacnadia bacterium, assembly GCA_029819875.1. Classification (GTDB taxonomy): domain Bacteria; phylum Armatimonadota; class Zipacnadia; order Zipacnadales; family Zipacnadaceae; genus JALGVG01. The sequence goes on along the minus strand of JALGVG010000020.1, from coordinate 3,517 downwards.
ATAGAAGCGGTGCAGTCCATGAGGGCGGACCCAGACGGTGGTGGGAAAACATGCAAAGTAGTTGGTAGGTCCGCCGAACCGGGAATCCTCCCACACCTCGACCACGACCTCCGCTGCCGGCCCGTCGTTTCTGACATCAAAGCAGAATTGTCCGCAGTAGCCGGTCTGCTTGTCGGCCACCACTTCCATGCGGAAGTGGTTGTCCGCAACCTTTTCAAAGTTCTTGCCGTTGCCGCATTCGAAATCACTGCTGAGCGTTATCATTGTGCTGTCTGCATGGCTCCTTTGCTGGTGAAGTGGTTTGTGCGCAGTCGGTCAATGGCGTTTTCAGCGCCGATATGTCAGCGCTGCCCGCAAACCGGATCATTGTACCCTACGCTTCGGGCAGGCATAACGGGTACTTGCCGTATTGCAGGCCCCACTTGATGAAGGCCATGACGTTTTCCGGCTTCGCCTGGGCTTGGAAGCTGCCGGTGGTGGACAGAATATAGCCGCCGCCGGGCGCCATTCCCTGCAATATCTGCAGCACGGCCCGGCGCACGTCTTCGGTGCTCCCGCGCTCGAACGCCTCGCGCGGGTCCACCCCTCCCATCAGGCAGACGCGGTCACCGATTCGCCGCTTGGTCTCAAACGGGTCCGTGGCATTGGCACCATTGCCGTCAAGGGCCGAGAACACGTCCACTCCCATGCGGGCATAGTCTTCCAGGAACGGCATGGAACCCGTCTCGGTAAAGTAGTGAAATTTTACCCCGGCCTGGTGGCACAACTCAACCGTTTCGGCCACCAAGGGGAGGAAAAACCCGCGTACGTCGGTCGGCGACCAGAAGTCAACCGTCTCGTAACAGCCGCTGAAGTACATGGCCTCGACGCCGATGTCCAGCAGCAGCTCCAGACCGTTGCGTATCCAGCGCTGCGTACGGCGCAGGGTTTCGCGCACCAACTGGGGATTGTCGCGGATTGTGAACAACATCCACTTGGCCCCCAGGAAGCTCATGGCGTGAATGCCGGCCGTTGACATCCGCCCTGAGAACAATACTCCCAGGCGCCGGCACTGTTGCTTGTAATAGGCGGCGGTTTCCCGGAAATGCGAAAGGTCTGCCTTCCGGGGGTCGTAAAGCACGTAATCGAGGGCCTCCAGGTCGGCCTCGCTCTTGACAAGCGGCTCGACGGTGCGCGGCCACAACTGGTCGGCGAACAACGGTACGTCATCCACCTGCCAGTCTTCGGTAATGCGAACCGCCATTTGCAGTGTGCCAGCAGGTGTGTTAATTCGCTTGTAGAAGATAGGATACGCGGCCGTGCCCTGTTCGCGCCAGGTGTCGACGGTCACTGCGGGGTGATATGGCCATGGTAGCCCCAGGTAAACGATATCGTCGCAGCCAAGGGCCAGCAGATACTCGGCGCGCTCCACGGCATTGGACCAGTTATGCTCCAGCGGGGCGATGCCGCGAGGTACTATGGGCACGCGGTCGGTCGTCTGAAAACTCATCGTCGCTAGCAGGCGTTCGCGCGAAGAAATCGCAAGGCTCATCGGCCACCTCCGTGCCTTGGTGCATGAAGTGAGGGCTGACGGTCACTTCGCCCGGCCTTGTGGTAATCCCTTTGCCGGCGCGCCAGTTGCGGCGAACCAATTCAGAAATCGCCAACATAGGAGGGAGTAGGAAATGCCACGTGACATAAACGTGCTGCCTGAATTCATCCCCGGAGACATAACATTCACCCCGGTTCGCAAGTTCGTGTACAAGGGCAATCTCATGGCGGAGCTGGAGGCGGGCCTGGGGCGTGAGCTGGCCGTCAAGCTTTTGGACCACATGCTTCACATCCGCTTTTTCGAGGACATGATCGTGCGGCTGCGCAAGGGTGACTTTGAGCCCCTCAAGCAGTACAAGTTCACGGGGGCCTCGCACCTGTCGATCGGCCAGGAGGCTGTGGCCGTCGGCTGCATGTCCGCCATCCGGCCTGACGACTACATCACCTCCACCCATCGCGGCCACGGCCATTCCCTGGCCAAGGGCGCCTTCTGGCTGGAGGCGGCCAGCCCTCAGCAACTGGCCGAGTTCATCGGGCATGACGTGCAGGCTGACTTGTCGGATCGGCGCGGCCTGCTGGACTGTGCGCTCCAAGAGCACCTCAACCGCATGATGGCCGAGCTGTTCGGCAAGGAAGAAGGCTATTGCCGGGGGCGGGGCGGCGGCATGCACATTGCCGACTTCAACATGGGCCACCTGGGGGCCAACGCCATCGTCGGCGGGTCGTTCGCCATCGCCACCGGTGCGGCGATGGCGGCCCAGATGCTGGGCACCGACCGCATTTGCGTCTGCCTAGTGGGAGACGGAGCGGCCAACAACGGTATCGCCCACGAGGCAATGAACTTTGCGGCAATGGCGCAGTTTCAGCGCGGCTGCCCGGTCATCTACCTGATAGAGAACAACCAGTACGGCATGACCGGCCAGCAGGTGGGAGAGGTCACGGGGATTGACTACCTGGCAAGGCGCGGAGCGGGCTATGATTTCGACTCCATGCATGCCGAAGTAGTCAACGGCATGGATGTCTTGGCGGTTCGTGATGCGGTCAGCCGCGCGGCCGAGCTGTGCAGAAACGGCGACGGACCTGTTCTGCTGGAGTGCCTCACCTATCGCTACCTGGGCCATTCGCTGTCCGACACCCGCGAGACATACCGCAGCAAGGAAGAGGAGGAGAGGTGGCGGGCCGTCGACCCCATCACCACCTACAGCCGCCAGTTGTTGGAGGCCGGGTTACTGTCCGAAGACGGCATCCAAGTGCATAAGAAGCTGGCTCACGAACGCATCGAGCGGGCCACTTTGTACGCCTACCACGGTACCGACCCCGATCCGGCCACCATCAGCGAGGGCCTGTTTGCGGACACTACCTCGGATGACATCGGCGAGCAGTGGAAGACACCGGAAAGCGAGTTGCTGTCCAAGCCGCAAAAGGTGCGGCGCGACAACCGCGGCAGGATACTGACCCGCCATGCCGTGACTGAGGCGCTGATAGAGGAGATGCTGCGCGACCGCCGGGTGATAGTATACGGTGAAGACGTGGCCGATTACGGGGGCGCCTTCGCAGCCACCAAGGGCATCCTGGAGATATTCGGTCGCAAGCGCATCTTCAACACCGCCATCTCGGAGGCGGCCATCGTAGGCACGGGATGCGGCGCGGCCATGGTAGGGATGCGGCCGGTGGTCGAAATCATGTACATCGACTTCATCATGCTGGCCATGGACCAGGTCGGCAACCAGGTGGCCAAGGCCCGCTACATGTTCGGAGGCAAGGCGAAGATCCCCCTGGTTATTCGCACCACCATCGGCGGCGGACGCGGCTACGCGGGGCAGCACAGCCAGAGCCTGGAAGCGATTGTCACCATGATACCGGGTCTGAAGGTCATCGCCCCCGCCACCCCTTATGACGTCAAGGGTCTGCTGAAATCCGCCATTCGCGATGACAATCCCGTAATCTTCATTGAGCACCAGCACTCTTATACCCAGTTGGGGGAAGC
>JALGVG010000187.1 GCA_029819875.1 Candidatus Zipacnadia bacterium | reverse complement strand
CTCCACGACGTCCACCGGCGCATCTGCCGGCACCGCTCCCTGGGGGTCGATGACCAGCACATGGATGTTGCGCTCCCGCAACCCGTCCACCAGCTCAAGGGCCCGTCTGTTCATTTCGCAGCACAAAAACACTACCGCTTCCGGAGCGGTCATCAGCAGCATGTCGAGCGTCTCATCCGCGCTGCCGGTGCGCACCTCGTCAGCCAGCAACACCTCGCGCCCCAGCTCGGACAAGCTGAGGTTTGTAATGTAAACATCGCAATAAGGGGAGACAAGACTGATAGGGGAAAGTCTTCCATCGCGCAACGCACGCGCATAAGGATTGGGCCGATAGCTCAGCTCCTTGGCAATTCGCAGGATCTGGCGGCGGCTCGCCGCACTGACCCGCACTCCTCGCGCCCCGTTCACCACGTGCGAAACCGTGGCCACCGATACACCGGCCCTGTGGGCAATATCATACAGAGTTACCGCCATACAACATGGCTCCACTCTGTTTGATTAAACGCTTCACCAATTGTAAACCACTCCGTCAGACCTTGTCAACCAACACTAGCCCATTGAGGCAAAATAACTGCTACGCCGACTACCTGCCCACCTCTCCTAGGCGCCGGCGAAAGCCGCCTCCGCCTCTCGCAGCTCCGCCGGTATATCCACCCCGCGCGGGCAGCGGCTGAGGCACTCCCCGCACTCGTCGCACATCACCGCGCTGAACCCCAAAGACTCCCACAGGTCATCGGCCAGGTACTTGACGTTGTCGGGGTAACCGCGCTTCATCTCCGCCGCCCGCAGCACCACGGGAATGTTTATCCCTTGCGGGCAGGGCAGGCAATACCCGCAATGCAAGCACCTCTCCCCGTACTGGAAGGTCAGTCCCAGCCTGCCGATGAGCCGCCGCAGCTCGTCCAGCTCCTGCTCGCTGAGCGGCTTGTAGTCGTTGCCTATCGCCATGTTCGCCTCCACCTGCTCGACGCTTATCATCCCCGGTATCGCGCACGCCACCGCCGGGTTGCCCAGCACGTAGCGCAGGCAGCCGGCCACCACTGCATCCGGCCCTCCCAGCCCCGCGGTGCGGGAGGCCGCGGGCATCACCAGCCCTCCGGCCGCCAGCGGTTTCATGCAAAAAACCCCCACGTCGTGCTGCATGGCCAGCGGCAAGATTTCCGGCTCCAGGTATTCGCCGTCAACCACGTTGTACGCCACCAAGATCGCCTCGAAGGCGCCGCTGGCTATCAATTCCCTCATCACGTGCACATCGCGGTGCATGCTCGCGCCGATGTGCCTGACGATGCCCTGCTCCTTGGCCTCGGCCAGCGCCTTGTACTCGCCGTCGGGCTGCATGATGCGCCGCCACCTTTCACCGTAGCTCACCGAGTGGGCCAGCCACAGGTCCAGGTAATCCGTCTGCAGCGCCTCCAGGCTCGCCTCCAGGTCCCGCATCGCCTCGTCGTAGGTCATCGCCGTGGACTTGCTGCACAGGTAGAACTCGTCGCGGCGCCCGCTGATGGCGCGCCCGATCATCGCCTCGCACTCCCCGTAGGCGCGTGCCGTGTCAATGAAGTTGCATCCTAAGTCCAGCGCGCGGTTCAGACACGCTGCCACCGTCTCGTCCGACAGCTTCTTATCCGGGCCAGCGTCGAAGCTGATGGTCCCGTAGCTGATTATCGAAACATTCAGTTCTGTCTTGCCCAGCCGACGATATTGCATGATACCCTACCCTCCTGATTGTATTAGCCCTGCTGTCCTGCCCCATATTCCGCCCTCCGACTGCTGCACCTTCCCCGCGACTCGGTTCTGTTTACCTGCGCCCGTATTTGTCGCTCAGTTCCAAGTACAGCTCCACGTTCTGTAGCGGGATATTGTACGGAATATGATTCCCCACCGCGTAAAAGTATCCCGGGCAGCTCTTGCCGATGCGCGCGCACCGCAGCACCTCTTGCTCAATTTGTTCGCGCGTCCCCGACATCAGGATGCGGCAGTCAATGTTTCCGATCATCACGTGGCTGTGCCCGTACTTGCCGGCGATGTATTCCAGGCTGGTCAGCGGCTCGAAGATGAAGCCGTGCACGCCCACGGCCACCAGGTCATCCACGAACTGCGTGAAGTCCCCGTCAGAGCAAAACAGCACGATCTTGCCCGCCTCCAGCAGCGGCCTGAACAGCCGCCGGTAGCGTGGAAATATGTACCTGCGATACCAGTCCGGATGGAACACCGCCCCCTGGCTCCACACGATGTCGTCGTGTACGATGAACACCTTCATGTCCGTGCGCGCCTGCGCCTCGTATGCCACCATTGACAGCGCCGTAAAGCTCTCCAGCACCCGCTCGAAGCGCTCCATGTCCAGGGCCGCTGCCAGCAGGAACAAGTCCCACCCGAACGTCAGTATCGGCCAGGTGAACACCGTGTTGTAATAGCCTCCGGGAAACACGCAGTGGCTGAAGCGCTCCTGGCCCTCCTTCCATTGCCTTTGGAACCTGCGCGCCATCTCGTCCACCGTTGGCACCGCTATCGTCTCCACCGCGTCAAAGGCCAGCACCTGCTCGACATCGTTGAACGCGCTGGCGCGGTTGTCCACCACCTGGTAGCTCTCACTCCATTGAGCGGTGCCCATGTGCGTGAGCCTCTCCGTGCCCGGCAGGGTGAAAGTGTTCCATATGAAGTCGAAATCCAACGCCTTGGAGATGGCCCACCACCAGTCCTCGCCCGGCCTCGGATGGTCAATGTCAATACCAGTGTACTTTTTTACCAATCCGCGGTGCGAGATGTATTCGGTCCGCGGGATCTTGTCGGTGGGTTGCAGGTTCAAGGCCGCCCAGCCGCGCTCGTAGCTCACGATCTCTGACCCTCCAGTGACAACAGTCTTGGCTCGCTCACCTGCTTTATTCCTCCGCCGTGGCTGCTTCTCCTGTCCAGCTTGCTTGCGCCGATGCAACGATGTATAATGTCCTGGCCGTGTTGGCCGTTGCCGCCATCAGGCCCTCTTGTTGGAGGGCTGTCATCGTATCATTATATTGGTCGTCACATCAGAAGGGACGTTCGCTACAATGTGTGGAATAGTTGGCTACATTGGCTTCCGGCAGGCCCCGGAAATCTGCCTGGCCGGCCTGGGCCGCCTCGAATACCGCGGCTATGACTCCGCCGGCCTGGCCGTCATAACCGACAATGGACAACTGGACGTGCGCAAGGTAGTGGGCAAGATCGCCGCCCTTCGCGAACTGCTGCAAAGCCAGCCCCTGGCTGGCACCATCGGTATCGGTCATACCCGCTGGGCGACCCACGGAAAACCCTCGGTGGAGAATTCCCACCCCCACCTGTCCTGCGACGGCCGCATCGCCGTGGTGCATAACGGCATCATCGAAAACTACCAGGAGCTGCGCAGCCGACTCGAGGCCGAAGGGCACACCTTCACCTCCCAGACCGACACCGAGGTGATGGCCCACCTGATCGAGAAGTACTACGACGGCGACCTGCGCGCTGCTGTCTGCCGCGCCGTGCGTGACCTGCAGGGCGCGTTCGCCTTCGGTGTCATCTGCGCCGACAGTCCCGGCCAGATGGTGGCCGTGCGCCGCTTCTCCCCCCTGGTCGTCGGCCTCGGCGACGGCGAAAACTACATCGCCTCGGACATGGGGGCAATCCGCAAGGAAACCGACCGCGTCTACGTCATCGCAGACGACGAGGTGGCACTGCTGACGCCGGACAAAGTCGAGCTGACAGACCTTGACCTCAACCCCGTTGATCGCGAGGTCTTCGTCATCCCCTGGCCGGCCGATGCTGCTGAAAAGGGCGGCCACAAGCACTTCATGCACAAGGAAATCCACGAGCAGCCCGATGCCATCCATGCCTGCCTGGCCGGCCGCCTCAGCGACCCCGACAAGCCGATAGTGCTCGAAGACCTCAACATGAGCGAGCGCGAAATCAAGAGCCTGCGCAAGGTCGTCTTCACCGCCTGCGGAACGGCGTACCACGCCGGCTTGGTCGGCCGCTTCCTGACCGAGAAGCTGGCCCGCATCCCGGCCGAAGCGGACCTGGCCGCCGAGCTGCGCGCCCGCGACCCCGTCGTCCTGGACAACACGCTGTGCATCGTCATCAGCCAGTCCGGCGAGACCGCCGACACCCTCGTCGCCCTCCGCGACATGAAAGAAAAGGGCGCCAAGGTCATCTCGGTGCTCAACGTGGTGGACAGCTCCATCGCCCGCGAATCGGACGGCGTGGTCTACATCCAGGCCGGCCCCGAGATCGGCGTCGCCTCCACCAAGGCTTATACCCTCCAGATACTGACCCTCGAACTGATCGCACTGCACTTCGCCGAGGTCCGCGGGGTGGCCTCACCGCAGCAGTTGCACGAGCTCAAAAGTGCGCTGCTGAAGATGCCCGAACTGGCCCAAACCCTGCTGGACCGCGAGGAGGACGTCAAGGCGATAGCCGCCAAGTACTACCAAAAGCCCAACGCCTTGTACCTGGGCCGCGGCATCAACCTCCCCTCCGCGCTGGAGGGTGCCTTGAAGATGAAGGAAATAAGCTACATCCACGCCGAAGGCTACAGCGCCGGGGAGATGAAGCACGGGCCCATCGCGCTCATCGAACCCAGTTGCTTCACCGTGGCCATCGCCGTCCACGGCGAAGTCTACGACAAGATGATCGGCAACATCATGGAGATAAAGGCCCGCAGTGGCCCGCTGATTGCAGTGGCTGACGACGGCGATGAACAGATACCCGTCACCGGCGTCGATCCGCAGGCCGATCCCGACGACGTCGCCGGCCAGCCCAACGACATGCTCTGGGTGCCGCCGGTGCCGGAGCTGGTCTCCCCCGTCACCGTGGCGATCCCGCTGCAGCTTCTGGCTTACCATGCGGCCGACATGCGCGGCGAGCACATCGACCAGCCCCGCAACCTGGCCAAAACGGTAACCGTCGAGTAGCAGCCTG
>JALGVG010000186.1 GCA_029819875.1 Candidatus Zipacnadia bacterium | reverse complement strand
CCCTTCCAACGTGGATGCAATGATCGGCCGGACGGCCGTGGTTATCGATACCATTGACCCGGTGGAAAACGTGGGGCGAGTGCGCGTCGGCTCAGACGAATGGCGGGCGCGCAGCGATGTCCACATCCCCCGCGGCCAGACCGTCAAGGTGCTGGGCGTGGAGGGCGCCACGCTGCTTGTGGAGGCCATCGAGAATCAGGCGGCACAAAACTAGGGGCTATCCAGCCACAAAAGCAGTTCCAAAGGAGAGAGGGCCATGTCACCGTTCGAGACTTTCTTGATAATTGTAGTGGCGATTTTCGTCCTGATCGTCATAGACAAGTCGGTCTACATCGTCCGCCAGTTCGAGCGCGGGGTGATAACGCAGTTCGGCGCCTACAAGCGTACCGTGGACCCGGGCCTGACGTTCATCCTCCCTTTCATCCAATCACTTACCCGCGTAGACATGCGCGAAACCGTCCTCGATGTCCTGCCCCAGGAAGTCATAACAAAGGACAACGCTGTGGTGCGAGTTGACGCGGTTGTCTACTACGAGGTCACCGACCCCTTCCGGCGCCTGTTCAATGTCAGCAACTTCCAGATGGCCGCCGTCAAGCTGGCCCAGACAAACCTGCGTAACCTGATCGGCGACCTGGAGCTGGACGAGGCCCTTACTTCTCGCGAACGCATCAATGCACAACTGCGCACCGTGCTGGATGATGCCACCGACCGGTGGGGTGTGCGCGTTACCCGTGTGGAGCTGCAGGCCATCGAGCCGCCGCGCGACATCACCGAGGCTATGAGCCGCCAGATGAAGGCGGAGCGGGACAAGCGCGCCGCGATCCTGGAGGCTGAGGGTACGCGCCAAAGCCAGATCTTGCAGGCCGAGGGGCAGCGCCAGGCGGCCATCCTGGAAGCCGAGGGTAAGGCCGAGGCCATCCGCAAGGTCGCCGAAGCCGAGCGCTTCCGCGAGGTAACGGTGGCCGAAGGTGAGGCCCAGGCTATCCAGACAGTCTTCTCCGCCATTCACGCCGGCCGTCCCACTCACGACTTGCTGGCGGTCAAGTACCTCGAAACACTGGGGCGCATCGCCAACGGCAAGGCCACCAAGATCTTCCTGCCTATTGAAGCCACCGGCGTCCTTTCGGGTATCGCAGCAGCGGGCATTGCTTTCGAAGAAGGACGTAAAACCGGCCAGCAACAGCCTGAAGAATAGCCGTTCGCGGTAGCGGCTTCTCTTTCTTTCGGCCAGCTGCAAGCCCCTCGTTTGCCTAGGGGCAAAACGGCCACCGGGCCGGGCCTTCCCCATCCTGTCGCCGGTGGCCGTATTTGCTGCCCCCAACCCTCACAGTCGGCCGTAAGCCTTCAGCTGCAGGTAGCGGTTGACTGTCGCCACGGTCAGCCGGTCGGGGAACGCGTCCACGACCAGCGCGCCGCTCTGCTGCAGCGACAGCAACGCTTCCCGCCGCCGGTCAACCAGGTTGCCGGCCACGGCGCGCGCATAGGCGTGGTGGGGATCATCGGGTACGGCCGTAGCCACTGCCTCAAGATTGCTGTCACGAAGGGTCACGAACATCGGCAGGTGGCGTGGCAACAGGGCCGCCACGTATGCCAGCAACTGTTCGGAGGCCTTCGCATCGACCAGGTCGGTGAAGACAACAACCAAGGCGCGCTTGCGAGCCCGGGAATACAGCAAGGAAAAGGCAGCCTGGTAGTCAGCCTCCTGCAACGAGGGCGTAACGGCATATAACTGGTCGAGGATGTGGCTCACCTGGTCGGCAGCGGAGCGGGGCGGCGAAAACGCAAGTATCTGCTCCGAGAATGCTATCAGACCCACTGCATCCCCCTTGTCCACGGCCGCCCGAGCCAACAGCACGGCCGCGTTGATGGCGTAGTCCAGCTTACACAGACCGTTCACTTCGGCGGCCATCATGCGCCCGGCGTCTATCATCAGCACCACGTTCTGGCTGCGCTCCACGGTGTATTGGCGGGTCGTGGGCTTGTGTCGGCGGGCCGTCGCCTTCCAGTCGATATCACGGAAGTCGTCGTCAGGGACGTAGTCACGCAGGCTTTCGAACTGGGTTCCCTCCCCCAGGCGCTGCAGGGCGTGGAAGCCGGCGCGGTGCAGCTTGTTGCTATGGGCCAGCAGCTCGTAGCGGCGCAATGCGACAATGTTGGGATAGACCTTCACGGCTTGCGCGGCAGCAAAGCGCCGCTGCCACCATGTCAGGCCTGCCAGCGACACCCCACGCACGAAGATATCGCCGAATGCGAAGTCGCCACGCCGGCTGGGAGCAACGTAATACCGCACCTGTCCCTGCTGATAGGGAAGCACGGACAGGGACTGGACGCGCCCGCTGCAGGTGAACTCGGTTGGGACATCATCCTTGATTATCAGGCGCAGCGGCCACCGGCAGCGGTTCCGAACTCGTGCAATGACGGGGTTTTCCACCCCCACCGAAAGCCGCTCCTCCACCCGCCTCTCAACCTCCAACACAATCAGCCGGCGGCTGACAAGATGGTCAGCGACGGCAACCAGTAGTATCGCCAGCGACCAGCCCCACCCCACGTATGCCAGTTCGGGCCGCCACACACCGGCTGCAACCAGTGGAACCGACAGCAGCATCAGTCCTACTCCCCAGGCAGTAAAAGGCAACGTTGACCTCTCCAATACCAACTATTCGGCGGCCCTCAGCGCGGCACCGGTATCGTGCCCAGAGTTGCTGTAATCACTTCGGCCGCCGTCATGCCTTCAATATCGGCCTCCGGGCGCAGCACCACGCGGTGCTGCAGCACCGGCACGGCAATATCCTTCACGTCATCGGGCGTCATGTAGTCCCGGCCACGCAGTGCCGCCAACGCCTTGGCGGCTTGCAGCAACATCACCGAGGCCCGCGGGCTGCACCCCACAACCAAGCTGGGACTTTGCCTGGTGGAGCGCGTTATCTGGGCGATGAAGTTGAGGACCTTCTCCTCGACATTCACCGACTGAATCTCCCGGCGGCAGCGCGCCAGGTCATCCCGGCTGGCCACTTGCGTTATGCCGGCTTTCTCCAGGTCCATTGCATCAAAGCCGAGATTGTAGCGCCTCAGCAGCTCGCGCTCTTCCTCCTCGGACAAGTACTCCACCGTAATCTTGAGCATGAAGCGGTCCAGTTGAGCCTCGGGCAGGGGATAGGTGCCCTCGTACTCGATGGGATTTTGGGTGGCAAAGACCGTGAAGTCCCTATCCAACGGATACGACACACCGTCAATTGTAACCTGGCGCTCTTGCATTGCCTCCAGGAGGGCCGACTGTGTCTTGGCCGGGGCACGGTTGATTTCGTCCGCCAGCAGCAGGCCCGTAAATACCGGCCCCTTGCGCAGCGTGAAGGTGCTGGAGGCCAGGTCGAATACATTTGTGCCTATGATATCCGAAGGCATCAGGTCGGGAGTTAACTGCACCCGCTTGAAATCCATCCCCAGGCAACGGGCCAGCCCGCGAACCAGCAGGGTTTTGGCCGTGCCGGGTACTCCCTCCAGCAATGCGTGGCCCCGCGCCAGCAGCGTCACCAGCATCTGCTCGATGACAACCCGCTGGCCGACAACCGCCTTGCTCAACATCTCGATGATTTCACTGGCCAGTCTCCCCGTAATCTTATCCTGCAGTGGAGCCTGCATGGTCGGTAATCTCCTCCTCGACTTTGGCTATCTTGCGGCTCAATCTCAGCACCTCGGCGTCCGGCAGGCGGTCATCCTCTCCGACAGCCTCTAACTCCTGAAGCAGAGCGGCAAGTTCATCGCTGTTGATTCGCCGGCAGCGCCGGGCAACGGCAGCAGCCACCAGCGCGGCGTCCGCCGTTACGGGCAGCCCGCTGATTGCAGCCAACTTTCGACGCAGGCGCGCAGCCTGGGCGGCGACGGCGGCACCACCGGCATGCGCCCGCCGGTAAAGGCCGGCAAATGCATGCACGTATTCGAGGACACTGCGACGAGACGCTTCCGGCAACCTGTGAGGGCGGCCGAAGCGCCACATCTTCCCCCCAACGTACAAGAACAGAATAGCGATCAGTGTCCACAACGCGGCCAACACGGCAGTTCCCTTCAGCCGCTCGATCCCTTCGCGCTCTCCGTACTTGTATGCGCGTGGATGGTGATATTCATCAAAGTACACCGGCCCGCGGCCGCCTTCAGCAAACGCAATATTGGCGGCCAGGACCACGTTATCCGCCCGCCGGATCCACCCGTTACTGAGCATATCGGCTTCGCATACGACATACACGCGCCCGCGGCCGTATCTGAGCATCACCACGATACCGCGCTTGGCCGAGCCGACGAGTGGCTCAAACTCGTCAGGCGGCAAGGGTACTATGTCAGGGATCACCGTTTCGCGTTCACCCGGCTTACCCCGGCGTCGCTTGACAAGCTTCGACAGGAAATCCCGCACCGCACCTTTTGTGGGCAGGCGCACCAGGCGGTGAGGCCCGGGAACGTGCAGCATCGTGACATCTTGAAGTGCCGGTTCGTCACTGCGTGGCACCTTCACATCTACGTCCGCAACCTTCGTGGTGACCAGGCCCAGCCCCAGGTGGGCAAGCAACGTGTCGGAGGGGTACAGCGGCGAAGCAGCGATGAACGGAAACCCCGGCTTGCCTTCCACTGCAATGACGGCCTCCCTGCCTGCCGCCACCCACGCCAGCAATCCCTCTATCTCACGGGCGGAGAGATTCTC
>JALGVG010000185.1 GCA_029819875.1 Candidatus Zipacnadia bacterium | reverse complement strand
CCCCGCTTTTGGGTCAGGTGCAAGCGCAGGAACCCCTCCCCCGCCTTGCCGGCCAGGTACAGGTAAGCAAACTTGGCATAATACCCCTCCATGGCGTTTTGACCGATTTCTGGGAAAAAGCGATTCTGCTTTCCCGTCAAGTCAAATACCAGGTTGAAGGGGAACCGGATAATCTTGTGGCCGAACAGATAGAATGCGGGTTTGCGGATTATGACCTTGTTCTCGGGAATTACGGTGATGTCCGGGGATTGGATGGCATAATGCGGGTGCTCGAGGTTGCAGGAGGTGAACAGGCCGTTGTGCGCCTCAATGGGGCCGTTCTTTGCCTTGCCGGTTGCCGACTCGGCCCTCAGGAACAACGGCTCCAGTACCTGCCCAGGCTGGAAAAATTCCGGTTCGACCGTGGTGCGTCCGCCGGTTATGCTCCATTCCTCGCTGTCCAGATTGATATGAAGGCTGGCGGCGGTGCTATGCGAGGTCTGGGATTGGGCGCTGACATTGCCCGTAAATTCCGCCCACTTACGGGACTCATCAATGATAACCCGATCCGACGTGATAGTAAGATCCGGCGTCCGCACGGTGACGCCGCCTTCGGCGACCAACTTTCCGCCTTCGACCCGCACCTTGGAGCCCTCGACAACCGCCTGGTCAGGTCCCGGTTCGCCCGGCCAACGCTGGCCGGCATCAGCAGCAGGTTCTGCAGATTCGCCGGAAGAAACCTCGGCGGGCTGATTGGCAACAGGCTCCCGGTGGGGGACGGTGGGCGTGGTGACATGTTGTGGAGCCGGGGGGGCTTGCTGCTGCGCCTGGCTGGAAGAAGGTGCCTGTTCAGCACCCATAACCGGCGCTACCGGGCACATGATCATCACGACCCATGCTACAGCCCAACACAGAGGCGCGCCGCTGAATCCCAATCGCGCTGATTTGCAGGCAACTGGTAACATGGAGGCTGTTCCATTGCCAACTGACGTGCTAAGCGTACACCTTAGTGACATTTGTAGATACCAATCAGCGCCAAGCAGCAAATGACCAAATTCAGCGACCATGCCGCAACGGCAGGCGGCAGACGGCCCGCATCACCTAGTATCCGCATCCACAGCATTATCACAAAGTACACAAACACAATGATAATGGTCGCCAGTACCCCAATGAGGCTTTCGCGACGCCCCATCTTGGACGCGACCGGCAAGGCCAGAAGGGCGAAGATCAGCGGTGATATAGACAGCGCCAGGCGCCAGTGAAGTTCCACAAGATAGCGTACTCCCTGCCCCGGGTAGCGCCGCTCCAGGTCCCGGGCACGGCGCAACAGTTCACGCATGCTCAGATTCCCCAGCGTGTGCCCTCCCAGTGTTCCTGCCGCAGGCAGCCCGGCCAGGGCCAACCTCCCCCCGTTGTCATGCCCCCAGGTGAAGCTCCCATCCGCAGCAAAACAGTACCACAGGCCGGGCTCTATCTCGATGCCGGTATCCTTGAACCTCGCTTGAGGTGTCCAGCGGGCCAGCACGGGCCCTTTTGAAGGCACTACAAAGGTCACCAGGTTTGTAAGAATATCGCGACGCGTATCCACGTCCGCGGCGTACAAGTACACCCCGTTGCCAGCGTCAATGAAGGTCCGGGGCCGGATGGAGAGGCTCTTGCGGCTGAACAATATCCTGTTCATAAGCACACGTGACTGTTGGTCAGCAGCCGGTATCAGCAATTCGCTGTCCCCCAGGCATGCAAGACATGCCAATAACCCCAGCACCAACAAGGGCAAACAAATGCGCATGGTGCTCACGCCGCCGGTGCTTATGGCTGTCAACTCATTTTCCGCCGCCAGCCGGCTGACGACCAGGGAACAAGCCAGCAGCGTGGCAACCGGCACCGCCAGCACGGTGGCGCGGGGCATTTGTAGCAACACGAAGTACAAGACGTTTACAGGCGGCACGCGGTGTTGGACGATTATCTGAGTGGCCTGCCACAGGAAATGGCCGGAGATGAGCACGACGAAAGTCAGCAGTGCCACACCAAACGGCGGCAACAATTGGAGAAACAAATACCTGTCCAGGATGCGTATCATGACGTCCCGCCACTGACTGATGAAGATGCCGAATCTATCGACGACCCGGCGATTGTACGTGTAACTTTCAACAAAAACCCCACCAATCCCTGCACATTGAAAGGGCGGTTGTATATTCCCTGTTTATATTTTTTTCTTCGAGCTTGTTGGCTTTAACGGGGTGTTAATGTATAATAAATCTGCTCCCTGAGGGGTCCGCTGAAGAATTACCAGCCTTGCTTAAGCTAAGGTAGGCTAGTTGTGTGACGCTGCATGGACGGTTGTTTTACAGCAGGAGGATAATTTGTATATGAATTTGCAACAACCACTATACGTAGGTCTTGATATCGGTTCAGTAAGTGTCAATGTCGTTGTAATGGATGATGCCGACAGCATTCTGCACGAACGTTATATTCGCCACAAGGGTCACCCGATGCGCGTGGCGGCAGATGCTGTCGCCGAAATTATCGACAAATACGGTGCAGACACCATCGCCGGCCTTGCCACCACCGGCACCGGCGGGCGCATAGTCGCCGACGTGCTGGGCGGTAACTTCGTCAACGAGGTCGTCGCGCAGGCCGTGGCGACGGGCCGCCTGCACCCCCACATCAAGACCGTCGTGGAAATCGGCGGCGAAGACTCCAAGTTGATATTCCTCAAGCACAAGGACAACGGGGAAGTGGACGTGGCTGACTTTGCCATGAACACGATGTGTGCGGCCGGCACCGGCTCCTTTCTCGATCAACAGGCCAGCCGCCTGGGGTTGAGCATCGAAGAGTTCGGGCAGATGGCACTGCTATCGAAAAACCCGCCCCGTGTCGCCGGCCGTTGTAGCGTGTTCGCCAAAAGCGACATGATCCATCTCCAACAGAAGGCTACGCCCACGCATGACATCGTGGCCGGTCTGTGCCTGGCCTTGGCGCGAAACTTCAAGAGCACGGTGGGCTCTGCGGCCCCGATCGAGCCGCCTATTTCCTTCCACGGGGGAGTGGCTGCCAATCCGGGCATCAAGCAGGCGTTGCGCGAGGTGCTGGAGGCAAAGCCCGATGAATTCCAGGTCCCGGAGCACTTCGCCTCGATGGGGGCTATCGGTGCAGTCCTGCAGTCCCGCAACGCGGGCTTCAGTCGCCCTGACCTGGACAAGATCGACCAGTTGCGCAATTACCAGGCATCAGGTGACGGACAGGCCGACAAACTGCCTCCGCTGAAACTGGAACGGTCGGTGATAATGGAAGGGAAGGTCACCCCTCCTGACCCCGAACCCGGCAAGAAGATCCCGGCATACCTGGGAGTTGATGTGGGGTCTATATCCACCAACCTGGTGGTGATGGACGAAAACCGCAACATCCTGGCCAAGCGTTACCTGATGACGGCCGGCCGCCCGATCGAGGCGGTCCGCCAGGGCTTGCTTGAGATCGGGCAGGAAATAGGCGACCTGGTGGAAATCCGCCGCGCGTGCACCACCGGCTCGGGCCGCTACCTGATAGCCGACTTCATCGGCGCTGACGTGGTACGCAACGAAATAACGGCCCAGGCGACGGGAGCGTTGGCCATAGACCCCGAGGTGGATACCATCTTCGAAATCGGCGGCCAGGACTCCAAGTACATCAGCCTCGAGCACGGCTCAGTCGTTGACTTCGAGATGAACAAGGTCTGCGCTGCCGGCACCGGCTCCTTCCTCGAGGAGCAGGCCGAGAAACTGGGCATTTCCATCAAGGACGAGTTCGCCGAGTTGGCCCTGCGGTCCAAGCACCCCATCGACCTTGGTGAGCGCTGCACGGTGTTCATGGAGACCGAGTTGCAGCGCAATCAACAGCAAGGGGCTGCAACCGAGGACCTCGTGGCCGGGCTGGCTTACTCCATTGTCTACAACTACCTCAATCGCGTGGTGGCACCCAAGAAGATTGGAGAGCGGATCTTCTTCCAAGGGGGAACGGCCTTCAACAAGGCCATTGTGGCTGCCTTCGAGCAGGTGACCGGCAAGCCGATTACGGTGCCGGCCCACAACGAGGTCACCGGCGCCATTGGCTGTGCCATAATCGCCCAGGAGACCGACACGGGAGAGGGCAGTTCGTTCAAGGGCTTCGACTTGACCAAGAAACAATACACCATCGAGTCGTTCGAATGCCAGGACTGCCCCAATCATTGCGAGATAAACAAGGTCATCATAGAGGGCGAACGACCCCTGTACTACGGCAGCCGCTGCGAAAAATACGACGTCGACCGCCGCGCCTCGCAGAAGGCCAAGGGAATACCCGACCTGTTCCGCGAGCGCGAGCGGGCCTTGTTGGGTTCATACCAGCCCAGCAAGCCGATACCGCAGGACGCTCCCCGCATCGGCATTCCGCGGGCCGGTCTTTTCCACGAGCTGTTCCCCTTCTGGCAGGCGTTCCTCGGAGAGCTGGGCTTCAACGTGGTCTTGTCAGACCGCACCAACAAGCGCATCATCCACGAGGGCGCCGAAGCCAGCGTCGCCGAAACCTGCTTCCCGGTGAAAATAGTGCTTGGCCACGTTCTCAACCTCCTGGACAAGGAGATAGACTTCTTGTGGATGCCCAGTGTCATCAATCTGCCCACTGCCAACCCGGAGATGACGGACAGCTTCGTGTGCCCGTACATGCAGAGTCTGGCCTACATGCTCAAGTCAGCAGTGGACTTCGA
>JALGVG010000019.1 GCA_029819875.1 Candidatus Zipacnadia bacterium | reverse complement strand
TTTCTGGGGTAGCACCATCTAGCACAAGCTCGGGTCGGATCTGTTCCCTTGCCATCGTTTGGGTAGCCTCCGCCATCTTGTGCGTCTCCCAGGCGTACCAGACCACGATAAACCCGGTCCCCAGGGCAGCAAGGCCGGCAATGATATTTCCCTCGACGCCACATATGAGCACAGATGGGAGCGTGAAGAGCAAGACGACTAATATCACAGAACCAATAAGGCCTGAAACGGGTGCTACCTGTTCCACCCCCCAGACGAACCATTGTTGGATGCACATCTTCTCCCTTTCCCGCACTGAGATCCCCTCCTCTTGTTAGTCTGCCTGACAACCTGCCGGCAACTTGCGGCTGAATGCCCTATCCCCGCAAACGAAGTCGGCGCTCTCATTATCAACATGGCAGCCAACTGCAGTCGGCCCTTCGAGATCACTTCCCTGTTCAATTTCTCACTTGCCCGCTATTTTCGCCCCCTAGGCCCTAAACCCTTTGTATCGCCCGCCCGCCGGCCCGTGAAGGAATTATCCGCGTGGCGGTTAAACTTATAACTAACATGACTGAGTGGATGAAGCGCAATAAGTGGTATGTCCTAGTTGCAGCGGTTGTCATCACGATCCTGGTCGTTGCCGCGTTTGCGATGCGGCTCCCCAAGGTCCAGGTGGCTACGGCCTCCAGCGGGCCGCTTACCCTCCAGATTGCCGCTTCGGGCGTTGTGGAAGCAGAAAGCGCGGACCTGGGCTTCCAGACCGCCGGCCGCATCCTGGAGCTGTACGTGGGCGAAGGCGACCGGGTCAGCAAGTCACAGCTCTTGGCGCGCATCGAACCGGGCGCGACAATACCGTCCGCCTCGGTGCGCGCGGAGGTAATCCAGGCTCCTTACAACGGAACGGTGGCGGCCGTCTACCTGCGTGAAGGGGCGACGGTGGCGCCCGGCCAGCCCGTCCTGAGAGTGGTTTCCGACAGCAACCGCTGGGTGACCGCCTTCGTTGCCGGCGAGGATGCAGTACACATCCGCCCCGGCGACCGCTTCACCTGCCGCGCCGGCGGCTATCTCAGCCAGCCGTGGGAGATAGTGGTTGAGGCGGTCGGCAAGGCCGCGGTGCCGCGCCTCGACCTGCCCGGCTCGGCCAACCAGGTGCGCGTGCGCTGCAAGGTCAGCAGCCCCGGCTTCTCCCTGCCTCCGGGAACGGAGGTGGATGTGGACGGCGAAGTGCTGCTGCTGGCCGAGGCCCTGCTCATTCCCACTGCCGCTGTCATCCACGAGGGCGCCGAAAACTGGGTATGGGTCGTCGCTGACGGCAGGGTCCACCGCCGCAATGTCGCCATCGGCCCCAACAACTTCGTCTCCATACAGGTCCGCTCCGGTCTTGCGCCCGGCGACCAGGTTGTGGTGGAGGGCAAGCAGGGGCTGCGCGAAGGCCAGCGCGTGAAGGCCGTCCCTATGCCGCCGCCCACACCCGTAGCGCCGGGAGGGTCGTAAGACGTGGATGCCGTGCCTGCCGAGAACGTGCCGGCTCTGGTCGCCCGCGACGTCTGGAAGCAATATTTGCTGGGCGATGTGACCGTCAATGCCCTGCGCGGAGTGAACCTCCAACTTCCCGCCGGCCGCTTCGTGGTTCTTGTCGGGCCCAGCGGCTCGGGCAAGACCACCATGCTCAACCTCGCCGGCGGCCTCGACGTCCCCACCAAGGGCGAGTTGCTCGTGTTCGGCCGGCGCCTCAACGACATGAACGAGGCGCAGCTTACCGAGTACCGGCGCAGGGAAGTCGGCTTCGTTTTCCAGATGTTCAACCTCGTCCCCACGCTCACCGCCCTGGAAAACGTGCGCCTGGTGGCCCAGCTTGTGGGCAATGATGACCTGGCTGCCGATACCCTGGCTGCCGTGGGCTTGGCACACGTCGCCGATCACCTGCCCTCGCAGCTCAGCGGCGGCGAGCAGCAGCGCGTGGCCATCGCCCGCGCCCTGGTCAAACAGCCCCGCCTGCTGCTGGCCGACGAACCGACCGGGGCCTTGGACGTCGAAACCGGTCTCGAGGTGCTCGGATTGCTGTGGCACGAAACCCGCAAGCGCGGCATGACGGTCATGATGGTCACCCATAATACCATTCTCGCACGCCTCGGCGACATAGTCGTCCGCCTGCGCAGCGGGCAGGTGATAGAGGTGGCCCCTGGGGAGGCTGTCCATCCCAGTGAACTCACCTTCTAGGCAATCGCGCCTATATGCAGTCCCGATGTTGCGGCGCAAGCTCTGGGCCGACACGCGGGCACTTGCCCGCCAGGCCATCGCCCTCATGATCCTGGTGGCCCTGGGCGTGGGCTTGTACGTGGGATTATACGGCGCCTACCAGAATCTCACCGGCTCCTACAATCACATCTACTCCATCACGCACTTCGCCGACGCCTCCGTCTTGTTTGATGCCGCTCCGGCTTCACTCGTGGATGTGGCCCGTACCATCCCTCACGTGAGGGCTGCCATGGGCCGCGTGGTCAAGGATGGCTCCATTATCCAGCGCGGCCGACGGCGTGAGCGCGTGCTTGGCAGGTTTGTCGGCCTCCCCCGCCGCCGTCCACCCATCAACGACCTGGTCATAGTCGAAGGCCGCTACCTGGCGGCGGCACACGAAGCAGTACTGGAGCACCAGTTCGCCGCCGAGAACAACTACAAGGTCGGCGATGTCATCAAGTGTTCCTACCAGTCGCGGGAGCGCCGTTTCACTATCGTGGGGTTGGCCTGCAGTCCCGAATACCTTTATCCCGTCCCCTCCAAGCACGTCGTGTTCGTCTCGCGCGGTACCTTCGGCGTGGTTTTCATCGACCAGGACCAGGCGCGCCAATGGTTCGGAACCGGCAGGCGGATAACGGAGATTCATTGCCTGACCGACCCCGGCTACGAGAAGGAGGTACTGGAAAAACTCGAGGGCCTGGCCCATTCTTACGGCGTGGAGACCTCTTACGTCCAGGATGACCAGCCCAGCAAGCGCCTGCTCCGCCTCGACCAGCAGGGTTTTGCCACCATGAGCTTTTTCTTCCCCATCCTGTTTCTCAGCTCCGCCGGCCTTTCGTTGTACAGCGCCCTGGGCCGCATCGTCCGCCTGCAAATCGGCATCATCGGCACCCTGCGGGCTTGTGGCTTCAGCAGCCGGCAGATACTCACCCAGTACATCATGCAGGGCCTGCTTGTAAGCCTCCTTGGTGCTGTTCCCGGCCTCGCAGGCGGCTACGCCTTGTCAGTCTGGGCGGCCTCCAACTACGGCGCCGTCTTGCGCCTGCCGTACATGGTCACCTCCCCGCATTGGGACACCTTATCCGTCGGGATGTTTCTGGCTCTGGTGACCGGCTTGGTGGCAGCGTACCTTCCGGCCCGCATGGCCGCCCGCCTGCACCCGGCCGTGGCGATGAGGGGCGAGGTGGAAAGCCCGCGCCGCTTGGCCTTTGAGCGCCGCCTGGTACGGATAACCCGACTGGCGACGATCGCTTACCGCATCCCGGTGCGCGGCATATTCCGCCGCGCCTCCCGCACGCTGTTGGCCCTCGCCGGCATTGTGGGGGGAGCGAGCATTATCATCACCACTTTCGGCATGCAGGCCTCCACCATGGATGCTATCAACGAACTGCTGAGCGGTACCCGCAAGTATGAAATAGACGTGCAATTCACCAGCCCTCGCGCCCTGTCCCTCGGCCGGGCGATTGCCGCCCTCCCTCACTCAAATGCCTTCACCCCCACGGTTTCCGTCCCGGTGCGCATAAAGACCGGCTGGGGCAGCGGTGACGTGGTGCTGACCGGCATCGAGCACGGCCAGCGCTTGTTGCATGTCCATTCCGTTACCGGCGAGATCATTGATGTGACACCGGGGACGGTATGGATCCCCAAGCAACTGGCCGCTCGGCTCCATGTCGAGCCTGGTGACCCGGTAGTCGTGGAATGGATAAAATCCAGCCGCAGGCACCGCGTGTGGACTACAATGCGCGTGGCCGGCATTACCGACGTCGCCATCGGCGCGACCGCTTACGGCGAGTTTCATGACGTGCGCCGCTCGCTGGCCGATGCGGTGTTCCCGCAGAGCTCGTACGGCGGGCTGGTGGCCTGCGACCGCTCTCAGGTCCCCGCCTTCACGCACCGCTTGGAACGCTCCGACGACGTCGCCCTGGTCTCCACCACCGCCGACGTCGAGCAGGAAATAAATGAGCAGATGGCCCTTATGTTTATCTTCATCGGGATATTGCTCAGCTTTGGCATGCTCCTGGCCGGCTCGGCTATCCACACGGTCGCCTCCGTGTCCCTGCTGGAACGCACCCGTGAGCTTGCCACCCTGCGGACCCTTGGCTTTACGGCCGGCGCGGCCGCCTGGCTGGCCGCCATTGAGCTGTGTATCCTCGCGGGAATGGGATTGCTTATCGGAATGCCCTTCGGCGTTGCCCTCAACTCCTTGTACATGAGCAGCTTTACTACCGAAAACATGTCCTTCCGTCCGGTCTTGCCCTGGTGGGTCTACTTGGTCACCGTCCTTATCGTCGCTGCACTCGTTGCCCTTTCCTCCTACGAGGGAATGCGGCGGCTGCGTACCATGGATCTCGCTCAAGCTACCAAGGCCCGCGAGTAGGCCGTTACACCGCCCCCGCACTTGGTGAGCGCCAGCCCTCAGTGCGCGTTGCGCAGGCAAAACAAAAGCCGGCGCCACTTGCGGCACCGGCCTTGTTCATCGCAAAATTCGTGGTGGAGTCGAGGGGAGTCGAACCCCTGACCTCCTGAATGCCATTCAGGCGCTCTCCCAACTGAGCTACGACCCCACCTGTGTGGTATAGTATATCAGACCGCCCACGTAAGGGTCAAGAACCAGGAATATTCCAGGATTTCGTGGCGGCGATGCCGAACCTAGAATCGCCGGCGACTGTCCAATAGGTAAAAACTGGTTGGGCTTTGCGGTGCCGCGCCGGGCAGCGGCCGACGTGCACAGACGATACCGGCCAGTGGCATACAGATTGCATCGTGAGGCGATACGCAAACAGCGGTTGCGGCAAGGGACGATAGCTTCGTTTGTTGGGGACTGCTGCCCGCGACCCCTGGGCCGGCTTGGTGCCGCCACGCCCCGACCGCTGACCCGCATCATATCCGCTTCATCCGGAGGCTGGGAAAGTGCTTGCAAAAACAAGGCTCGTACTGCCACCGATTGCCACAGGCCTGCTGGTATGCGTGGTCGTGAGCGGCTGCGCGGGAGTGCTGCTTATAGCCCAGATCATCGGGTGGGTGAAAGCAGGCGAGATACTGGGCCTTATCAATGACGACAATCCGGCCCAATACACGGTATATATTGATGGGTACAGCCTTAACGTCACTCCCAACCCTAACGGCAGCCTGAACATGGCGGGAATGCCCGAGGGGATACACTTGCTTTCCTTGGCCAACAATTCCAAGCACCGTGGGTGGCACCGCCAGGTTGAAATAGTCGGCAACAGCTCCCTGAACCTGGGGCAGATTAACCCCTTCAGCGGGGCAGTGATACGTGGCCGCGTAACGCGTGACACCACCACGGACGGTACCGCAGCGGTGGCCGGCGCGCTGGTCATCGCTGTATTTGAGGCCCCTGACCTGCTGGACGCTGTCGGCGGCAGCATTATTGACATCCCCCCTCCTGTCCCCGCCGACCCCGAAAATCCGGATGTCGAATACATAGCCGCTTTCACCGACGATGACGGCCGTTACGTGCTGGGTCCGGCGCGGTATGGAGAATGGTTGGTGTTTACTGCCCTGGAGGGATACTTCGCCGACGCCGAGTACGCCAACGTCGGCGCCGGCCATGACGCCACGGGCTGCAATCTGCACCTGGTCATGGACGACTCGCGCACCCCGGGGCTGGTCAGAGGCAATGTCAGTTACAGCGGTGCCGGTGTAGCCGAGGTGGTTGCTGCCTTGGAGGCTCCGTTCCTGGCGCAAGTCCCACCTACTAGGCGCACGGCCATTGAATTGCGGTGCGGCCGCCAGCTCATCGACGGGCCGTGGTTCCGCCTGGCGCGCTTGGCGACATTGACCTCGCCGGCCGGTGACTATGGTATTGACCTGCCGCCCGGCCGTCAGCGGCTCGTGGCATTCAAGTTCAACCACCGCGCCCAGCAAGGCATCGCCAACGTGACCGCCGGCAGCATCATTACCCTCGACTTCCGCCTACCCAGGAGAGACTGATGGCAGCAGCGGTGTTCGATGCCAGGTTCAAGCGCCGGATGCGCAGGCTGGCAGGCGCCATCCTGTTCGCCGTCGGCGTGGGGCCGTTCGCGGCGGGGCTTGTTGCCCTCGCTCACCTGGCCCCTGCCCGTGGCCCCGTGGCCATCGCCCTTACGGTGGCTTGTTTCCTGGTCGAGATTGCCCTGCTGCAGGTCTGCCGCGAACGCTTGCCCTTGGTGGGTAACGCCGCACTGCGCAGGCGCCTTCAGGCCCGTGTGCTGGAGGACACTTCCTCTTTGCCCCTTCCCGAGGCATCCCAGTGGCATTTCGTCGGGTTCTCGCCCGGCCACGAGCTACGCACCTGGGAGGGGGAAACCGACCGTGATGTGGGTTTTCTGACCTTGGCGCCGGGAGTAATGGTATTCAGGGGTGACCATTACGCCTGGAAATTGCGGGCCGAGGCGATCCAGCGCATAGACATGGTTGCTCCGCCGGGCGCGCCGCAGAGAATAGTCGTCTTCTGGCATGTTCCCGGCGAGCCTACGCGCGCTTTCACCATCGCCTCGCGCGAAGGCCGCACCTTGCGGCAAACCGTTGCCGCCACCGCCCGGCTGTACCAGGCTATGCGGGGCTGGGTTGAGCGCAATGATCACGCCCAGGACGTGCCCTCCCTTGGCCTGCCGCCCACCGACCTGTCCGGCAGCTTCCCCCTTGACCAGCCGCCCAGCGGCTCGTGTGCCGCGCTCTTCTCCGTGGGCATCATTGTCCTGTTGAGCCTCTGGTACGTGGTCCAGCAACTGGTGGCCGCCCGCCTGTATTGCCATGCAGTGCTGTGGGCCGGCATGCTCACCTCGGCCGGCATTGTCGTCTCCTCGTACATCCTCGGCTACCTGCAGCGCTACGAGGCCAACCTCCCGCCGCATCTGCGCCGCAACAACCATGCCGCCAGGTAGCCGCCGGGTGCTGGTTGCTTGACAGCGCGGAGGGTCGCTGACTACAATGCCTCGACGGTTAACCTGCATCATCTCAGCCGCGAGAGAAGGATTTTTCCTGTGCGTCCGGCCTACCTGGAAGTAAACCTGCAAGCCATCTTCGACAATGTCCGCCATATCAAGGCAGTGCTCGGCCAGCAGGTGGGCATCATTGCCGTGGTAAAGAGTAACGCCTATGGCCACGGAGCCGTCGAGGTCTCCAAGGTCGTGCTGCAGGCAGGGGCCGATATGCTGGCCGTTGCTCTGCTGGAGGAAGCCCTGCAGCTACGTGAGGCCGGCATCTCCGCCCCCATCCTCGTGCTGGGGCCTGTGCCGCGCGACGCAGTCGAAGTCGCCGCCCAAAACGCCATCATTGTGACCCTGAACAGCGCCGCCGAGGCCGAGGCATTCTCAAAGATCGGCCTGCAGCTGGGCACCAAGGTTACGGTGCACTTGAAGATAGACACCGGCATGTGCCGTCACGGAGTGCGGGTAGAGGAGGTAGAGCAATTGTGTCGCGTGCTGCGGGGCCTCGACGGCCTGCAGTTGGCCGGTGCCTTCACGCACTTTGCCAGCGCCCTGACCGATCCACGCTTCACCCTCGAGCAGTTGGCACGTTTCAAGCAGGCTGTCAGGACGGCTGAAAACGTCTTGGGGTGTCGCATCCCCCTGGTGCATGCAGCAAACAGCCCCGCCCTGGTCCGCTACCCCGAGGCATGGCTGGACGCTGTGCGACCGGGCATACTCATCTACGGCCTGCCGCGCAACCCCCGAGGCAGCTATATGCCGACGATGACCCAGGCGCTGACTCTCAAGGCCAAGGTCGCCCTCGTCAAGCATGTGCAGCCCGGCGACCGCATCGGCTACGACGGAACCTTTGTCGTCCGGCGTCCCACGACGATTGCCCTGCTCCCCTTAGGCTATGCCGACGGCTATCCGCGCGCCCTCTCCAACCGGGGCGAAGTATTGCTCAGGGGCAGGCGGGTGCCCGTGGTGGGGCGCGTGGCCATGGATTGGACTACCGTCGACGTGACCGACCTCGGTGACGTGCAGGTGGGAGAAGAGGCGATACTGATGGGACGGCAGGGCGAAGAATTCATCAGCGTCGCCGAGGTGGCCGAGCGCAGCGGTACCATCGTTCAGGAAGTCGTCAGCCGCTTGTCACCGAGGCTGCCACGCGTGTATATCCCGCATCTGTAGCCGCGGAGGTAACAAAATGGCCCCCAGCACGTGCGTGAAGGTGCAAGTCCCGGCAACTACCGCCAACCTAGGGCCGGGTTTCGATTGCCTGGGGATGGCGCTCGCTTTATACAACACTGTGGCACTTTCCCCCCATGATACAACCAGCGTGCAGATAACAGGAGCAGGCGCCGGGACGCTCCCCCGCGACCGCAGCCACCTGGTGCTGCAGGCCGCCGACACACTCGCCAGGCAAGCAGGCCGCGCCCAGCAGGGCTGGCACTTGGTTCAGCACAACGAGATTCCCCTCGCCCGCGGCTTGGGCAGCTCCAGTGCCGCGATCGTCGGCGGGCTGGTTGCCTGCAACGAACTGCTTGGCCTTGGATGCACGAGGGACGAACTGCTCCAGGTCGCGGCCTCCTTGGAAGGACACCCTGACAACGTCGCCCCGGCCCTGTACGGTGGCCTGACTGTCTGTTGTCCCGCCGGCAACCGCGTGGATTGCCTCAGCTTTTCCCCACCTGCTCACCTGCAGGTTGTGGTGGCAATCCCGGAGTTTGAAGTCAATACCGAGCAAGCCCGCCGGGTGTTACCGGAGCATGTGCCCCATGCCGACGCCGTTTTCAATACCTCCCATGCGGTGATGACCTTTGCCAGCCTTATCAGCGGGCACCTGGAATTGCTGGGGCAGGCGATGCAGGACCGGCTCCACCAGCCTTACCGTGCCCACCTGGTTCCGGGCCTGCAGCAAGCCTGCCAGGCCGCCATCGAGGCCGGTGCTCACGGCGCTGCCCTCAGCGGCTCTGGCCCCACCATCGTGGCCTTTGTCAGCGATAATGCCACTGCTGTGGGCTGTGCCATGCAAGATGCACTTCGGCGCCAGGGAGTAAGTGCCACCACCCTGGTGCTGCCCATCGCAGCCTGCGGCGCCCAAGTCGTAAATAGCTAGGCTGTGTGCAGGTATCGCATCACTGGCGGCGAACTGTACAAGCTAGCGGTTATGCGATGCGCGATTCTCATTGTGTTGATGATAGCAGGAGGGCGATATTGTTGAGTGAATTAACTTGCCAGGAAGTTTCGGAGGCTGTCGACAAGTGGCAGGACCGGGCGCGGCAGTGGCTGATGGACATGATCGCTTGCGAGAGCGTGCAGGGCAATGAGCAGGAAGTTGTCAAGCTCGCTAAAGACATCTGGGACCAGGAGATCGGGGTGCCGGCCGAATACTCGGAAATCCCTGAGAGCATCGTTGACGATCCCGAATACACCCACAACGAAAACGAGTGCCCCTACGAGGGGCGCTACAACGTGGTAGTCAACGCCGGCGGCCACGGCCAGGGACACAGCATCATCGTCCAGAGCCATCTGGATGTCGTCCCCGCCGGCGGCTGGGAAGAGGCCTTCACCCCCAAGTACGTGGATGGCTGGGTGTGGGGCCGAGGCGCCACGGACTGCAAGGGTCCCTGCGTCATGCTGATGTTGGCTCAGGCCGCGCTGGAGGAGCTGGGCGTCAAGTTGGCAGGCCGGGTGCAGCATCAATATGTCATCGAAGAAGAGGTCGGCGGCAACGGCGCGCTGGCCCTTATCCGCCAGGGCCACACCGCGGAAGCAGCCGTCATCTCCGAGGGCACCAACCTCAATGTCTTTCCCGCCAACCGCGGCGCCGTGTGGTTCAAGCTGCGCACCTTCGGCAAGAGTATGCACATGGGCCGACGCATCGAGGGAGTCAACGCCATCGAAAAAATGATGGAGGCCCTCCACTGGATACTGGAATACGAAAAAGTGCTTGTGGAAGAGAGCCGCAACTATCCGCTCTTCGAGCGCTACGAGGCCCCCGTGCAGGTGTGCATCGGAATGATCCACGCCGGAAGCTGGCCCTCGCAAATCCCCGACGAATGCACGGTCGAAGGCGGTGTGGGCTTCCTGCCCAACAAGAACATCGAGCAGGTCAAGCAGGAAGTGCGTGACTGGATCAACAAGAGCGACGATGAATGGCTCAAGTCGCACTACGAGCTGACCTTCGACAAGCTGCACAACGACGCCTTTGCCTGCGACCCGAACCACCCGGCCGTTCAATACCTGCACAAGGCGGCCCTGGAGTGCGATATCCCTTCGGAAATCTTCGGCTGGAACGTAAGCTGTGACGCGAGGCTGTACGCCAAGCTGCTCAACATTCCTACCATGGTCTTTGGGCCTTCCGACCTCGCTTACGGCCATTCCAGCAACGAGCGCATTGAGTGGCGGCAGGTGGTTCAGGGCGCCAAGGCCATGGCCTTGTACCTCGCCCGCTGGTGTGGTACGGTCTAGCCCATGTCACGCCATCAAGCGTCATGATACTGCTACTTGATGCTAACAACATAATAACATGACATGTTAACAGCCCCATCCGGGCACACGCACAAGGAGGACAAAACATGGCACAAGCACGCATTGGCATTGTAGGTTTGGGAACCTTCGGCATCAACCATCTGCGCTGCTTCCGTCAACTCGGCTACCAGGGAGTGGCGAAGCTGGTGGCCGGCTGTGACGTAAACGAGCAGCTTCTCGAACAGCGCCGCCGGGAATTCGAGTTCACGCCGTACACCGACTACAAGGAGATGTTGGAGAAGGAGGAACTCGACGCCATCACCGTCGTCACCCCCGACCCCTTCCACAAGGATATCGTCCTGGCGGGCGCCGAAGCCGGCGTGCACGTGATGAGCGAAAAGCCCCTCGATGTGACGGTGGAAGGCTGCCTGGAGATGATAGAGGCCTGCAGGAAGGCCGGCGTACTGTTGATGGTTGACTTCCACAAGCGCTACGACGAATATCACGTCGCCATGAAGCAAAAGATTGCCGCCGGCGACCTGGGCAAGATCCAGTATGGTTACTGCCACATGGAGGACCGCATCGAGGTGCCCCGCGACTGGTTCCCCAACTGGGCCCCGCACAGTTCCCCGGCCTGGTTTTTGGGCATCCACTTCGTGGACCTGACGCGCTTTTTGATGGGGGGCGCCAAGGGCACTGCCGTGTGGGCCTCCGGCATGAAGGGCAAGCTCTCCTCGCTGGGCGTAGACACCTACGACGCCGTCACATTCATGGTGAATTTCGACAACGGCGCCACCGTGGTGTATAACACCGCCTGGCACCTGCCGGACGCCTTCGAGGCCGTGGTCAACCAGGGTATCCGCCTGGTGGGTACTGAAGGGCTGATGGAATGCGACAGCCAGGACCGCGGCACCGTCACCTGCTGCACGGGGGACACCCCGGGCATGCAGACGCACAACATGAGCTTTTTGCGCGAACGCTACGACAAGCAGGGGCGCCAGATATTCCAGGGCTACGGCATGGAGAGCATCGCTGACTTCGCCTACAATGTCAACGTGCTGTTGGAGGGCGGCACGATCGAGGACCTCGGCGACTACCCCAGCGGAGAAGACGGCCTGGAGGCGACCAAGATCATCGCCGCCGTCCATGAGAGCATAGAAAGCGGACAGATCGTGCAACTTTGACAACGCGATAACATGAAGGGGGCCATCACATGACCGCAAAAGCCTTGCCGGCTGTGACCGTCGTGATACTAGTGGCCGCAAGCGTAATGGTTATCGGTGTGCAGAGCGCCGCTTGCTGTCCCGTTTCCGCCCTGTCCTGCGAGCCGTGGATATGGGCCGCCAACCCCCATCCGTACCCGGTCGGGGGCATGTACTGGTTGCAGGTGTATGTGGACGGCCGCCACGTGCCCGGCTTGGGTCGGTACATTGTCAAGCTCGGCGGCACCCGCATGCTGCCGTTGAAGGTGCTGGGAGCCCTTGGCATCGAAAGCCGAATGGGCGGTTACGACGGCCTGCGCATCACCCTGCTGCGTCATGGAAAGATGGTGCGGCTGACGATGTATGACAAGCGCGCCTGGATCAGTTGGCGACGCCGCGAGCTGACCGCTTATCCTCGGTGGCATGCGGGAATGCGCTATGTGCCGCTTGATTTCCTGGTCGAGGCCTTTGGATTGCAGATGAGCGAAGACCCTCAGACCAATGCGCTGAAGATTACTACGAAATAATACAGTGTCCCCCTGCGCCGGTGGCAGGCACAGCGCCTGCCGGCTGTCTGCTGTCCGGCGCTGGTGCCATGCGGGGCAACCGCTGGACCTGTAACATTTCAGCCGCAAAATCATAGCGTCACGACACACCTGTTCGCACAGCCGAACAGGCGACTTGCAAAATCATTGGAGGTTAACCATGGCTGCTACGGTACGTTTTGGAATCGTCGGCTTGGGCATGGGCCGGGGCCGTGCCCAGATCGTCAAAGACACCCCGGGAGCCGAACTGGTGGCCGTCTGTGACATCTGGGAGGAGCGAGGGCGCCAGGCCCAGCAGGAGCTGGGGTGCGAGTGGATACGTGACTACGATGAAATGCTTAAGCGCGATGACATTGACGTCATCGGCGTATGGACCCCCAGTGGGATGCATTGTGACTTCGCCGTCCGCGCCCTGCAGGCCGGCAAGCATGTCTGCATGACCAAGCCCATGGACATACACGTGGCGGCCTGCGATGCAGCTATCGAGGCCGCCGAGAAAGCCGGGCTGGTGCTGGCTGTCGATTTCGAAAGCCGCTACAGTCCGATCAACCACCAGATCCGCTCCGCCCTGCAATCAGGTGCCATCGGCAAAGTTATTGCCGCCGTACTATTGATGAGGTGGTTCCGGGGGCAGAATTACTACGATTCGGGTATGCCGCAGGGTTGGCGCAGCCGCCTGGAAACCGAGGGCGGCTCCCTGGCCAACCAGGCCGTGCACTACCTGGACCTGCTGCAGTGGTGGTTGGGGCCGGTGGAGTGGGTGTTCGGCAGGAAGGGCACCTACGGTCACAATATCGAGACCGAGGATGCCTGTGTCTGCATGTTGAAATTCGCATCCGGGGCTATGGCCACGCTGCTGACCACCACTTGCAGCTTCCCGGATCTGGGCACCGAAATCGCCATCACCGGCACCACCGGCACCGTGGCCTGGAAAGACGGAAAGATTACCGTCTTCGAGGCAGCCAAGTCCACCGCGGAATTCGGCGCTGACCAGGCTCAATACGTGCGCCCGGAGTTTGCAGAGGCCCCCGACAGCGTACAGCTTGATCCCGGTGATTTCGCTGTACCTGCGGACCTGCCGGGCAATATCATCGAGGACATGCTGGGCGCCGTCACGCAGGGCAAGCCGGTACAATGTGACGGCTACGAGGGTCGCAAGACCGTCCAGATCATCGAGGCAGTCTACAAGTCCTCGGATACAGGCCAGCCGGTCGCAATCAGTTGATAACGAGTTGTACTCAGTTCATTGACATTGTATTGCCGTAACGCAGTATTGCCGTAACGCAATTTTCGTGAGGATGATGTACCGATGGCAGATCGTGTCTTTCCGCTTGAGCCCAGGGAGGTTCCGCCGGTTGAAACCAAGTATCGCCGGATCCAGACCAAGATACCGGTCCCCGAATCAATACCGATCCTGGAGGATCTGCGCACTTACGAGCCGCGCTCGATGTCCGGCCAGCCTCCGGTAATCTGGGACCACGCCGAAGGTGTGCAGGTCTACGACAAGTGGGGGAACATGTGGCTTGACTTCAGTTCCGGTGTGCTGGTGACCAGTGCTGGCCACAGCCACCCCAAGGTAGTCGAGGCCGTCACCGCCCAGGCCAATCACCACTTGCTGCACAACTACTGCTTCCCCAGCGAGTTGCGCGCCAGGCTCGCCAAGCGTATCGTGGAGCTGTCGCCGCCCCAGCACGCCAAGTGCTTCCTGCTGACCACCGGCTCGGAGACCACCGAGTGCGCTATCAAGCTGATGCGCACCCACGGCATCCAGGTCGGCGGCAAGCAAAAGAACATCATTGTCAGCTTCGAGAATGCCTTCCATGGCCGCACGATGGGCGCACAGATGGCCGGCGGCCTCCGCTCCCAGAAGGAATGGATAGTCAACCTCGACCCGGGCATGGTGCAGGTGCCGTTCCCCGACGGCTTCCGCTGCCCGGACACCTCGTTCGACTTCTTCCTCAAGTCCCTGGAAGAGAAGGGGGTTACGCCCGACCGCATCGCCGGCGTTATCTCCGAGACTTACCAAGGGGTCAACGCCTGCTTTGCGCCGCCGGAATACTTCCAGCAGATGCGCCAGTGGGCGGACGAACACCAGATACTTATTGCACTGGACGAGGTCCAGGCCGGCTTTGGGCGTTGCGGCACGCTGTTTGGCTATGAACACTACGGCATTGTCCCCGACATCGTGTGCCTGGGCAAGGGCCTCGGTGACGGCTTGCCCGTCAGCGCCGTTGTCGGCAGCCAGCAGGTCATGGACCAGTATCCTCCAGGTTCGATGACCAGCACTCACACCGGCAATCCCATCTGCGTGGCTGCCGCCCTGGCCAGCATAGACGTCATTATCGGCGAGAACCTGGTCGAAAACGCCAGGGTCGTCGGTGAAGTAATGCTCAATGCCCTGTTGCCGCTGAAGGACAAGTACCCCCAGGCCATAGGTATTATCCAGGGCAAGGGGCTGGTGGCGGCCGTACAGTTTACACACCCCGGTACCACCGAGCCCAACCCGGAGCTGGCCTTCGAGGTGACGCGGCGGTGCATTGAGAAGGGATTGATGCTGTTTGCACCTGTCGGCGTAGGCGGCTGCGCCATCAAGCTCAACCCGCCGCTGTGCATCAACGAAGAGGCGGTGCTCGAAGGGGTTGCGGTGCTGGACGAGGCTATCGGTGAAACGCTCAGCGGGCGGTAGCTGCATCCATAGACAGCCCCGGCGACGACAGTGACATTGGGGCCCACCTCTCATGCTTGGCCCTGGGAGCTGGGCCCTCTGCTTTCCCTATCGCTGGACACAACCGGCGTCAAGATCATCTCCGTACAGGAGGAAGCGACATGAAGCTGGCGTACAAGCCGGACCTGGAGGAGGCGAAGCAGCGCTGGCGGGCGTTCTGGGAGCACGAAATAATCGACCGGCCGTGTTGCGTGGTCACTGCCCC
Source organism: Candidatus Zipacnadia bacterium (assembly GCA_029819875.1). GTDB lineage: Bacteria > Armatimonadota > Zipacnadia > Zipacnadales > Zipacnadaceae > JALGVG01. Next base: position 5,377 of record JALGVG010000019.1, on the reverse strand, counting down.
ACTGGACGGTGTCGAACCGGTGCCGGCTCCCGCCTACCTGGCCGCGTGGGACGGTGACTACCGCGCCGTCGCCGAGCAGTTCGACGCCCACGCTGCCACCATCTACTGGGCCGGCGAAGCGATTCCCTTCCGTGACCCCAGCTTCGGCCCGGAAATGTTCGGCGCATGGCTGGGAGCTGACCTGCAGCGCGCCGTTGACAGCAAGGAGGACACTAGCTGGGCGGTACCCTTCGTGGACGATTGGGAGGCTGTACTGCCGCTTGAATTCGATCCCGGTAACGTCTGGTGGCAGCGAACCCTGCAGCTTATGCGTACGCTCGCAGAGGTGGGGGAGGGCAAGTTTCTCACGGGAATGCTGGACTTGCACAGTAACGCCGACGCGCTGGCCTCCATACGCGAGCCCAAGGACCTGTGCATGGACCTGTTGCTCACTCCCGACCTGGTCCACAGGGCGATGCAGGACGTGCGCAGGCTCTACCCGCTCTTTTACGAGGCGCTTTATGAAGCCTGCCGCGGCCCTCAACGGGGCACCATCGGCTGGATCCCCTTCTACTGCGAGGGCAAGTTCGCCGTTACACAGTGCGACTTTGCCATCATGGTCTCGCCCGATGTCTTCAACGAGTTCTTCTTGCCGGCGCTGGAAGAAGAATGGGCCTACCTCGACCACACCATCTACCACTATGACGGCCCGGGCGCGCTCGTGCACCTGGACGCAATCCTCGCCAACCCCGACCTGGACGCAATTCAATGGGTGCCCGGCGCCGGCCAAAAGCCCCTCATCGAGTGGATGGACCTGCTGAAGACAATCCAGGCCGCGGGCAAGGCGCTGCAGATATACGATGCACCCGAGGCGATAAAGGTGTACCACCGCGAGCTGAAGCCCGAACTGTGCTGCTACTGCACGTCATGCTCCTCGCAGCGCGAGGCCGACGAGCTGCTTAAGTGGCTGGAAGACCACACCTAGGCCGGGCCGGCACCTGCCCTTCGCCAGGCGCGTGCGGTCTATACCAGCGTCCACGGGCACTTTATTTCATGAAATACCACCTTCACCTCCGGAAACGCTGCCGCCAGGTCGGCAGCCACTCTGCGCAAGCCTATGTTCTCGCTCACCACGTGGCTTGTTTCAATCAACGGTACCCCCACATCACGGGCCAGGAACATCGCATACTCGTCCGTTTCGCCGGCAATGAACACGTCCGGTTCGTAGCTCAGCAATCCCTCCAGGAACGCCGCATTAAGGCTCAATCCCAGCCCGCCCCACGGCAGGCCCACGCGCTGCACCACGCGCTGCATGTCCCCGACCACTCGCACGCCTGCCATTGCCAGCCGGGTCCGCACCTGCCCGGCAAGCTCCGCAACGGTGACAGGCTCGATGTCGTAAACGCGATAGAACTGCTCCTTGACCGCCGCAGGCGGCAGCTTCAGGGCTGCGGCAAAGTCATCCAGTATGCAGTAGGCATCCAGCATCCCGTGGGCGCGGAACACCACGATATCGCCCTTGGCCAGCCTCCCCAGCCGCGCCTGGTTGCTGCGCCACGACAGGTGCCGGTCCATGGTGCCGCCCATGAATGAGTAGGGATAGGTCAACTGCTCGTGGACGATGAGCAGGTTGCAGCCCTCGGCCGCCGCCCGCTCGATAACCTCCACCGTCGCCATCCAACTGACCACGATCCCGCTGACCTCGCTGAGCGGGTTACCCCAGCGGAAGCCCTCATCGCTTCCCAACGGCCTGCCCGGCACCAGGTTTTCAATCCACTCGGCTACTTGCTTGGCTGTCATTTGCCTCACACTCTTTGCGGTGGTGCCCGCTTTTGCGTCAGACCTTGAAGATCCGCGCCGGGTTTTCCCACAGAATCTTGCGCTTGGCCTGCTCGCTGATGTCGGCGTACAGCACGCGGCCCAGTTGGTAGGGGAAGTCCATGATGGGGAAATCAGCGCCGTAGATTATCTGTTCAACCGGCATTTGTTGGACCAGCCTGGCAAACGCCCCGCGCCGCATCTGCGAGCCGGTGGCATCGAGGTAGAAATTGGGAAATTCGTTGGCAACCGCGATGTACTGTTCAATACCCTCCGGCGCCCCTGCCCCGTAGTGAGCGGCAATGTACACCATGTTGGGAAACTCCCTGAGTACCTGCGGAAGCTGCGCCGGCGCAAATACCCCGTGGCTCAACACCGGTAGGCCCCGCTCATTGGCCACCTCGTATGCCGGGCGGTACTTAGGCGAATCCGGCGGCGTCTTGTGGGTGTCACAGTGTATCTTTATGCCCACGATGCCCGGCTGGTCCAAAATCTGCTCGAAGGCCGCCATGTCATCAGCGTACCTGTGGGGAGCATACGCAGCATAGCCGAAGATGCGGCCCGCAAATTCCCTGCAGGCCTGCACGACCCTGGCGTTGCCACCATCCGGGTCGCTTTCCAACGCCCGAATGTCGCTGACGGTAATGCGTTGCAGCCCCACTTCGTCCATGCGCCTGACGGTTTCCTCGGCGGTGTGAACCGGGTAGGCGGCCTTGTACCACGGCCCGAGGTGCGAATGCGCATCCCACACCTGCAGGTTCCCTCCTGCAAGCGGCCATGAACGCGGCATTTTGCTGTCCTGCACCGGCAGGCCCAGCAGTTTGCGTGCGTTGTTGCCCCCGATCGCCGCCCGTTGCTCGTCACTGATAGCGCTGGCTTGGACCGTCGCGACGGCCCCGCCGGCATCGTATTCGGGCATTCCGCTGCCCAGCAACAGCCGCTCGGCCCCGAAGCGCTCGCATATTTCCTCCAGGCTGCGGGCGGTTTGCAGGTACGAGGTCTCCAAGTACAGGTTGGCAAAGGCATCCCATACCGGGTACAACGCCCGTGTCACTGCCCCGCATTCGCGCAACAAGATTACCGGCAGTTGCCGGTGGGCCTGGCAAATGGCGAAAATGTTGTCCCACGGTGCCAGTTCCGACCAATGCTGGTGCTCCAGGTCAATTATCAGCGGGATGCCCTCCTCTTCAAGGGCCTCCAGCAGTGGACGCAGCACACGTTCGCTGAGGGGGAAGATGTGCTGGCCGGGAAGTATGCGCCCTGCCCTGACACCGTTGTCGCGCATCTGGCGCACCAGCTTGTCGGGGGCAGGCAGCTCTCCGCTGCCCGACGGCAGCAGCATCCAACACGGCTGCAGCCTGTCACGATGGCCCTCGATCTGCTCCAGAAGCTGCAGGTTGCCCTCGCGCGGATGGCAATAGCGGGCATGACTGGAGTACACCAGGGCCTCGGCTATCCCCATGCGGTCCATTTCCCTGAGCAAATCATCGGCGGTCTTGAAGCTGGGCTCCGAATCAGTCGGGGTTGGCCCCAACATCACGTTGATATCGAAAAGGTCACTCATCGGTATCTCCCTTCTGCATGCTGTATGATGACGACCTTGTCAATTCCCTGCTCTTGCTCGCTCACCTGCAGCCGGCAGCATTGAATTGTCACACCTCAAGGCGTCTTCAGCCGGTTGAGCGGCCCAGCAGGCACCGTTCCCATAGGCGACCAGCCACTCTGCTCAGGCGCCCCTGGCACCGGCGGGCAGCTTGACATCTATTTGCCTGATGTTATAATCAATTTGCGTCGTACATTCGGAAAAATACAGCCGACAGGTGATGACCAAGAGAGGATCGGTTGCTGTGCGAGACAGCAACCTGGGCTTCACGCTAGTTGAGGTACTCGTCGTTGTAGCGATAATCGTGGTCTTGGCTGGGATCTTGTTTCCTGTGTTCTTTGGTGCCGAGGAGAAATCCAGGCAGGTTGCTTGTCTGTCCAACCTCAGGCAGCTCGGGCACGCATTCGCAATGTATCGAAACGATTATGACGGCTACATGCCCTACATGGTGCTGGCGGGGCGGGATCCAGTGACAAAAACATTGACATATTACCGGTGGATCAACGCGATATATCCCTACGTGAAGAATGCGGAGGTCTTTGCCTGTCCGAGTTGTCCGGTGTATACGGATCCCGCGTCGCGGCCGACAGTCCTCGCGCCGCTGCCGGAAACATCCTACTTTTACTGCTCCTACTACATGACGGACGTTCACGTCAGCAGTATCAAGGATGTCTCCGGAACCATCGTCCTGATGGATGGTTGGTATTTTCGCGGAGGAGGCGGCGTGGGGGGCGCCAATTATCCCATGTTCTGGGCTAATCTGGCTGATGCAACCTATATGGCCGACTGGATTAACTGGCGTGTCACGCCCTATTACGTTGACGGCATGGTCCTCGAGCGCCTGCACAGGCACAACGGCGGAGTTAACGTCAGCTACTACGACGGCCATTGCAAACTGGTCAAGTCGGCACGGCCGCAGGATTTTACGCCTGCCACCGACTGAGCAGCCCGGCGGGCGGTCGGCAGGATTCGTCCAGGCCCCATGAAGCAGATATAGTTTGCCTGTGGGCGGCATCTAGGCCGGGGGCCGCGTCCCCGGCCGTTGTTTGTAACAACGTCATCGCGCTCTGCCCGCCTGAGACAAAAAGGAGATACAATTGCCAATGTCGCGAACCAGGTTGTATCTGTTCATTATCATCACCCTGTTTATCACCTCCTTTCTGGTCGGATTTGCTCCCATCAGGAAATTACACACCGCCACCGGCGCGCCCCCGGATGTCTTCACATTCACCTTCCGCCAGCCGCTGGTCACCGCCGACGGTGACCTGAAAGCCAAGGCGGCCGAGCTTAAGAAAATCCTCACCGACGGCGGAGTGAATCCCGACGACCTTGACTACGTAAGGTTCATCAACGACGATCCCAGGCGCGTGGAAGTCAAGGTCATCGCCATTACCCACCAGGACTCCGAGCGCCTCTTTGACCTCGTCCTGCGTGCCTTGAAAGCCAAGTATCCGGATGTCTCCGGCTCGTTACCGGGCGGCAAACTGGAACGGCCCATCGCCAAGATCGGCAACTTCCTGGGCATCTTCAGGCCTATGCCACAGGTGCGCCTGGGCCTCGATCTGCAGGGAGGAGCCCACGTGGTGCTGCAGTGTTTGCCCGAGACGACCATGATCTTTGAAAGCCCGGTCGACAAGCCCATGGTGCACGTGCCCACCAGCGGTGAGCAGCCGTCTGCCACCGCCGGCGCCGCCGAGCAGTCCTCCTTGCCCACCAAGGAAAGCCTCGAGCGCAGCATCAGGGCGGAACTGTTGCGCCACGGTACGCCGCAGAAGGGCCTCAAGGTCCAGGTAGTTGCACCCTACCGCGTTCGCATCGTCACCCGCGCCCGCAACAAGGAAGAGGTCAAGCGCCAACAGCAGGTCGTCCAGAAGCTGTTAGCCAAGCTCTACCCGGACCTGCAGATTACCGCTCAAAAACCCACCAGCATCTTCGTCAAGGCCGCGGCAGTCGGCGGCGAGAGCACCGCCCAAAAGG
>JALGVG010000184.1 GCA_029819875.1 Candidatus Zipacnadia bacterium | reverse complement strand
GGGAAGAGAATTGCTGCCAGGATGGCGATTATTGCTATCACCACCAACAGCTCGATGAGCGTGAAGCCCTTGCGTGTTGCCACTGCTATCATCTCCTTTTTTGTTATTGCCCGCGCGGAGGCGGTGCTGTGGTTGCGCGCACCATAAGGTGCGTTTCCAACTTGGTCGTTGCCGGTTGGAGAACGCTCTTCGTATTGCTGGTACAAGCTTGCAATGCTGCCTGCAAGGCGATCGTGCCGCATTCCAGGAACGGAGTATACACAGTGGTCAACGGTGGATGGCAGTAACCGGTCGCAGGAATGCCGCCGTAGCCAACCACCGACATGTCGTCAGGTACCTTCACACCGGCCTCATTGAGGCCATGAAGCGCACCGATGGCGAACTCGTCGTTGCGCGCGAACAATGCCGTCGGTCGGGGCTGTAAGCGCAGCGCATGTTGAGCCATATCGGCGCCGGCGGCGAACTTGTCCACCTCGCTGTCCACGTACACTACGTGCATCTGCAGTTTGAGCTTGGCGGCCTCCACCTTGAACATCTCGTCCTTGCCTTGGCCGGCCCCGGCTAAGAAAGCGATTCTGCGATGACCGAGCGCCGCCAGATGCTGAAGGGCGGAGCGTATTCCTTCCCAGTCAATCCAGTATGCGGCGAATATCCCCTGCGGGGGCGCGGTATTGGCCGGGCCCGCAGCCACGACGACTTGCTGCGGGTTGGAGACGGCATCCAGCAGCCCGTCGGCCAGCTCTACAGCGCTGCGCGCCCACAGGACGATATCGGCACGTTGCTCTCGCAAAATACGCACCAAGTCGCTGCTGTCTTCGGCGGGTGAAAGAAGGACGTGGAAACCGTGACTTTCCGCCAGGCGCTGTGCTGCAGCCAGCATCTGGGCGGGATGAGGATCGTCGGGGGATTCGCAGCCGATGGCCACCACGTTCGTCTTGCCTTGGACCAGAGCACGCGCCGGTGCGGAGGCACAGTAGTTCAGCCGTCGAGCGGCATCGAGCACGCGCCTGCGCGTGGACTCAGAGCAGTAACCGCGGCGGCCATTCAGCACACGTGACACGGTGCTGGGAGATACGCCGACCTTCTCGGCTACATCGCGAATAGTGGCCATCTTCTCGGTCTACGCAAACGTTTGGGTACTAACAATCCCAGTATAGACTACTGCTGTACAGATTGTCAATATCTAAAACTGCTGCATCGCCGGAAGAATTGCCGGTTCCGATTGCGCGTTTTTGTGGCATGCGTCGGCGTGGTCTTCCGGCTGTTATGACGTTCTGCGAGGCCTAAATGAACGAGGCGAATTGTTGACTGTGATCGCGGATTCACTCGGCGGCCTTCAATATTCTTACATAGCCATCCGCGGTGCTGAGAATTATCTCGGCCTCCCCGTCCTTGTCAACATCCGCTATGATGGGGTTAGCAACCGCTGCCTCAAACTGCTTGCGCCACAGCACTTGTGCCTGCCCCTCCTGCTCGCCGATACACAGCAGTTGGCCGTCGGGGAATCCTACCAGGAACTCATCCTTGCCGTCCCCGTCAACGTCTCCGGATATGATCGGCGTATAGCTAGGTACTATGCCGATGTCCACCGCGGCAGTCACTTTGCCCGCAGCAATGTCAATGAACTCGAATGCACCGTCGTCGGCAAGAATGCCGATCACCGGATGGCCGTCGCCTTTGACATCGCCTATGGCGGCAAAACTCTTGTAATAGCGCCACAAAGTCCCTGCCCCATACGTCCACACCGTGTTCCCCTCCGCGTCCAATAGCGCCATGCCATGGAAGCCGCTTGACCGCACAATCGCGATCTGCCCACCGGGTCGGAAGGGGCCGACAATCGGCAACGAGTACCAAGGCGGCCAGCCACGATTGGTGGCAATGATCTCACCGGCCGAGTTGTAAATTCGCAGGTCGCCGTGATCGTCGCTGATTACCTCGTCGGCACCGTCACCATCCAGGTCAGCAGCAGCTGGAGCGTTAGGGTAGGCACCGCGTTCCTTGTCAGCCCACAGCAGGTGGCCTGCGGCGTCGTAGGTGGCAAACTCAGTGCTGTGGGGGCCCCGCACCATGCACACGAGGAGGCGGAACTCGTCTTTTCCGTGCGGTACAATACCCCCCCGCCAATCTACAGGTTGAGGCAGAGGAACGCGAACCGGCTTGCTGGCATTCGACAGCGGCGCACTGTAAATGAGTACCGCCTGCTCGGTGGCACTTGAGCGGTCAACCGCCGCCAAGTGTCCCCTGCCTGCCCTGTCAATGTGGAGAACCGCCTGCGTGCCGGCCACTTGCCACTTATTGCGCAATTTGCCGTTTGCGCCCACAACGGGGACACCGCCGACGATCTTGCCCCCGACTATGCCCATTACAAGCTCACGCCTGCCCCCCACCTCCCAGACCAGCGGCTGGGTGGTGGCCCCGCTGGTGGTAAGCATCGGCCCCACCGGCCGCAGGCCGGCAGTAAAACGCCGCAACTTACCGGAGGCATCTGACATCAGCAGGCGGTTGTCGTAAACGTCAGCCCGCACGAAGCCTGCTGCTGCGATCTTGCGGATCCTTATTTGCCTGTCCTTGTTGCCGCCCCACAGAAATGTACCAACTTCCTTGCCGTTGCGGAACCGGTGGACGAGGATACCGCCGGTGCCGTCTTTCGCCCTTATGAACACAGGGTTCCTGCGCAAAGCCATGAAGTGGGTGTCTGGTGGCATGGGCGAGTCGGAGGAAATGAAGATGGCAGCATCATCAAGAATTGACACCGGCTGCAACGTCCGTCCGTCAAAGGCTACCAGGCGGCTTATTCGTGCGGGGCGGCGCTGTTTTTCCGCGCTGGTGATAATCTCGGGCAAGCCGTCCCCGTCAATGTCATAACATCCCCAAAAGTAGTACCCTGACAAGGAGCCTCTTTGTGCATCAAAACCCTTGAGGGGATCAATGATTAACGTCCTCCAGGTGCCATTTTCCCACAGACCTACGACAATCTCCGGCCTGCTATTACCTTGCAGGTCCGCCACGGAGGTTATCTGGGGGCGCAGTTCCTTTGTGTCGGTCGGCCAGTCCTTTTCCACGAAGTGCGACCAAATCTTTTGCAGCTTGTGACCGCCGACATTGCGGGCCACGGCGATGTATTCCTCCACTTGGCAGCTTATCATGACAATGTCAGGGTAACCGTCGTTATCCAGGTCAGCCGCTTTCAGTAACCCGTACGGGCGACCCCACAGGTGCCCGCTTTCGTCCGGCACATTGTAATGCACATCGTACTTAATATCACCGGTATCTACGTCAATTACGGCCTGGTAGACGCTTGGAACCTTGCCACTGAGCACGATATCGGGCTTGCCGTCCGCATCCATGTCTTTCAATACGATGTTGGGACCGTAACTAAAGCCGTACTTCCCCTTGAAGTCCTTCTGCCACAGCAGTGGTTTGCGGAGGCTTTGTGAAAAATCGAAGCAATACCCCTTGCATGAATAATTAGGGAAGCAAACAAAGCGTGTGCCGTTCGAACCTTCGTAAAAGGCCCCTTGTGTGATTTGGTTCGAGGGCTCGGCCTGCCACGACCACAACTGTCGGCCTGTCGCCAGGTCCAGGAGTATGACAGTGCGGACGTTGGTTCTGACGAGGACTTCCTGATGCCCGTCGCCGGTAAAGTCACCCACATGCATGACACGGGTGACGCCGAGTCGCTGGCGGCGCCACACAACTTTGCCGTTGGGGTGCCTCAATTCCAAGTTCTCCCCAACGCGTAGCAACAGCATATCGCGGCCTTCGACTGACACCCACCGTGCTGACCCGATGCTGCCGCCGATGGACATGTGCCACACTTCCACCGGCGCAGTCGTCATCCGTCCAGCCACGTCAGCGCGAGCCTGGTTTCGCGAATCCTTGCGCGGCGTAAGCCACAAGCCGCGCGGTGTCGCACCGACGCACACCCCCACCGACCATGTTGCCATCAATGCCATCAGGCCGATCATTACATAGCGGGCTTGTTTCACGATTCAATGTCGCCTCCTGACGGCCCTGCGCGCACTATCTGCAACTCGGGCAAGGCCGGTCACTAAGCTGAAAGAATTTGGCTGCAGTATCCTGATAATACTGTTCGTAATCCGTGTACAGCCGTACCGCCTCGTCCCCACCCAGCCTCAGCGTACTGTCCGGAGACTCCATCAGGGTGAGGATTTCATAGGCTGTTATCATCTCGACGTATTGTGCTTCAATGGCTATCTGCCGCTTTATCTGGTCAATCGGGCCGGGGTGAAACGGCGTGTAACCCGTTTCCGGGTTGGCCCGCCACACCTCCAGGTCAGCCCACAGGTGCTTGCCGGTGTTCTTGTGCATCTCCATGTAATGCGCGAACACCTCGGGCAGGTCAGCGAGGCGGATCTCGGGGTCGAGGGTGTACTTGTAATCCTTATAGCCTGTCCCCACTGCATCCTGGTAGGCAAAAATGTCCACATGGCTGCTTCTCAAGAGGTCAGGAGTTATGATAGGTGATCCCGCAGGGGCCACAATGACAGGTTTGTCCGGCGAAAAGGCATGGCAAAAGTCGGCCAAGGGGTCGTAGTACGCCGAAGCACCAGCCAGGTCGTTCATCTCGTGCGTGAAGTACCAACCATAGAACGAAGGATGGTGATGGTATCTCTCCCACAGCTCAGCAGCCACCTTTTTGCTCAGTTCCAGTCCCTTGCTTATCCGCTCAGGATCCTTTAAGCCTATCCACAACAGGAAGGTGTCCGGGCCTCGCCCCAAGCCGACAAACACGTGCATGTCGTTGGC
>JALGVG010000183.1 GCA_029819875.1 Candidatus Zipacnadia bacterium | reverse complement strand
CCAGCCCGGGCGGACGCGCCCCATGATGAGCTTCTGGCCCTTTTCGGGGTGCCCTTGGGGGTAGGCCATGCCGCTGACGACAGCCTGGTCGTCCAGCAGGTCGCATTGGTGGATGACCTTGACCACAAAGCATGTGCAGGTAAGGTACGGCTTGCCGTCATGCCACTCCAGGCGCACCACACCCAGGTCTATGGAACGCTCCATAGGCCCAAGATTGGTGAAAAAACCGGCATAGTCGCGGCCGATCATGTAACCGCGGCCGTCGGGGATATAGTGATAACCATACCCCGGTGGGGCGGCTGCAGGTTGCTGGGCGAAGGCCGCGGCCGCCAAACCACAGATGGCCAGCAATAGCATCATGTAGCGCATGGTTCATGCTCCCTTGTATCGTGCTATGGTACCGGCTTCTTGGCATATATTATACACCGTCAGGGGCGGGATTCCTGCCCCTAGGCGGCAGGTCGGATAAGATTCTGGAAAAAAGCCCTGCAAAGCAGGTAAAATGTCGCTGCTTATAGAATAGACCAACGAACTGCCGATTTTGGCCACAAGCGGCGCGTGACAGGCGCCGAACATATCCGAGAAGGGAGATGGAATGATTGGCAGAAGCAGCTTTGATTGTAACCACCAAGGGATATGGAAAGATCGTGGAGGCGGATGATTTTCCCAACCGCAACCGTGGCACCAAGGGGGTAGTTGGGTTCAAGGTGACGGATGATAGTGGCCCGGTTGCTGCTGTCGAGCATGTTCAAACCGACATCGGTCAGCGCGTGCTCGTCGTAACGGCCAAGGGTATGAGTGCGATGATTGCGGTGGACCAGATCGCGACACGCCGGCGGACTGCAGGCGGCGTCAAGGTCATGGACGTTGCCGACGACGACGAAGTGGTCGCCGTAGTGGTCTAAGAAAGGGCGATAACGCGTGAGCGGTCTTGGCCCGGATATGGCGAACCGGGCCTTTTATTTTGATAAATGAGCTGCAGATGATAAGCCAAGGTCAATAATCCAGAAGCGATGGGTCATCAAGTTCCGCGATTTTGGTCCTCAGGAGGGGAAAGCCATGTCCAGTACACTGGAACAAGAGTTGGTGGAGGCGTTCAGTGAATTTGAAATCATTGACTGCCATGAACACCTGCCTCCGGAGAAGGTTTACTTGCAGCAAGGGCAGGATGCCTGCACGCTGTTCGGGCATTACTGCCGCACCGACCTGATAACCGCGGGGATGAGCCCCCGCGATTACGAGCGAATGCTGGACACCGACCTGCCGCTGGAATATCGCTGGAACCTGCTACGACCCTACCTCGACGATATCCGTTTCGGAACCTATGCGCGAGCCGCCTTCATCGCCGCCAAGGAGTTCTATGGCTTTGACGACATCAACGATGACAACTACGTGGCCATATCCGAGGCCATGCAAGCCAACCTCAAGCCGGGCATTTACCAGCGGGTGCTGGGTGACAAGTGCAAAATCAAGGTGGCTCTCACACAGGCCGGGCGCACCGACTACCAGGAGGACCCTCTGCTGGTGCCCCTGATGCCGGCCCGTGACTATACCGACGTTTCCACGTGGGAGGCGATCCAAAGAAAAGCCGGCGAGTTGGGAATGACCGTCAACAGCCTCGATGACTATGTCAACGTCATGGAGGCGGGCGTCGTCAAATGGAAGCGGGAAGGGGCAGTAGGGCTGAAGACGGTATCTGAACCGACTGCCGGCCCGCCTGACCGCGCCGAGGCCATGAGCCTGTTTGAAACCTTGCGTTGCGGTTCGCGTGAGAAGTTGAGCGACCATCCCACCCCGGGGGTGGCGACTTCCCTGACAGCTCCCAACCCGCTGCGGGATTACCTGCGCGATGAAATGCTCAAGATCTGCGCGCGCCAGGACATGCCGATGGCGGTGCACGCGGGAATGTGGGGAGACTTCCGCAACCTCGACTCCCAGCATATCATACCCAGCATCATGCGACACCCCCAGACGCGGTTCGATCTGTACCACATGGGAATGCCCGAAGTCCGCCAAACCGGGATAATCGGCAAGAACTTCCCCAACGTGTGGCTGAACCTGTGCTGGACGCACATCGTCTCCGCACAAATGACGCGCTCGGCACTCGACGAGTATCTTGACCTGGTGCCGGTCAACAAGATATTTGCATTCGGCGGCGATTATCACCGCCCCGTGGAAAAGGTTTACGGCCACCTGACACTGGCGCGCCAGAACATCGCATGGGTGCTGGCGCGGCGCATTGAGGCCGGAGTGATGACGGAGGACCAGGCGCTGGCGGTGGCGCGGAAGTGGTTCTGGGATAATCCAATCGAGTGCTACAAGCTGAAAGTGTAGCCGGGCGCCCGCTCGGCACAAGATTCAAGGCGTGTGGCCGTAAGATTGGCGGTGAAGAAGGTAGAGGAAGAACGGGCACCCTAAGATAGCCGTGATGATGCCGATTGGCAGTTCAGCCGGGGCGATGACAACGCGCGCCAGGACATCCGCCAGCACCACCAACACGGCCCCGGCCAGCGCCGAGGTCGGCAACAACACGCGGTGATCGGGCCCTACCAGTAGGCGGGCTATGTGCGGGATGATCAAGCCGACGAAGCCTATGATGCCGCTGACCGAAACGGCGGCCGCTGCAAGCAGCGAGGCTGCTGCCAGCAAAATGCGCTTGCTGCTGTGGACGTTCACTCCCAGGTTCATGGCCGTCTCATCGCCCAGGAGCAAGACGTTGAGCGGTCGTGCCATCACCAAGGCGACCACGCCACCGGCCAGCAGCTGCGGAGCGGCAACGTAAACGTGCAGCCAGCGGCGACCGCTGATACTGCCCAGCAGCCAGGAGATGACGACCTGCAGGTCTTCTTCTCCGGTCAGCATGATGAATGATGTTATGGCCGATACCAGCGAGCCGAGGGCGATGCCGGTCAGAAGCAGAGTTGCCGTGTGGATGTGGCCGCCTCGCTGCGAGAGTATGTACACCAGCGCGGTAATTAGCAGCGCGCCGCTGAATGACAGCAGGGGGACGGCGGTCAAGCCGGCAATGGCCACCTGTATGCCGAGCATCATGGCCACTACGGCGCCCAGGGCTGCCCCGGACGAAATGCCGAGGATATAAGGGTCTGCCATCGGGTTTTGAAACAGCGCCTGCATAATGGCGCCGGCCAGTGCCAAGCACGCTCCCACTATGCAAGCCAGGAAGAGCCGCGGCAGGCGAATATCCAGCACGATGGTATGAGCGCTGGTTTGTGGCAAAGGTTCACCGAGCAGCAGATGGCGCAAGCCGTCTCCCAGCACCCGGCTGACAACGGCTAACGGCTGGTGCGAGGGCCCGATGATAAGGGCCAGGTCACAGCCCACTGCCAGGACTATGACAAGTGCCAGCAACACCGCCGTTTGCCTGTACCGCTGTTTGCGCAAGTTGTTGCTCATCGCCGCGCCTCATTCTTGGATGCCGTGATAACGACCTGCGGGCGGCCCGACAGGGGATTGGTCATCACGGTAAGCTCGGTGTTGTACACGGCCGCCAATTGGCGCTGTGTGATAACTTCAAGCGGGTCGCCGTCCGCTGCCACGTGACCGTTTGACAGCAGGACGATCCGCTCGCAAAACTCCGATGCCAGGTTCAGGTCATGCGTGACCCACAGCACGGTCAGCCGCCGGTCGGCATTCAGCGCCCCCAGCAACGCCGCAATGTCAAGCTGGTGGTTGATGTCCAGGTGAGAGGTCGGCTCATCCAGCAGCAACACTTGCGGCTCTTGTGCCAGGGCCCGGGCGATGATGACGCGTTGCAGTTCGCCGCCGCTGAGTTCGGTAATCAGCCGGTCAGCCAGGTGTATGCAGTCAGTCTGCTCCAGAGCACTGGATACCGCCCTTATATCGCGTTCAGTCAAGGCCTGCATCAACCCAAGGTGCGCGTGACGACCCATCGCCACCGTGTCCCACACGGTGAAGGCGAAGCTCGTGGTAGTGTGCTGAGGGACGACGGCTACGAGTCGAGCGCGTTGCCGCACGGGAATCGTCGCTACATCTGTGTCAAACAGCAACACGCGTCCCGCCGTCGGCTTCAGCGTGCCAGCAAAGCAGCGCAGCAGGGTACTTTTCCCTGAGCCGTTGGGACCGATGATGCCCAGCATTGCGCCGACACCCACCGAGAGGTTGACATCGCACAGGACCTGTGTTCCGTCGTAGGCCGCATACAGGCCCTCGGCTCTCAAGACGGGCGCTTCCGGGTCCGGCTGGGGTTGTGACATTGCTCTTGGTGTTGTTCTCATGGCCGGTCTTATCACTCAAGGCCCATTGTAACACCATTCCTACACCTATGGCCAATTCCCTTCTCACTGACCGTGCCGACGGCACCTGCCCGCAACAGGCGCTTGCTTGCGCCATGCAGGTGACAATTCCGGACGCCTGGGTCTTGTACGCGCCCGGCAAGGGCTGATTAAGAGCGATTATTTGTCGGCGGCAAGGGAAAGAATGCAAGGCATGGAATTATACAGTAACCATGTCGCCATGCAACTGCTTGCCACACCGGTACAGTACATTTCAAAGAGGCGATTGAGTGATGGGCGATCGCAATTTCTCACTGGCCGAGTATTGGAAGCACAGGTTTGCCGACACCACACCCCAATTGCGCGTTCCGCTCGATGACATCAATGCTTACACAAGGTGGCGGGTCCAAGCGGAGGCCAAATACAAGGAGTTGATGGGCAGGTTACCGGAACCGGTCCCCTTGGCGCCAGAGGTCACCGAGTCAGTAGACTGCGGCAGCTACGTGCGGCAGCGCGTAGTCCTGCA
>JALGVG010000182.1 GCA_029819875.1 Candidatus Zipacnadia bacterium | reverse complement strand
AGATGTGGTACGCATTGCTCAACGAACTGATACAAGCAATGCAACAACGCAGCGAGATAGTGTACCAGGCTGTCTACCTGCTGCTGGTGGCCCGGTATCTGGAGCGCACCGCCGACCATGCCGTCAACGTGGCCGAGCGGGTGGCGTACGTGATAACAGGCGAACTGCAGACGCTGGCCCCAAGCCACGGGGCGACATAACCGGGGCGGATGGCGGTCACTTGCCGGCACGGCCGAAGCAGGCGCGGTGTACCGCCTCGATGAACCGCTCGGGGGCGTTGGGATAGGCTGCATATAAATCCGGGAACTTGGGGCGCAGGGACTCGGCGATCTGGGCGGCCAAGCGTGCCCGAGTAGGCGCATCAAGTTCCCCGCGGCGCTCGATGAAGCGCTCAACGGCTGCCAACTGGGCGGGTTCCAGGCGCCCGGTGGCGTGCGCGGCAGGCGCAACTTCCGGCGGCGGCGGAACCTGTCGGCGGTCCAGCTCCCACGCGCGCTCCTTGACCACCATTGTGCCGGCAGCCAGGTCGCCGAGCCGCTGCATGCGCCTGGTGACGAACATGCTGAAAAGGCCGACGGTGTAAGGGCCCGGCAGCATGTCAATGAGGCGGATGATGTTGCGAACAAAGCTGTGGGCGGTGCGGATGGGGGTTCCATTGGTGCATACCACGCGGATGCCCACCATGCGCTTGCCGACCGTCTGCCCGTTCCAGGCCGACTCCAACACGATGAAGTATCCGGCGTATATCAGCACGGGCGAAGCAATAATGATCCAGCCGACAACGTCGACCGGAGCGATGCCGGCCAGCCAGTTGGGCAAAACGGCGTTGAGACTGGCAATTGCGAACAACACAACCGTGATGGCCGTGCCCACCAGCAGGCTGTCTACAAAGCACGCAATGACCCGCGAGCCGAAGCCGGCCAGTTCGTAGCTGAGCGATACGTACTCGGGAGTTTCGATTGTCACATGGTCTTCATCTGTTCCCATGTCACTGTGGTACAATCTTTCGCGCCTCGCTGTTGTCTGCTGCAGGCATTGACATTCCGGAGGGGCGCCATACCTTGAACAGATTCGTGGAGCGATATTCCGACGACTGGCAGCGTCTTCACGACTTGGTTCAGGCGGCGGAGAAACGCGGCCTGGCAAGCCTGACTGTCGACCAGTTGCAGGAGCTGGGCACTCTGTACCGCGAGGCCGCCTCGCACTTGGCGCGTGCGCGCACCGAGGGCCAACCTCCCCATGTGCTCAACTACCTCAACGACCTGGTCGGGCGTGCCCACGGGTGGGTCTACACCGGTACCCCCCGTCCCCCGCTGCGCCCCCTGTACTTTTTCGGCGTTCACGTCCCCAGCACCTTCCGCCGCCATGCCGTCTACGTCGGCGCGGCGGTGGCCATATCGGTGCTGTTCGCCGCTCTCTCATTCGGCCTGGTGCTGTCGGACCAGCGCTGGGCCATGGTCATGATGCCCTCGCCGCAGTTGGCACAGGCCGTCGAGGACTTCGTGGCTTCCAACGAGCCGGCGGGCAAGTACTTCGCCGAGACCGCCTCCACCATCGGCAGTGTCAACTTCGCCGCATTCCTGATGATACACAATATACACGTGGCACTGATGGCCTTTGCGCTGGGCATAACCTTCGGCCTGGGCACCTTCTACGTGCTGGCCACCAACGGCCTGATGCTGGGGGCCTTTTTAGGCCTGGGAGCCGCACACGGCCGCTTATTGGACCTGCTGGCCGTCGTCGCTCCCCACGGTGTGCTGGAACTGTCCGCGGTCTTCATCGCCGGGGGGGCAGGTCTGATGCTGGCGCGGGCCATCGTTGACCCGGGAGATATGTTCCGCGCCGATGCGCTGAAACTGGCCGCCTTCCGTGCCGTCAAGCTCGCCGTGGGCACCGTGCCCATGTTTGTCGTTGCCGGCCTGCTGGAGGGGCTGGTCAGTCCGCAGGCCAGCGGAGTATTTGCCGATAACGCCTTCCGGATACTGCTCGGATGCGTGATAGGCACCGGCATGTGGCTGTACTTGCTGGCCGGCGACCTGGTGTTCACCCGCAGGCCCGGGCGCAGCGGCGGTCGGCCCAAGACCCGCCCGGATTCCCTGCCGGCCACCCGCACCACCGCGGCCGCCGGCGACAGGGTCCACTGACGGCAGCCGGCCGCAGGTCAATTCAGCAACTTCATGGAGACTACGAGATGACAACTGCATATTCCCCACGTTCATGGCCCGGAGTAATCGAGGCCTACAAGCAGTTCCTGCCTGTCACCGACGCCACTCCGCGCATCACGCTGCTGGAGGGCGCCACGCCCTTGATTCCCAGCGTCGCCATCGGCCCCTCGCTGCCGGGCAAGATTCGGCTCTTTTTCAAGCACGAGGGCTGCAACCCCACCGGCTCGTTCAAGGACCGTGGGATGACAATGGCCGTCTCCAAGGCGGTTGAGGAAGGCGCACGCCTGACGATGTGTGCCTCCACCGGCAACACCTCCGCCGCCGCCGCCGCCTACTCAACGCGGGCTGGCATCCCCGCCGTGGTGCTGATCCCCGACGGCTACATTGCCCTGGGCAAGCTCGCCCAAGCCCTCATGTGCGGGGCGCGCACCATCCAGATCGCCGGCAACTTCGACGACTGCCTGCGCATCGTGCGAGAGATTACCGACAACTATCCCATTGCCCTGGTCAACTCGCTGAATCCCTACCGCATGGAAGGTCAGAAAACAGCAGCCTTCGAGGTTTGCGACGTCCTGGGCGCTGCCCCTGACTTCCATGCCCTGCCGGTCGGCAACTCCGGCAACATCACTGCTTACTGGTGGGGATACAAGGAGTACCATGAAAAGGGCATCACGGCCGGCTGCCCGCGCATGTTGGGCTTCCAGGCGGCGGGCGCCGCACCAATGGTGTTGGGCCACCCGGTGCCCCAACCTGAGACCGTCGCCACCGCCATTCGCATCGGCAACCCGGCCCGCTGGCGCGACGCGGCGCGTGCCGTCGAGGAATCCGGCGGCCTCATAGACATGGTCACCGACGAAGAAATACTGGCCGCCTACAAGGAACTAGGCGATCGGGAGGGCATCTTCGTGGAGCCGGCCTCCGCCGCCGGCGTCGCCGGCGTCAAGAAGCTGGCTGCCCGCGGCTTCTTCGGCGACGACGAGGTCACCGTGGTCTGCACCCTGACCGGCCACGGCCTCAAGGACCCGGATACCGCCATCTCCCTGGCCGTTGAGCCGGAAAAAGCTCCGGCCGATACTCAGGCGGTCGTAAAGATGCTGGGGCTGGCTGACTGAAAATGAAATGAATCTCAAGCAGATATGGAGGGACGAAAGTGGCCGATCTCCCCGAAAAGACCATCCTGGAGACCGACCTGCCCGGTGCCATCGAACGCAGGCAGGGAAAGGTGCGCGACATCTACGACTACGGCGACGGCTTGCTGATAGTCGCCACCGACCGCATCAGCGCCTTCGACTGCGTGATGCCCAACGGCATCCCCTCCAAGGGCAAGGTGCTGACCCAACTGTCGCTGTTTTGGTTCGACAAGACCAGCCATATCATCCCCAACCACGTCATCAGCGGTCAGGTGGCCGACTTCCCGGAGCCGGTGCGCGGGATGGAGGAGCTGTTGGCCGGCCGTGCGATGTGGTGTCGCAAGGCCGACCCTCTCCCCATCGAATGCGTGGTGCGCGGCTACCTGGCCGGCTCGGGCTGGAAGAGCTACCAAGAAAGCGGCGAAGTCTGCGGGCACAAGCTGCCGCCTGGCCTGCGCCAATCCGACAAGCTCCCCGAACCCATCTTCACTCCCGCCACCAAGGAGCAGTTCGGTCGCCACGACATAAACATCACTCGCGACCAGGTTGCGGACATCGTGGGTCGGGAACTGGCCGACAGGCTCGAGCAGACCAGCCTCGAACTGTTCAACTTCGCCTCCGAATTCGTCGCACAGCGCGGCTTCTTGTTGTGCGATACCAAGTTCGAATTCGGGCTAGCCGACGGGGAGCTTATCGTGATCGACGAGATGTTGACACCCGACAGCTCCCGCTACTGGGACGCCGCCAAGTACGAGCCGGGCAAGCCCCAGGAGGCCTTCGACAAGCAGTTCGTCCGCGACTACCTGGAAACGTTGGACTGGGACAAGGAGCCGCCTGCCCCCCACCTGCCCCCGGATGTCGTGGCCGAGACTCGCAGGCTGTACCTGCACGCCTTCGAGCGTATCACCGGCCGCAAGCTGCCCGAGTAGTTCAGGCGCTGACTGCTGCCGGCCGTCAGTCAATGCTTGGGCGTATTGACTGGCCGGCCTCCGCAATCATTTCCCACGCCTCGCCGCCCGTGGTGGCATGCAGCCGGCGAAAGCGCGGCGCCACGTACTGGATCGCGCGGCGAAGCATGGGCGGCGAATCCCGCGTCCCCGCGGCAATGCCCGGCGCACCCGCCGACGCCCCAATGGTGCCAAGTCCCCGGTGTTTGCCTTAATCCAGGTCCCATGTCCCGTCGTTGGTATATCCGTACATGCTGCCTACATCTTGCATCGGTAGCGTCTGCTCAAATCGCAGCCACTTGGCGTGGCCGTCAAAGAAGCCGTAGTTGCAACCGCCGTTGTGGCGCTCGGCAGCTATGCCGGACCAGTATATACCGTTGGTCTGGTCAACGTTGTTGCAGTAGTTGTTGAATGCGGGCTTGTAGAACGTGCCACCCCCCACCGGCCCAAAGGTATCCGTGGAGCGGTGACGCAGTGTGTCCGCAACGTAGATGAGATGGTCGGGCCGCTTCATCTTGCCGAGATTGACGTAGTTGGCGGTGCCAGAGCTGGGGCAACTCATAATCTGCACATTGCTCGTATACGGGTATATCAGTTGCGGCCACTTGTAAACATAGCCGGGCCAACCCGGCACCCACTGCGAGCAGCGCGGAACGATCTCATCGTAGTCCTGGGCGTACATTAACATGGCCAAGGTGATTTGCTTGACATTAGACAAGCATGCCGACTGTCGTGCCTTCTCTCTTGCCTTGGCAAAAACCGGAAAAAGGATGGCGGCCAGAATCGCGATGATCGCGATGACCACTAACAACTCAATGAGGGTGAATCCGCGACGCATATCCGACACCTCCCTCTACTATAACTAATAATACAAACGCTAGTAACCCTGTAGTTTATCACCGCTGCTGGCACCAGTCAAGAGAGAGTGCTGACGCCCGATGGTCAGAGGATGCGGGTGTGCGCCAGAACGTCATTTTTCACTGCCGGGGAAGACCGCGGCCACCATACTACTGCATTGTACAGGGGTCACTTGCCAGGCGCTGCTCGGCCTCCACGATCATCTGCCACGCCTGGCGGTCTCGTTCCGGGTCCAGCCCGCAAACGTTGCGCATCACGTACTCGATCCCACGCGGCCAGGCATGAGAGGCAAATTCCGCGTCCGCCGGGTACAGCCGGCCATGCTCGTCGGTGGCCCGAAAGCGCATCCCCGCGGCAATGCCCAGCGCCGTAACCGGGGCCTCCACGCCCTGCTCAATGTCGAACAGCAGCGCGCCCACCAGCCGGTCACTCCGCGCCAGCTTGCGCGGCACGTCGCGGCCGACGCGGTAGATGGTGTCTCCGAGGGCCTTATTGCAAAACCGCCGCAACAAGTCCTCGATGTGCTCGCCGATGTTGTGCTCATTGAACTCCTGCCGATAGCACCTGATCAACGCCCGGCCCGACTCCCACATCCCATCACGGGTGGCCTGCCCCACCCGCGGATGCTCGATAGCCTGCCAGGTGTAGACTAGTTCCGGCGCCCAGACATGGGCCAAGTATGCGCACAATGCGTGGCCAAGGTTGTGTATGAACAGCTTGCGATCCACGTACGCCTTCATGTTGCTCTTGGCATCCAGTCCCGGCACGTCAGGTACCGGGTTCTTGAACCCCAGCTTGTCGCAGATCAACGTGTTGTAGGCCTCGGCGTACACCACCAGCGGGTCGCGTCGCCGCACTTCCTCGGGCATGATCGGTACCATCTTGCCGATGCTGGTCTCAACCAGTCCCACCATTTCGTCCAGCGGGAATTCATCGGGCAAGTGCCGTGCCAATCCCGCGCGCACGCTTGCTGCGGCATCACGCATGTTTTCGCAGATGATTATGTCCAGCGGCCCACGACCGGCGGCAAGGCGCTCCTGCAGCCCGCGGGCGATGGTAGGCAACACATGCGGCAGCGCCGCCGGCCCCACCGCCGTGGCACACAGTTCGCATGCAGCCAACTCCGCCGCGCACCGCTCCACGTCCCGCGCATCAACGCCACGCACGTTCTCCACCCATATCGTCTCGGGAACCTCGTCCTTGATCTCGACGGCATAACGCCCTCGTTCGTTGAGGGCCGCTATTACCCGCTCATCAATATCAATGAACACAACCTCGTACCCCGCCCGCGAGAAAAGCTGCCCCACGAACGAGCGTCCAATGTTGCCGGCTCCGAATTGCACAAAGGTCTTCATCGTCTAAGCACCACTACTTGTGGTTGGTTGTGTTATGCACTGTGCAGGCCAGGCACCCGGGTCCTTGCGCCCGTTATCGCACCGCCCGTCATCGCCTCAGCTTGGAGCCATGCCTGCTGCAACCCATTCACTGCTCGTCGCGTTGTGTCCAGGTGTGTAGCTCCCGCTGCAGCTTCTGCAGCTCACCGCTTCCGATGGCCTGCCGGATGCGCTCCATGAGCCGGGCGTAGAAATGCAGGTTATGCAGGCTCAGCAGCGTCCAGGCCGTGGCCTCGTTTATCCGAAACAGGTGGTGGAGGTAGGCGCGGGTATGGTGTGTGCAGGCCGGGCACTTGCAATCCGCCTCCAGGGGCCGAAAATCGTCGCGATAACGGGCGTTGTTTATCTTTATGCTACCGCCCCAGGTCAGCACACTGCCGTGCCTGGCATTGCGCGTCGGCAACACGCAGTCAAATATATCCACTCCCCGCTGTACGCACTCGATGATGTCCAGGGGTGTGCCCACCCCCATGGCATAGCGGGGCTTGTCAAGCGGCAGGTACTGCAAGGATGTCTCCAACGCCTCGAACATCTCCCGGCGGCTTTCCCCTACCGACAGGCCCCCGATGGCGTACCCGTCAAAGCCGATGGCGACCGTCTCGCGGGCGCTGCGTGCGCGCAGGTCGTGGTACACGCTGCCCTGCACGATGCCGAACAGTGCCTGGCTGTCATCGTGGTGTGCTTGCCGGCAACGCCGTGCCCAGCGCAGGGTCATTTCCATGGAAGCGCGCGCGTATTCGTGCTCGCAGGGATAAGGCGTGCACTCATCCAGGCACATGATCAGGTCAGCGCCCAGTTGGTTCTGGAGGCGAACCGCATCCTCCGGTGCCAGGAATATCTCGCTGCCGTCCACCTCGCTACGAAATTGCACGCCTTGTTCGGTTATCTGTGCCCGCTGGGACAGGGAGAAGACCTGGTATCCGCCGCTGTCAGTGGCCAGTGGTCCCTGCCAACCCATGAACTGGTGCAGGCCTCCGGCGGCGGCTATCACCTCCGGGCCCGGCCGCAGCAACAGGTGGTAGGCATTGCAAATAAGCATCTGCAAGCCCACGGCGGCAAGCTGTTCACAGGTGCAGGCCCGCACGACGGCCCGGCTGGCACATGGCATGAAGGCCGGCGTCGCCACGACCCCGTGAGCAGTCTCCAGTACGCCCCGGCGGGCCTCGCAGCCGGGTTCGGTGTCAATAATTTGAAAAGTCATTGTCAGGAATGAATAATCAGTGGAAGTTCGCCATGCCGTTCGGTGGTCGTCTGCCACCTGCTGCATGATGTTGCATGCGGCTCATGTCCGCTGTGCTTTGCCCACCAGTTCGCTAATGCGGTTGACACCATGGCGGACGCAATAATCCTTCAGACCCTCGATGATTGCGGTCGGCGCCG
>JALGVG010000181.1 GCA_029819875.1 Candidatus Zipacnadia bacterium | reverse complement strand
TGCCCATCCGCGTTTCAGCCGGCGTCTGCGTAACCGGCTTGTCAGGAAATACCCGTATCCATACCCTGCCGCCACGGTGGGCACGCCGGGTCATTGCCACCCGGGCAGCCTCAATCTGTCGGGATGTCAACCAGCACGGCTCCAGAGCCTGCAACCCGTAATCACCCATGTGCAACTCGGCGCCCCGGCTGGCCATCCCCTTCATGCGCCCTCGGTGCTGTTTGCGATATTTTGTGCGTTTCGGCATCAACATGGCTATTGCTCCTCTTCCGGCTCCGCTACGGTATCAGCTGCTTCGACCGCAGATGCCGTGCTCTGGGCACTTTCCGAGGCCGGCTCTTGCCCCGTGGCTGCCGGCTGTGCCTCAGCCCCTGCTGTCGGAGCATCAGTCGGTGCCTCCGAGGCCTGCGGCGGGCTTCCCGCTGCCACCTGGGCGGCCTCCTCGACTCCCGCCGCCGTTTCGCGGCCCTCCGCAGCCTCTACCTCCTCGGGTTCTTCTGCAGCCACCTGTCGCCGCCGGTCGGGCAATATGTCACCTCGGTAGGTCCACACCTTGACACCGATATTTCCATACGTGGTCTTGGCTTCGGCGAAACCGTACTGGACGTCGGCCCGCAGGGTATGCAATGGCACCCGACCTTCCGGTCCCACCGACTCCGTGCGTGCGATCTCCGCACCTCCCAGGCGCCCGCTGACTGCGACCCGAATGCCTTGGGCACCAAGCTTCATGGCTCGATCCACTGCCTGGCGCATCGCACGCCGATAGCTGATGCGCCGCTCAATCTGCTGGGCGATGTTCTGAGCCACGACCTGGGCGTTGATATCCGGATCAGGTGTCTCTTCAACATTCACACGGACCCTGGCATCTGTGAGCTTTTCAATCTCCTGGCGCAGCAGCTCCACATCCTGCCCGCCGCGGCCGATAATCACACCGGGTTTAGCGGTCCAGATAGTCACCGTCATCAAGTCGCCGGTGCGCTCAATAATTACATCTGATATGCCCGCATTCACGTGGCGCCGCTCTATCAGTCGCCTGACTTTGAGGTCCTCCACGAGTTGCTTGCGATAGCGAGCGCCTTCAGCAAACCACCGGCTGCGGGATTGGCGGATAATACCCAGTCGCAAGCCATACGGATGCACTTTTTGTCCCATTCAGGTCACTCCCTGGCCGCTAACCGTTACCGGCCTTGCATATCTTCTTCTTCATCGCTGAGGGCTATGGTGATATGACATGTTCGCCGCAGTTTCCGGTCTGCGCGCCCGCGCGCTCGGGGCTGAAGGCGCGGGATTCTGAAGCCCTCATCGGCATACACCTCGGCAACCACCAGCTCATCAGGATCCATATCGTGATTGTTCTCGGCGTCTGCAACCGCCGATTCCAGACACTTGCTGAGGACCGCTGCGGCCGGACTTGACTGCACAGCGAGAATTGCGCGGGCCTCCTGCAGTGACTTGCCGCGAATGAGATCCGCGAACCGACGCACCTTGCGCGGCGCCGTTCTTATCCATTTTGCCACAGTTTTCGTCTTCATGCCCGGCACTCCTCGTCACAACTAGCGTACCCGTGTTGTCCGTTCACTTCGTGCTGGCCGCATTCCGCGATAGGTGCGCGTGGGAGCAAATTCACCCAGCTTGTGGCCTACCATGTTCTCGGTAATATATATAGGTACATGCTTGCGCCCATCATATACCGCGATGGTGTGCCCAACCATTTCCGGGAAAATGGTAGACCTTCGCGACCACGTCTTGATAATCCGCTTCTGTCCACTGGCATTCATTTCCTGAATCTTGGCCAGCAGCTTAGGGTCCGCGTATGGACCTTTTTTCATCGATCTTGCCATCACGCCAACCTCCGTTGCGATTGGCTCACGCTGTTGTTTCCCTGTACGTCTTCAGCCACGAGTGTTCTGTCGTCTGTCTACCGGCTTGCCCCACGCCGCCGCACGATGTACTTGTCAGACGGTTTCTTCCGCTTGCGGGTCTTCTTGCCCAGTGTCTTCTGGCCCCAGGGGCTTCGGGGGCTGTCCATACCGATCGGCGCCTTGCCTTCGCCCCCGCCATGGGGATGATCCACCGGGTTCATGGCGCTGCCGCGTACAGTAGGCCTGATTCCCCGCCAGCGCTTGCGGCCCGCCTTGCCGTCACGGATGTTTATCTGGTCAATGTTGCCTACCCGCCCCACCGTCGCACGGCAGGCCACCGAGACCATTCGCATCTCGCCGGAGGGCAGCCGCAATGTCACGTAGTTTCCCTCTCGCGCCATGATTTGCGCCCCCACTCCGGCCCCGCGTGCCAACTGGCCGCCCTTGCCGGGCTCCAACTCCACGTTGTGAACGATCGTGCCCACCGGTATGTTCGACAGCGGCAGGCAATTGCCGATACGCGGCGGGGCGTCCGGCCCCGACATCAGGCGACTGCCTCGCGTCAGGCCGTGGGGCGCCAATATGTATCTTCGCTCCCCGTCCTCGTACTCCAGCAGCGCAATGTGCGCCGACCGTCCCGGGTCATACTCAAGCGCCTTGACAACAGCCGGTATCCCGTCCTTGTCGCGCTTGAAGTCGATTATCCTCAGCAAGCGCTTGTGGCCGCCGCCGCGGTGACGAACAGTTATCTTGCCGCGCACGTTGCGGCCCGCTTTTTGCTTGCACGGTATCGTAAGCCGCCGTTCGGGGCGCTTGTCGTCAAGCTCCGACCTGTCCGCAACAATATAGAACCGCTGGCCGGGGGAAGTAGGTTTTTTCTCTTTGACTGGCATGGTAACTCTCCCAATCTCGCTAACCGGCTATTACGCTATCTCGAACTCCGCTATCCTCTCGCCGGGTGCAACAGTCACAATTGCTTTCTTCCAGCGCGCCGTCTTGCCGACCCGGTGCCGATAACTGCGACGCCGCGTCTTGCCGCGCATGTTCATGGTATTCACCGCCACCACGTGCACGTTAAACAGCGCCTCCACGGCCTGCCGGATCTGCACCTTGTTGGCATCAGGGTGCACGCGGAAATGGTACTTTCCACGTTCCTCCGCCTCAGCCATCGACTTTTCCGTCACCAGAGGCTGGAGGATGATGCTGCGATAAAAGTTCATGCGGTCCTGTTCGTAACTAAGCATTGTCGCTCTCCCCAGACTCCAACAGTGCCAGTGCCGACCGGGTGATGATTATGTTGTCAGCCCACAGCACCTCGCGCACCGAAAAGTGCGGGGCGGGGCGGGCTATCAAATTCGCCACGTTGCGGCAGCTCTTGTATACCCGCTCGTCTTCCGCTTCCTCGGGACCCAGCAGCAGGAGCGTCTTGCCCGTCACCCCCAGGTCCTCGAGCATCTGCACCACGCGCTTGGTCTTGATCTCATCAAGCCGCAGTTCATCGATGATAGTTACCAGTCCCGCCGCCATCTGGGCCGAAAGAGCGCTGCGAAGAGCCTGTCGCCGCATCCGGCGGGGCATCGCCACGCGTCCGCCGATTCCTCTCGGTCCGTGCGCCTTGCCGCCTCCCACGAACAACGGCGCGCTCCTGGCACCGTGCCGTGCGCGCCCCAGGCCCTTTTGCCGGTACCACTTGCGACTGGTAAGATCCACCTCGGACCGCGTCTTGGCACGGCCGGCATGTCGCTGCAGTGCCTTGCTGACGGTTACCAAAGCTTGGTGGATGAGGTCTTCATTCAACTCAGCGCCGAACACCTCATCGCTGAGTTGAATTTCACCCACCTTTTCGCCTTGCATGTTGCGCACCGCTGCTTGCGGCATACTCGCTCATCCCTTCACGTACATCCGCCGGCATCTACTGCGTGGGCTTTATGGCCACCAGGCCCCCGTTAGGACCGGGGACGGCGCCCTTCACCACCAGCAGGTTGTGCTCAGCGTCAATTTCAATGATTTGCAGCCCTTTTACGGTGACCTTCTTGTTACCCATGTGGCCGGGCATTCGCTGGCCGGGGAACACGCGGGCTGCGTCCGTCGCACCGGCCGACATCGGCGACCTGTGCACCTTTGAGCCGTGGCTGGCAGGCCCTCCCCTGAAGCCGTGCCGCTTGATGACGCCGGCAAACCCACGCCCTTTCGAGGTGCCGGTGACAGTGACCTTTTGGCCAGGCTCAAACATCTCCACGGTCAACTGCTGGCCTTCTTCGAACTGCTCGTCGGCTTCCACGCGGAACTCGCGAAGATACTTCATCGGGCGTAGACCGCGACTTTCAAAGTGACCGGTCATCGGGCTGTTCGTTCGGCTTCGCTTCGCCTCCTCAAAGCCCACCTGGACGGCCGAGTAGCCGTCCCGATCCGGCGTCTTGCGTTGTACCACCACGCACGGGCCGGCCTCTATGACGGTCACTGGCACTGCCTGGCCGCTGTCTGTGAAGATTCGCGTCATACCCACTTTTCGCCCAAGTAATCCTGCCGGCATACTGTTCACCACTTCGAACTCACCTATGGTTGTGCAGCCTTGCTGTCCCTGCCCGTTGCCTTAGCCTTAACTCCTGCCGCTGCTCGTCTTGATGGCAATGTCCACCCCACCGGGCAGGTCCAACTTCATCAATGCATCTACCGTTCGCGCAGTTGAATCCAGAATGTCTATCAGTCGCTTGTGCACACGTATCTCAAAATGCTCCATCGTCCGTGAGCTGCGCCCCAGAGCTGTTGGTCGCACGATACAATGAACATGCTTCTCTGTAGGCAGCGGGATGGGCCCGGAGATGCGAGCTCCGGTCCGCTCGGCTGTCTCCACGATCCTTTGGCATGACCGGTCAAGGATTTCGTGATCAAACGCCTTAAGCTTGATACGAATGCTGCTGGTAGTGGCCATTTCCCGCTTCTCCTCAGCTCAGGTTGTTAATGTAGCTCTCGACGCCACAAACGGCG
>JALGVG010000180.1 GCA_029819875.1 Candidatus Zipacnadia bacterium | reverse complement strand
GCGGCGGAAAAGTACGGATTGCAGCTAGTGCCGGCAGGCCCTGAGCAGGTCCACGCAGAGGCGGACAAGATAGGCGCATTTTGAAAGCGCGGCAAGCCGGCAGCAACCAAGGCCTCGCAAATGACACAGGCTGCATGCAGCGCCGGCTACGGTGACAGCGAGACTATCGGCTGCCTGCCGGCCTGGAAGATGAAAGTATCGCCACCTGTGGGGCGGGTTACTGTTACACAGACAGGCAGACCGGTCGCCTCGGTACTTGCCTCCTGGACAGTGGCGAAGGAAGCATCCAGGTCGCTGGTGCCCGGCACAAGCAGCAGCACCAGGCCGGTGAACGATGCGTCGGCAGGCGTGGATATGGTGACGGAATGATAGAGGCGGGGAGTGGCCAGCAGCTTCAGTTTGCCGAGGCCGACGATTAGTCCCGTCGTCTGCTCCGCAGTCTCAATTGCCGTATTGTGCGGCCACAGAACGCGTACCTGCATCTGCGCCCAGTCGTCACGCAGCGTGATGGTGTCACCGTCGGTTGCGACTACAGCGCCGAAGCTGGTGTTGAAAACAAGCTGTTGTCGGCCGGCATCGGTCAACGGCAGATCGCAGATGAGAGCATACTCGCCTCCACGCGTGACGATGTGCCGTTCAAGCGTGGGTGTAGTGAGCCGCGCCCAGTTGAAGCCTTGCTCTTGGCCATAAACGGGCGCTGCGACATCGCTTCCCGCCATGGATACAGCACCCAGCCACGGGATGAGGGTCTTGCCGTCGGCTGCCACCAAGGCGTGGAGGTCTGCCCCGTCAACGACCAGGTACAACCTGTCGAGGTCCCAGCTGGTGCGCATGAAGAGGCGGTTGACGTTGTTGACCTCTTCCCCGACGTTGTAGTGCCATACCAAGGGCAGGTCGGAGGGCTGGACAGGAGCGAGGTTTTCGTCGTACCACAGATAGCAGAAGGGTCCATGCCCGAACAGCAGGCGCTGGCCGGTGGGGGTGAGGTAGTTGGTGAACTGTATCCTGCCGGCATTGCGATCGCGCATTGCACACCACTGGGCATGCGGGTCCTTGAAGTAGTCAGCCAGGCCGAACAAGCCGGGAGAGGCGCAGTCCTGTTGCATGTACGAGGCCCTCATCGCCCTGTTCTCGTTGTCGTCGAAGAGGTCTTTTTGGCGTGGTTGATTGCACAGGGTGTAGAGGGCGAAGGCCGGGCTGCGGTTTTCGCGGAAGCTCGACAATGCGTCGCGGCCGGTGCAGCGGCGGTAGGCGTGGTGGAACAGCATCTCGTAGAAGAGGGGAAACACCCAGTATATGGCGCGGTCATCCCTGGGGCCTCTTTCACCCATGGGAGACGCCAGGAAGTGTTCCTGGTACTTGCGCGCCATCCGCTCCACGCGGGCGGCAGCCTGGGGGTCTTCGCCCAGCAGCGCCATGCACGCCACGCCGTAGCTGGGTATCTCGTAGGAGGCGTGGCTATCAACCCTGTCGGTGTCGGCCATGACCTCGTGGTACGGCCAATAGCGGTTGCACTGCTCGATGAGGACGTTTTGGACAGCGTCACGTTCGTCGTCGCTGAGATAGTCGTACAGCCAATCGTATCCCAAGGCGACGCCGAGCAGAAGGCGATCGGTGGCATAACCACCATCGCGCTCTCGGGGAACTCCCCATTCCAGGCCCCAATCGCGGACCGGGGCCATCAGCCAACGGCGGGCCTGCTGAGCGTAGCGCTCATCCCCTGTCAGCAGCCATGCGAACGAATAATGCTGGATATACGAGGCGGCCTCCATGTACCCGTAAAAGTAGGCGTACAGCTGGGCGTACTGGCCGTATTGCTCATCACTAACCCACTGGAAGTTACCGTCGAATGGTTCATTGGCTATAAACTTCTCCGCGGAGTAGATGATGTTGTCGGCGATGAGCCGGGAAAAACCTTGTGTCATTCGCCGGCGCAGCGAGGGGAGATCTGCAGCGCTGAAAAACAAGCCCGGATGTTCCATGCAATTGTCCTCCCGGATTGACTGTGGTGGCATCAATAACAAAAACGCAGATTATTGATTCGGCGTAGCGAGGGCCAGACCTCCTCGGGAAGGGTTGGGGAAGGGGAATGAAGTGTTGCTGGCAAGAAGGATGCTGTGGGCTAGTTGATAGCTGGTTGTTCACTTTTTTGTGACATTGTGATAGTCTCAGGACACAAAGGGCCAGACATGGGAGGAGAGCGTACGAAAGGCCGGATTACGCCGTACTATTTCGTGGTGGCAGGTGTCTTCCTGCAGGGTTTGTCACCGGTACTTACCAAGCTGCTGCTGGAAGACCTGTCACAGGCCACGGTAGTGGCAGCGCGTTATTGCCTGGCGG
Organism: Candidatus Zipacnadia bacterium; assembly: GCA_029819875.1. GTDB lineage: Bacteria > Armatimonadota > Zipacnadia > Zipacnadales > Zipacnadaceae > JALGVG01. Next base: position 2,564 of record JALGVG010000180.1, on the reverse strand, counting down.
CGGCGTTGCTGATGCCGTTTGGGGTGGAGGGTATGCGGCGCAGTTACATAGCCGGCCGCCCGCGCAAGCGGGACTGGCTGGCACTGGCGCTGGTGGGAGGGCTGGGAAGCGGTGTCGGCGCGCTGCTGTTCACGGCGGCTGTTTACATGTCGGCGGCTGGGCTGGTGAACTCGATTTCCAAGACCGCTCCCATTTTCGTGGCGTTCCTGGCGTACTTGACCCTCCACGAAAAGGTGAGCAACACGCGGCTGCTGCTGGTCAGCGGCATGGTGGGGGCGAACCTGCTCATCGGGGCGGGAGAGATAGCAGCAGGCGGGGTGCACATGCAGCAGCGGCTTATCGGCGACGGGCTTGCCCTGGCGGCGGGCATGACGCGGGCGGCCTCCGAGATACTGGCCAAGAGCGCGCTGCGGCGCTTCACGCCGGTGACGGTTACGTTCTGGCGCTTCGGCATGGGCTTTGTGGTGGCCGGGGGAGTGGCGCTTTTCAGCGGGGGCTATCGCAGCCTGTACGCGCTGGACCTGCGCGGCTGGGGGCTGTTGGTGGTGCTGGCCGCGGTTTGTACGGCCCTTTCCATGTTCCTGTACTACCGGGGGATGAGCGAGATCCCCTCACACGTGGCGGTCAGCCTCAAGCTGCTGGGGGCAATCGTCACTGTGGTAGTGTCGTGGATAGTGCTGTCGGAGGCCCTCAACCTCTACCACGTCGCCGGCATCGGCGTGTTGATATCGAGCGCCTACCTGCTGGTATTGCGGACGGCGCGCGAGGCGCCAAAGCCTGCAGCAAGGGAGAGCAGGGTGGCGGCAACAGCACAGCGACGGCCGTGGCGTGGCAGGAGATTGCCGGCGCTGATCGCGTTGACCAGCAGCTTCCGCTGGAAAATCGTGGTGCTGGTGTCCATCGTCATCATCACGACTGTGGCGGGCGGCACGTACATATCAGTACGCCATACCCAGGAAATCGTGCGCGAGCAGGTGCGCCTGATGATGGTACAAGTCGGGACCATGGTGCTGAACATGGCTACATTGGAGGAACGCCCGTCGCCGTACGTATATCAGCAATACCTCGAGCGCCTGGTGCAATCCCGCATCATGAGCAAGGTGCCCTTGTACTCGATTGAAATCGTGTACATTGGAGTGATGGACGACAGCGGGAGCCTGGTAGCATTTGCATACAACCCGCAGATACAGCTCGTGGACAAACAGGGGCACCTGTTCCCGGTTCGCAGTGCGCAGGCCGGCCGCCAACTTTACGAATTGAACCGCAATGTCGGATTGGCCGGCAGCTACGGCATTATTCCCGTGGAGGTGGAAGGGCGTTCAGAGGGGCGGGTAAGGGCGAAGGTGTGGATGGGATGCCGGCGGAGCATTGCGGAGCGTCCGGCGGCGGAGATTGCGGCACGCAATGCCGGGCTGGCGCTGCTGCTGCTGGTAATCGGAATTGCGGTGACGACGCTGGTCGTGTCGCGACTGACCAGGCCGCTGGAGCGCCTCTCCACCTCGGTGTACCAGTTGGCAAGAGGAGATACCAACTCCATGCGGTTGCTGGGAGGAGATGACGAGATCGGCCAGATGGCGCGCCACCTGGTGGCGGTGCAGGAGGGACTGGCGCTCAACCGGCGCTGGCGTTCGGGCTTGTTGAGAACGCTGGCTGGTGTGGAGCCTCCGACCGCGAACGTGAAAGCAGCAGCAATGCCGTACTTGGCGGTTGAACTCAGCGGCCGGCTATCCACCCAGGAACGGGAACGTCTTGTGGAAACGGTGTTGGAAATAGTATTCGCCCACGAAGGAGAGGTTATAGGGGAAGACGGCGGGGTTATAGTGAGTGCCTGGGGGCTGGAAAAGGCGGAAAGCGATGACGTCCTTCGCGCACTCATGGCCGGCAAGCAGATCCGCGATGTGTTAGCCGTTCAAGCTCGTGACCAGGCTGGCGGTCGGGTAACGCTCGCATTATGGGAAGGTCGCAGAACAGACGTTCGAACGATGACTTGCGAGCATAAACAAGCCCACGCAACATTTCGGGAAGTAACCGGCCGGACAGCAGTGCTGCTGATGTCAGCGGCCTTGCAGGAGGTGGCCGAGTTCAAGCTGGCAGGTAGCAGTGACGGAAAAGAGGAAGATAGCCGGTGTGGGTGGTACGAGGTGGGGGAGACGACCGAAGAAGACAACCTGGAGTTGCTTTCGGGGCCGCCAAACGAATGAGCAGAATTTCTCGGCGTTTTCATAATCTGCGTTACACCATGCTCGGGGCCTGCGTGGCGGTGGGGGCGGTTTGGGGCTTGAGCGGATGCTCGCCGCCGGCCGACGAGGGGCCTGTGAGGGTGGTGGTAAGCGACAACAGCGCGGCACAAAGTCAGCCGCTGCCACCGGCCCAGATGGCCGAGTTGGCACGAGGGGAGGGGGAGTTGTGGTGGTACACCTCGATGCCCGAGGAGGCGGCCCGCCAGTTCCTGGAGGTGTTCCACAGCAAGTACCCGTTTCTGAACACCGTGCTGGTGCGAGGCGGTACGTTCGAACTGGCCCAGCGGGTCAACAATGAACTACAGCAGGGGCGGATACAGGTTG
>JALGVG010000179.1 GCA_029819875.1 Candidatus Zipacnadia bacterium | reverse complement strand
TTTCCAACTCGCTGTCGCCCCCCGCGATCACTTTCTCCAGGTCGTATTGTTCGCGCAATCGTGCCAGGCGCTCGGTCGGCTCTTGGTAAGCGAACGAGTACGAACTGACGGCCCTCTGTGCCGGCGTGCCGGCAACTACCCGTGCCTTCGCCTCGCCTGCCGCGGGTACAACCCGCAACCCGGCCTTTAGGACAACCCTGCGCAGGATCGGCGTGGCGTCTCCTGTTTTGCTCTGTAGTATCGCCCGCCATTGCACGTAACGCTCCACTGCCCCCATTGCCTTGCCTACTGCCCGCCACGGGCTCCATGCGTTTGGTTGCGGTGCTGTACGCACTTGCAGTCGCACTGCAGTACCCGGCGGCTTGTCGGTTTCCGCGATCAGCTTCACCTTCGCCCCTTCCAGGGCCGGCAGGATGCCGTCTTGTGCCGCCAGGGTCGCCAGGTCGATAACCGGCGAGGTAATGACAGCGCTGGCAGGATAGCGGTCCAGCCGCAGCCGTACAAGATATTCGCCGTCATTCATCCCTTGGGGGCCCATGGCGCTGTAATCCCATGTCTGGCCGCCGTCAATGCTGCACGCCGACCGGTCAGGATACAGCGAATCCGCCACCAGCAGCTCGCCGCCGCCGGAAAAAACAAAACTGTTCAACCCTTTGTTCAGCAGCTTCCCCGGTATATTGACGAAACTCCAGCCCGTTGACGGCAACTTCTTGACGGGCTTGACCCGCGTGCCATTGACCGTCACACGCTTGGCCGTTCCGTAGAAATACAGCTTGCCGTCGACCAGGTCTGCGCTGGTGAGAAGAAAGTCCTTGCGCGCCCATGTTGTCGCGCTGAGGGGTTGCTTGTTATTGATGTGCGTACGGCCCAGCTCGTCTTGAATCATTACCGATCGCGCCAAGCGAACGCCGGCTGCTGAATTGTCTATCCCCACCTGTCGCGTGCATGTCTCGAAATCACCTTGTGAGTGCCACACGTACTCTGCGTCCACTGTAATTGGCGAATTTCGCACCAGCAATCACTCCTCCGAGCGTGGTTGACGGTCCGCGCTACAGGTAGCTACCATGCACACGAGGGTTTGTCAACACAAGCCAGTGGCCCGACAACCCTCCTGTTGCTGTGTTTCCGCGCAACGGTGCCAACATCCTTTGCACCACCAAATACAATCGGTCATGGGAAAGGAGTATCGGCACCCTTGGCGAACTTGCATGCAAGCAAAGCCACGGCTACCGGAGGCTTGTCACCATGTCCGGCGATACCGGGACCTCCGAACCTGTTGCCGTCCATCCGGCCGATCATGCCGCACAGGAGCAAATGCGGGCGCGCCTGCGGCGACTGCTAGGCATGGAGGCGGAAGATTTCACCCCCACCGCCGTTTACTGCGGACGCCAGGAGCATGATGACGTTATCCTCGAGGATCTCGGCATCTTCCTTCCGCACCAGCCCGATGAAATGATCCCTCTTACTGTGGCCGTTCCCCGCAACATTCGCACTCCCGCTGCAGCCATCGTGTGCCTGCACGGTTCCGGCCGCGACAGGGAGTTCGTAATGGAGCGCGACTACGGGGTAAATCCACAGACAAGAAGGCTTCACGGCTGGGGGCGTGAACTCGCCAGGCGAGGCTTTATTACCGCCGCCCTCACCCAGCGCAGCTACGGGGGGCGTCCGGGTTTGCCCATGCTGGAGCGCGCCAAGGTGGATCAGATGTACGGCCGTCCGGCCATGGGCGGCCTTGTCCAGGATTGCCTGGCGGTGGTCGACTACCTGGCTGGGCGCCCCGATGTCAACGCCGAGCGCATCGGCTGCAGCGGCTTTTCCCTCGGTGGTATCGTGACCTTCTATGCGGCATGCCTGCAAGAACGCATCAAGCTGGCCATACCTGTCTGTGGCGGCGTCGGCTCGCTGGCTGCACTCGCTGACCACGGCCAGACCGCATTCCATAGCACCTACTTCTACATTCCCAATATCCTGTTGCACTTTGATCATCCCCAGCTTCTGGCCGCCATTTGCCCGCGGGCATGTTGTATCATCGGTGCAACCGAGGATGCAGGTATGCCACTGGACGCCGTGCAAAGTCTCCGCGCCATCGGTACTGCCCTTTACGCCGAGGCCGACTGTCCTGAAAACTTCGAAGTCCTTATCTACGACGGCGGGCACGATTTCACGCCGCAAATGCTGGACGAGATGACCGAGCGGTTCAGGCGGATGTTGTGATGCCGTACCTGTCGGGCTGGTATGAGACGGGTTTGGCGTCAATAAGTCCATAGAAATTGAAGGTGATGTCATGAAAAAGCTTGCCGCGCTGGTTGCTGTACTTGTAGTGGCTTGCTCCGCCTTGTGGGCACAGGGCCCCACGGTATGGGTGGCCTCACCGTGGGAACATGTACTCAGGAGCACCGCCCCCGGGCCAGTGCGCTCCGTGCACATCTCAGCGGCACGCAACGAATACGAGCCGTTCCGCATAATCGTCCATGCCGGAGCAACTGCCCTCAAGAACATAAACGTCGTGGCAAAGCCCCTTATCGGCGCCAAGGGCAAGATTCCGGCCGGCAATATCCGGCTGTTTCGCGAACACTATATACATATCTTTGAGCCCAGCTACCGCTCCACCGCTCCACCGGGTTGGTATCCCGACGCACTGATACCGTTTGTTGATCCCCTGGATGGCTCGCCGCTGAGCGGTGCGCGGTTCGATGCCGTCCCCTTCGACGTACCGGCGGGCCAAAACCAGGGGGTGTGGGCCGACGTCTACGTCCCGCGCGATGCCCCTGCCGGCTCGTATCGCGGCACCGTCGTGGTCTTGGCCGGCAACAAGGTCCTGGCCCGGGTCCCCGTCACGCTTACGGTTTACGACTTCTCTCTTCCTGATACCTTTGCGATGCGCTCCAATTTCGGGTCCCTGGGAGGGATAGCAAAGAAGCTGGGGTTGGATATCAATTCCAGTGAATACCGCCGCGTAGAGGACCTGTACATTGACACGCTGCTTGAGCATCGCTGCATCCCCACCTCGCTGGGGAATATCTGGCCGCGGTGGACCGAGGAGGGCGGGATAGACGATTCTGCCAGCGGAGAGCGCTTGCGGACGATGGTCGAAGAACGCCATGTGAACGCACTGCCGATCCCCTTTGCCTACCGCAACGATCCGCCGAAATGCAAGCGCTACCTGCACGACCTGGCCGCCTACCTGCGTGCCAAGGGGTACCTCGACCTCGCCTACATCTACCTGCATGACGAACCCAATAGCGCAGAGGAATACGAACTGGTGCGCCGGCAAGCCGCCCTCATCCACGAGGCGGATCCCGGTATCAAGCGCCTGTGCACCGAACAGACCGTCACCTCCAACCCTGACTGGGGAACCCTCTACGGCTCGGTGGACATCTGGTGCCCGCTGTGGGGACTGTACGACGAGGAAAGCGCCCGCCAGCGACAGGCGCTGGGCGAGGAAATCTGGAGCTACACGGCATTGTGCCAGCGCGACGAGAAAAATCCCTTCTGGCAGATCGACTTTCCGCCTATCGTCTACCGCGTGCCTTTCTGGGTCAGTTGGCACTATGACTTGAAGGGTATCTTGTACTGGTGCACCGTCTACTGGAACTATGATGACGTGTGGACCGCTCCCCACTTCCGGGACATGTTCTGGGGAGAGGGGATGTTGCTGTACCCGGGCACCGACGCCGGCATTGCAGGCCCCGTCCCCTCCATCCGTCTGAAGCTGATCCGCGAGGGCATGGAAGACTTCGAATACATGCACCTGGCCGCTCGCAAGGCGGGCCGAGGCCTGGTCGATGCCATCGTGGACAAATTGGCGCGCGCCTTCACCGACTGGAACCACGACCCTGCAGCCTATTTCCAGGCACGTGAGCAGCTAGCCCGGCTGATAGCAGATTAACATCGAGGGGTATGCGTGGAGTGCAAAATCGCGGCGTGGGGCGGCGGTCTGGTTGCAGCGGTCTCGGCGGCGTTTGTGGGCCGTATTGAATAAATTTTGAGCATATCTTTCTATGTAACTTATTGTATACATCCGGCCGCTCGGTATAATTCCAGTGTCCATAAAAGTTTACATGAGGACCTTGCCAAAACGATCTTATCTGGCATATCGAGCAACCGGTTAAGCGCTGGTCGTACACTATCTGTGGTGCGGTACCGTAGCTGGTATTTGCGTCCGCTGTAGCTTTCTGCTCTTGCCGAGCCCCGAAGCGGGATTGCCGACCCGGTTCGTGGAAGCGCAGAGGATGCAAACACATCCCAGTTTCACGGTTCCCCCCCTGCCGCTCCAGAGATGTGTGTCAGGCCAGCGCTATCTTTGTGCCAGGTTGCCCCGGCCCATTCCGCCGGCTTTCTCCCCATCCAGAGTTTCGGCCGCCAGGTCTTCGCTCTCGCCGTCAAAGGGGACTACGAAGCCGAAGATTGCACCGCCCGCGGGGTTGGGACGGCAGAACACCCACCCTCCGTGCGCCTGCACAATCTCCTTGGTAATAGCCAATCCCAGGCCCGCGGCACCGCTGCAACCGTCGCCGCTGTGGAACCGCTCCCACAGTTCATCGGGCTGCTCTTTCGGCAGGCCGGGGCCGCGGTCTATCACTGCCAGTTGAACGCCCTTGCCCCTGGCTCCGACCTTTACCCGTACTCTTTCGTGCGACGGGCTGTGGCGAATGGCATTGTCCAGGAGGTTGTGAATCGCCTGGAGGAGCCGATCGGGGTCGCCCATGACCGGTGGGGAGTTGTCGTCGATTTCCACGGCCAGTCCGACCTCGCGCGCCACTGCCTGGGGTGCGAGGTGTTCGCAGGCACGCTGCGCGAGGTCCTCCAGCTTCACCGGCACCTTGGTCTCCAGCCCGGTACGAGTCTGCAGTCGTGACAGTTCCAGCAGTTGGTCTACTATCCGCTGCAGCAGTTGCACCTGCT
>JALGVG010000018.1 GCA_029819875.1 Candidatus Zipacnadia bacterium | reverse complement strand
GGAGCCGCAGGCGCTGGGCCAAGGAGCAACCCAAGGTGCTCTAGACGTCTCGCTGAACCCGCAGGCGCCAGCCGAGCAACTGAAGCCCGGCGCCAGCTTGGCCGGCCGATCGTTGCCGGGGCTGACATGCCAAGGCCTCGACCTGCATGGTACCATTTGGGACCAGGCGACGCTGCGCGGCGCGTTGTTCGAGGATGTGGACCTCAGCGGCGCTTCTTTCGTCCAGGCTAACTTGCGGGGGATAATGCTGCGTCGCTGCGATCTCAGCGGCGCCGTGTTGGCAAACAGCGACTTGTCGGGGGCCGTCCTTGACCACGTGTCACTGGGCGGAGCAGACCTGAGCAACGCACGGCTGGCGGGTGCCACCTTCACCGCGGTAAGCTTTTCACCCGGCGGCAGCCGGTTCAGCGAAGCCCTGTCAATAGCACTCAACAAGCTGCGGCAGCACAGCGCCATGCCGACATTCTCCAAAGCCTTCGTGGCCGGACTGTCCGGGGAGGCATTCTGGTTTGCATACAACACCAAGACCCCCACCGAAAGCGTGGGCATTCCCTTGACTTCCAACCCCTTGCTCCAAGCCCTGCAAACGGCAGGCTGCAAGGCCAGGCTGCTGCGGGGCATCTCGCGCACCGAGGCATTCGCGGCACTGGATCGAACCCTGGAAGCAGGCGGTTTGTGCCTGCTACCCCTGAGCCTGGCCGGTCGCGGGCCCGACGGCCCGGCGTTTGATGAGCCGTTCTGGTGCGTGGCAGTACGATGGGAAGGCGAATTCGCCGACAAGGTCCTTCATGTCCTGGCACCACCGTTCGGAGAGCTGACATTCGGGGCCGCAGAGCTTGCACAGCGCTGGTCAGGCCCCTGGCCGACGCTGCAGCCTGCCGGCGCGCCCGACTACTTTGCACGCTACCCCTTGGTCACTATCCTGCCGCCCTCCACGTGGCCAACCACCAATCAGATGGCGGCAGTAGCCTTGGTGCACGCTGCCGAGGTATTGAATGAACCCCGCACTTACGGCCCGCTGTTGCCCGGAGCACGGGGGTTGAGGGCAGCGGCGGCGGATTTCCAGAACGTGGCCGAAAACCCGGATTCTACGCGCGCGCAGGCCCTGGCCGAATGGGTGGACGGACCGCTGCGCTGCTACGTCGCAACCCGGCGGTATGCTGCCACCTTCTTGCAGGAAGTGGCCGACGAGTTCCCTCCGCCGCAGTGCGAACGCATCAGGCGACTGGCCATGATTTACGGCAGCGCGGCAGGCCTCGTTGTGCGCAACTGGCCGCAGGTGAGGGATGAATCCGTTGAACCATCCCAGGCCTTCAGCCAGGCTGCCCACTTGCTTGACAACCTCGCTGCGGTCGAAGAAAGTGCCGCCGCAGACCTCCAGGAGCTGGTGGCCGGCACCACTGCCCCTTCCTCAAACGCGTCACCATGAGGTTGTCGTCACGCATTCATCCCCTGCGCTGCCAGCAACTTCATGCTTGAGTGTACGGCCCGGGGCCGAATGTGTTTACCAGGGTGTGTGGGGGTTGCAGGGCCTCACGCCAGCGATTGTGGCTCCATCTCCAGGGCTGTCGGCAGGGTTTGGAGCAGGTCGCCGGCAATTAGTCCGCGCGCACCGTAGGTCTTGGCCGCCAGGTCACCGGCCAGGCCGTGATAGTATGCCCCGGCCACGGCGGCCTGCAACGGAGGGGTTCCTGCCGCCAGAAAAGCGCCGATTATGCCGGTCAGCACGTCGCCCATCCCTCCCGAAGCCATGCCTTGGTTGCCGGTCGGGTTAAGCCATGTCTCGCCATTGGGAGCGGCGGCTACCGTGCCAGCACCCTTGAGCACTACTATACACTCCAGTTCCTTGGCTGCGTCACGTGCCGCTTGCAGGCGCGCCCCTTGCACCGCCTCCGCAGTCGTCCCCATCAATCGCGCAAGTTCGCCCGGATGAGGCGTAATTACGGTCGGGCCCTGCCGGTCACGTATGACCTCAAGGCAGTTTGTGCACACGTTCAGGCCGTCCGCATCCAGTACAATCGGCTTGTCGATCCTGCCAAGCAATTCCGTAACCACCCGTTGCACCTGTTCATGCCGGGACAGGCCGGGGCCGATGGCCACCGCATTCACGGTCTCGACCGCCTTCAGGATCGGCTCGACAGCCTCCACTGACAGGCAGCGGCGATCCGTCTCCGGTACCGGCAGGGTCATCACTTCGGTACACTTGACTTCCAGGATATCGTTGATGCTGGAGGGGCAAGCGATGCTGACCAGCCCTGCACCTGCCCGAATCGCCCCCAGCCCTGCCAGGGCCGCTGCCCCGGTCATGCCCACTGAGCCGGCCACTATCAACAGCCGACCCGCATCGCCCTTGTGCATCTCCGGCCAGCGGGGCGGAAGCATCGCCCTGACGTCTTCGAGAGTTGCCAGGTTATTCTGCAGTTGCTCGGTGGTCACCAACTCGGCGGGTAGGCCGATGTCAGCAATCCTAATCTCCCCGCAGTAGTCGCGCCCCGGATAGCAGTATAAGCCCACTTTCGGCAAGCCGAAGGTGACGGTCAAGGTGGCCTTCACCGCCACCCCCAACACTTGCCCCGTGTTGGCGTCGACGCCGGAGGGTATGTCGACGGCGACGACAGGGGTTGTGGACTCGTTGATCGCCTCGATCGCCTTGGCGAACTCGCCCTGGACCTCGCCTTGGGCCCCCGTGCCCAAAATAGCGTCCACCACTACGTCAACCATGGCCATGTCCAGGGCCAGGTCACTGGCCGTGATGTTTTCGTCAATCGGGATACCGCATTTGCGCGTAATCTCGTAGTTGGTGCGGGCCTCGCCACGCAGTTCCTCGCCCTTGCCCAGCAGGCAGATGCGGGCATCCACTCCCATTTTTTGCAGGTGACGAGCCGCTACCAGGCCGTCTCCACCATTGTTGCCGCGTCCCGCGATAATCAACACGCTGGACGCTCCTTGCTCCATTCTGCTGAGCAATTCCATTACTGTTTCGGCCACTTGGCGGCCGGCATTTTCCATCAGCACTGTTCCCGCCACGCCGTATTCCTCGATCGCTGTTCTGTCTGTCTTTCGCATCTGTTCACGAGTTACTAACTTCATCACTAGCACGCACCGTTTCTGGTCGTCGCCGGCGCTCTAAGACAATGCGCTTACGGCTACATGGTCTAAATCTTTTTCTCATAACATACATTCGACTTGGTGGTTGAGGTTCCTTTGTCACCATGCTATTTGCCCACATCCCGGAGGAAACACCAGGCATAATCGCGAAAGGATTGACAGCCTGCCTGGTGGAGTAGCCATGTCGAATCCTTCTGTCGGCAATTTATCATCCCTGCCGGTGCCTGATGGTCTGCGCCTGCACAGGGGCGACATGCTGGTGATGGGCATATTGTCTGCGACCGTGCTGGTGACACGGTTGGCTTACATGCCGGTCGTAATCGCCCATGCCGACGGAGCCGAATACGCGTTTGCCTTGGATGACTTCGACATCGCCAACGGCCACCCTCATGCTCCGGGCTATCCGCTCTTCGTCGTGCTGGCAAAGGTCCTCTACCTGACGATCGCACAGGGTGATGCTAACCGTGCATTGGTGCTGACCAGCACGCTGCTCAGCGCGGGGGCTTGCTGTGCCCTGTATTGGTGGGGAACTGTGATGTTTGGGCGTATCTGTGGCTTGGCGGCGGCAGTCTTGTTGTGCTTTGACAACAACTTCTGGCGCTTGGGTGATATGTGGATGTCGTACACGGCGGGGCCGTTGTGGGGAAGCCTGCTGGGCCTGGCCTGTTTCCGCGCTTTGCAGGGAAGACCACGCTGGACCACGATCGGGGCTGTTTTCCTGGGCATAGGGGGCGGTTTCAGGCAGCAACTGCTCACGTTCCTAGGCCCGATGTGGTTATGGAGTGCCCGCCGCAGCCGCTGGCGGCAGGTGGTTGCAGGAGTATTGATAATCGGTGCCTTGACCGCGGCGTGGATTTGCGGTGCGTCGTACTTCTCCGGCGGTTACGGTGCCTACAAGGCCAGCAGCCAAAGCCAATGGCAAGAGGCCATCTATCCTTGGTCGGTCTTTTACGCATTGCAGCAGCACGGCCCGGGCCAAGCGTTGCGCGTGCTGGCCGAGCGGATAAGCAACTGGCAGCGATTGCTGCTGGGAGGCAACCTGCACCTGACCGTGCTGGCATGGTTGCTACCCGCCATCTACGCCGTCGGCCGCATATTTCGCCCCATTGACATAATGAGAGATGACCGCAGCCAGTTGCTGTTATGGTGGCTCGTTACCGTGACCCTGTTCCACTGGACGATACACATGACCAGTCGCTGCCATGCGGCCATATATTACCCGGCGCTGTTCACCATTGCAGGTGCCGGTATCAGCTTGTTATGCCGCGATCTGCAGGTTGCTTGCAGGTCCGTGGGCTCGTGCGAATCCACAACCTCAAGACGGACAGTCCGGTTGACGGCACTGACGGCGATAGCCCTCATTGCTTGTTGGAATATCGGCCTTTTCATGGTGCGAACAGGCCCGGTCATGCAGGCCGAAGCACGGGGTGTGAAGTCAGTGATCGATTACATCAAGCAAAACTACAGCCCCGAGCGCACCATCATCGTCCAGTCAGACAAGCGCATGTTCTTTTATGCCGTGCAATACTACCTGCCTGGTTACACGAGTTACCAACTGGAACAGACGCTGTCGCCGCCCCGTCCCAGCCTTGCCGTCCCCAGCCCCATCAAGTTGCCGCCGCAGATCGACACGGTCGTGTTCCTGAATCCTGATGCGCGGGTGGCGGGCAAGAGCCGGCGCGTCGATCTCGCCGAAGGCTACGCGGTTCGCATCAAGCACCTGCGCCGCTATCAGCGGTACATGCACTTTTCGCCGGCAGGAGTGGCTTTCTGGTCACGTCCGCAGTTGCCTCCGGAACTGGCAATATACAGCCGGCAATCACCGGGCGGCTCGCAACTGTAGGGACATTGCAACGCGCATAAACCACTGCGATGACAAGGAGCGTGAGAAATTGCGGTTGAAAATATTGGGTAGCGCCGCCGCCGAGGGCACACCTGCCCTGTTCTGTGTCTGCGACGTCTGCAAGCGGGCGCGCGAACGCGGCGGCAAGGACTTGCGACGACGTACCAGTTACCTGCTCGACGACAGCATCATGGTTGATTGGGGCCCGGATGCCTACAGTTCAATGCTGGCTTTCGGAGTGGACTACTCGGGCCTGCGGCACCTGCTGATAACCCACTCCCACCCCGATCATTGGGCCCCTGCCGACCTGCAGTACCGCCGCGAAGGCTTTGCGGTCTTGCCCCCAGGCAGTTGGCTGACCATTCACGGCAACCGGAAGGTGGGGGAGAGCTTGGCATGCTTGCTCGGCGCTGACGGCGGACTTGATAGCTATGCCCTCCGTTTCGACCAGGTGGGATGGGGCGACGTACGAGAGCTGAGTGACGGGGTGGTGGTGGAATGCCTCAAAGCCGCTCATGCCCCGGAGGAGGAAGCACTCAACTTCTTGTTCACCGTCGCCGGGCGGCACTGCTTGATCGGTAATGACACCGGCCCGTGGCCGGATGAAACGTGGCGGAGACTGTCTGAGGTCACGCTGGACGTGGTAATCTTGGATTCTACGAGCGGGCTGCTGCCAGCAGGTCGCTATCACCACAATGCCCAGGGTGTAGTGGCTACCCGCAACGAGCTAATGAAATTGGGCAGCTTGGCTGCCGGGGCAGTGTTCGTCGCCAACCACTTTTCCCACAACGGCGGAATGAACCACGATGACTTGGAGCGCTTCTTCTCTCCCCACGACATATTGGTGGGCTACGACGGAATGGAACTACAGATATAACATATACAAGGACACCATGCCGACACGGGAGGTAAACCATGCACATTGTTGACGTCGAGTCGTTTGAAAGCCAAGAGGTGCAAAGCGAAGGCGCCAAGAACACGCGCATACAATGGCTGATCGACGAAAGTTGCGGTGCGCCGAACTTTGCGATGCGGCGCTTTGTCATCGGCCCCCAGGGGCATACACCACATCACTGTCACGACTGGGAGCACGAAGTATACATTTTGCGCGTCCGCGGAGTACTGGTGACCGATGAAGGAAAATTTTCTAGTGCCGCCAATCAAGCAATACTAGTGCCGCCGGGAGAAACACACCAGTTCGTCAACCAGGGAGAGGAAGCACTGGAGATGCTGTGCATCGTGCCCAACGGTCCGGCAACGAGGCATTAGGCGCCCTGCCGACCAAACCGCAAGCATTTCCACCGCACCGTAGTTGACAACTAAAAACAGGAGGTCAATTGATGACCAGCATCCTTGACAATAGTGTGGAGATTGCCTGGGAGCAAGTAACGCCCCGGGCGGCATGGAGCCCCCGCGACTCGATGGGTGAAATCGTCTATGACGGCAAGATCTGGGTGTTGGGAGGATTTGTGCCACTGCGTGCCAACGATGTCTGGTATTCGGAGAATGGGCGGGATTGGCTGCAGGTGACCGCCGTGGCTCCCTGGGGGCCACGAAATCTTCCGTGTGCCCTGGTATACGATGACAAGATGTGGCTCTTTGGCGGCACCACGGGCACCACTGCGTACAACGACGTGTGGTTCTCCACCGATGGTGTAGACTGGACACAAGCCACTGCCAACGCCCCCTGGCAACCACGAAGTGCGGCCGGCGCTGTCGTGTTTGACGACAGGATCTGGATAATGGGCGGCATGGATATCGCGACTGGTGCGCATTTCAATGACATCTGGTATTCCAGCGATGGCCAGCAATGGACACAGGCGACATCCAATGCCCCGTGGAGCGAGCGCGGAATGCACGGTGCGGTGGTCTTCAACAACAAGATGTGGGTCTTGGGCGGAGGCATCTACGATCCCAGCTACCCCCATAATACGGTCGTAGACCACAATGACGTGTGGTGCTCCGATGACGGTATCACGTGGGAGAAGGTCACAGACGCGGAATGGCCGCCGCGACGTTTCCATTGCTGCGTTGTCTACGACGGCGCTATATGGGTGCTTGGCGGCTATCACATGGGGAACCGCAACGATGTATGGTTCTCACGTGACGGCGTGTCATGGCAAGAGGCATCCAGCACCCGCAAATGGGCGCCACGCCATGAGCCCGGATGCGTGGTATTCGATTGCAAGTTGTGGATACTGGGCGGTTTCGGCGACGTACTGTACAATGACATCTGGACGTACACCAGTCCCCAAGTCACCACATCCGGCGCAAAAGCGTAAACACCCTGCGGCGTAAACGGCCGGACTGGTAACAGGAAGGAAGGGACCTGCACATGAAACTCGGCACCCTGCTATTGCTTTGTGCGTGTCTTATGCCGGCTGATCGCGCCTTTGCATTGAAATTGCAGCCTTTTGCGTACCATGAAAGCTTTGAGAGCGGCAATCCACAGGTTGTGCTGTGGGCGAAAAACGGGGAGGCGACCGTGCATTTCAACGGCCCTACCGATGAGCTGGCATTCGAGGGGAAAAGGTCATTGAAGCTTGACGTCACCCTCGACAGCGGGTCCTACCATTACTGGGGCATGGTCGTGCACGTGCCCTGCGAGGGGCGGCTGAAGCTTTCGGCTCGTATCTTCGTCGCCCCCGGCACGACGGCCACCGTCGGCTTTGGCCCCAACCTGGTGTTCCCACCCACAGGGCATTCCGGCTGCAGCCCGGCCAAGAGCTTCAGCAAACCTACGGGGAGCTGGCGGTTGGTTGAACAGGACCTTGTACAACGCGCTCGTGTCACTGCCGAACAGGTGCTCAAAAAGAACACCATCAACGTGACTGCGGCGGACAGTGGCGCTATGCTCGACCGTTGGTCGTTGTTCATATATGGCAGGCGAGGCGATCGCGCGATCGTATACGTTGACGATGTGAGGATCGAAGGCGAGGTCCCTAGCGATGCCGACTACCAGGCGGAAATCCAGCGCCGCTGGGCGGCCGCTCGCGAGCGCTTCCAACAACAAGTGGACCAATGGCGCCGGCAGTTTACCCAGTACAAGGGAAACATCGAGCACCTGCCGGAAATGCCGCCATCTGCCCGTCGGCTCGCCGAGAAGGTCCGATCAAGCGCCGACACAGCGGAAACGCTCCTCAACACGCTGGCCAATCGCGGTTACGCCTCTCCCGCCGAGGTTGACGCCCTGCAAGAGGCATTCTGGACCATGCGTTACGGCCCTCAGACACTGGATACCATTGCGGCAAACTTGAAAAAGGGGCGGCCGTACATCGTCTTCGCGCTCCGGCGTGCGATCAATAACCAACAGCCCCCTCCGGACGAGCTTTCCCTGGCAATGCCGGTCGCTGAAGAATTGACGTGCGCGGCGTGCCGGGATGAGTACGAGTCCATATCGGCGGTGGTCTATGCCGTCAAAGACATCGAGGGCCTCTCGGTCATCGCCAGTGACCTGCGCAGCGACAGAGGCATTATCCCGGCACGAGCAGTAGACATATACGTGCTCAAGTGGTGGTACCAGGGTGACGGCGGTACCATCGGCTACCGCCCTGACAAGGTCTACATCCCGGAGCTGCTGCTCAAGGACGACCGGCTGGTGCGTGTCGACCGCGAAAACAAACAGAACTACCTGCGTAGTACCGCTGAAGACGGCACTCAGACTTATCTGCTGTGCAGCGGTCCCACCAGCGACAATTTGAAAGATGTACGGCCTGTAGATGCGGATACACTCCAACCCGTGGACATTCCGGCGAACACCATCAAGCAGTTCTGGATCACCGTACACGTTCCGGCGAACGCAGCGGCCGGCACCTACACAGGCCGGCTGACCTTCAAGACGGCCGACAGCTCGCTGTCCGTGCCTTTACGCGTGACGGTGCATCCTTTCGACCTGCTTCCCTCGCGCTTGATATATTCGATCTACTACCGCGCGAGGCTGTCCAAGGACGGCAAGCCCACCATAGGCTCCGAATACAAGTCAACCGAACAGTACTGGGCCGAGATGGAAGACATGAAGGCGCACGGTGTCCTCTATCCTTCCAACTACCAAGGCTGGGATGAACAGCTTTTGCCGCGCGTGTTGCAGATTCGGCAGGCGGTGGGGCTGCCAGGCGGACCATTTTACAACCTGGGTATGAACACCGGCAATGCAACCGATCCCGGGCAGCTTGCCGCGCTCAAGGAAAAGGTCAAGAAATGGATCAAATTGTGCAGGAGTTTCGGCTACAAGGACGTTTACTTTTACGGCATTGACGAGGCGACCGGCGAGCGTCTAAGGTCACAGCAGGCGGCGTGGCAGGCGGTGCAGGAGGCGGGCGGCAAGACCTTCGTAGCCTGCTACAAGGGCACCTTTGAAGCCATGGGGGGCTTGCTGAATTGCGCGGTGCTGGACCATTGGCCGGATCCGGCAGAAGCCGCCAAGTGGCATAGCGTCGGCTCACAGGCATTCTGCTACGCCAACCCCCAGGTGGGCGTGGAAGAACCGGAGACGTACCGCCGCAACTTCGGCCTCGTTCTGTGGAAGGCCGGCTTTGACGGCGCCATGGACTATGCCTATCAACACGCCTTCGGCCACATATGGAACGATTATGACCATCCTCACTACCGCGACCACAACTTCACCTATCCAACTATAAACGGTGTCGTAGACACCATTCAATGGGAAGGATTTCGCGAAGGCGTTGATGATGTGCGATATGTGACTACCCTCGAACAGGCGATTGAACAGGCGCCGGCATCGAGGGCCGCCACTGCTCGCCAGGCTCGGCGCTGGCTGGACAACCTCCAACCGCGCACCGCTGACCTGTACGAGGTCCGCCGGCAAATTGTGGAGTGGATTCTGAAACTGACGGGCAGCTAGAGGAGACGTAAGGCCGCAAGTCGGTCCATCCCTTCAGTGCGACTGTTGCTGAGAGCCGGCTTGGCGTGCCCAAAACCTTTGCTCCTTGCGCGCTTGTGGCATCAGCCTAGCGGCAATCCGGCACTACTTGTGGCTGCCGACTTCCCAGGCGAACCCGTATACATCCGGGTGGCGGGTTGCCAGCATCGTCTCGTCACCGGCCATGTCCAGGTCACAAGTGTGAATGAGATACTGCTGGTCACCGATGAGCCGGGCCGCGATCTCGCCCCGCGGGTCGGTGATGAGGCTTTCTTGGGGATGAGTGAAACAGATCCACAAGGCGTTTTCGTACGACCGGGTGCGCATCCACAAGTCGTTGGGCGTCCCCTTCATTCCGTATGTCGGCATCAGTATGATCTGGGCGCCGCGCAACTTAAGCGACCGGCAAATCTCCGGCCACCGACGGTCGGCGCAAATCATCATCCCGACGCGCCCAAACGACGTCGAGAACACCTCTATCTGCTTGCCATAGTTATATCGCTCGTGGGGTTGTATCTTGTCATACCTGCCCACCACTTCGCCGTCCGGGCCGATCAGGCAGCAGGTGTTATAAAAGCCGTCGTCTCGCTGCTCGGACCATCCTGCCACCAGGTAAACCCCCGCCCGCGCCGCCATCTGCCTGATGTCCAGCACCCATGGGTGTTCGGGGCCGTCTACGCAGACCTCGGCGAACCGCTCGGCTGTCCAGTCCTCCTCGTGGATGACGTAGCCGTCCAAAAATGCCTCCGGCGTGACAATAACATCGGCGCCCTTGTCGGCAATTTCAGGCACAAGGCGCCTCAGTGTCGCCAGGTTCTCTTCCGGCTGCCATTTGACAGGGACGACCTTTATCATGCCCACTGTAACAAGTTGCATTGTTTTACTCCTATCGCCAGGCTTGGTTTGCGTGCGAGCACTTATCTATTATTGTAACTCCGCCATGCGGTACCCAAGGCCGGTACCCTGCAGCGTAGAGCAGTCAGCGACCCCGTTGCGTATGTCGAAAATACCACTATGAACCCGTTTCTCGGCCTCCGACGTGGCGAATGGAAAGTATTGGCGGCTGTTGGCTTCCACGCCCATTATGGTATAAAGCCGCGCTCCCATGCCCACGGAGTGAATCAGCGCCAGGGAAGGGTTCGTCAAGTCCTGTACTGCATACGGAATGCCAAGCTCCCGGGCCTTGGACGCAAACACCATGTCCGCCGAATGACCCTTGCATGTCTTGAGGGCGATCCCCGACCAGCCTAATTCCATTGCCGTCTCAAAGCTCTGCAGGTCGGTGAGGCTCTCATCAACGAGCACCGGCTTGATACGGGAAAGTTCGTGCATGTCATGGCGGTGGGCGCTCATATCACGCTCTGTGGGCTGCTCAATGTATAGTATTCTGCGGAAACAATCCTCGCTCTGCTCCCGAATACGCGCCAGCATCTCGATGACATACTGGGGAGTGTCGCATTGTTCGTTGGTGTCCGCCGTCAAGTGCAGCTCATCGGCGCGCCCCAGCTTGCCGAGTTCTTCCGCGGCAACGCGATAGACCGCCAACATCCGCTCCACGTCCCAGTCCAGGTCGCGGCCCCGCAGCTTCACCTTCAGGCAATGCATGCCCTGCGATGCTATCCAATCATCCAGGCTGTTGGGAAGGCCGTCCCGGGGGTCGGTTTCATCCACCTCCGCGCGCGTGAGCTTGTCCAGGCCGCCGACGAGGTGAAAAATCGGCACAAACCGGTCATAAGCCGGCTTGATGTACTGCTCGATGTACTTGCCCTTGAAGTCCGGTCCCAGCCACTTGGACAGATCGGGGCAAAACTGCGGCCCGTACCCGTTGTACGTATCAATGCCGTTGACATTGCCGAAAGCGTCGTGGATGGCGGCATCCACCGGCGAGGCACATACCAGCGCCCCCAGGAACGGGATGGCGGGCAGGCTCCGTTGCCTGCACACCTCCTCCGCCATCCGACGCAGCTCCTCTTCCAGCTCAAAGAAAATATCTATGGGGTGGGCGAACCGGCGCTGCCGGCACACCAACTCGCAGTAGCGGTCGGTAACCGCCTGCATCGCCGCCACCTTTGCCTCGTGGTCAACCTCTGGATCAGGCCAGCACCAGAAATCCATCAAGAATATCCCGCCATAGCCGTCGGCAACGCTACCCGCACGGTTTTCCACTGTCACCTTCACCGTGCAATACGTGCATTCAGGCACGACGACGGCTCCAAACTTCAGGGGCGTGCGGGCAGCGACACGCCGATACTCGGGCTGGGCAGACACAACACGAATATCGCTGTTCATGGCATGCTTCATTTCGCAATACCTCTAGTGGATTGACTCCAGGATAATATTTGACCGTCAGTAGCCGCCACATTATAATCTAACGCAAGCTACCGAGACAAGGAGCGCAGCGGAAACGCCGTGTTGCAGCGCATCCCGGTGACGTGCGCCAATGGCTTGGAGGTGAACGGGCAGTGAGAAGTGACCAGCAAAGCGGCGGAGGTTCCAACGAGGAACGCGACATTCTCACCAGGATGGTGCCGTACAAGAACACCCATGCCTTGGTAGGATACTACCTGGCGGTCTTCTCCTTTATCCCCTTCTTGGGGCTGGCGTTGGGCCTGGCTGCCTTTGTATTGGGCATAATCGGCCTCAAACGGGCAGCCGCCGAGCCGGAAATCAAAGGCAGAACCCATGCTTGGGTTGCCATCATCGTCGGGGGCCTGTTCGGCTTCGGTTACTTGGCGCTTGTCCTGCTGATGATGTCAGACATAATCCTCCACTAGCCGGCCAATTTGTCCTCGTGCTTCGGTAACCGCAAGAGCCTGCAAGGCTGCGGCCGGCCTGCCGGCCGGGCAAATGCACAGCTCCGTTGTGAAGGTGCCGCCCTTGGCAGCGCAGAATGCTTCCGCCAGGGTGAAGTGCATGACGAATCAAACCTTGCAGCAACGAAGAGAGCGCAACCTGGTCCGCGAACTGGCACGGCAGGTAATGGAGCTGGCGACCAGCGACGAGTACGAAAGGCGGCGCCAGCGATGGCGCGACGTAAACGCCTTGCGCAAGCCTGACCGGGCCCCGGTGTGGTGCCGACCGGCCGGGGCGTGGCGGGAGATACTGCCCGAAGACAGCCTCCAGTGCCACGATCCACTATGCCGCAGGGTCGAAAGACGCTTCCGCATGGACCTGTTCAAGAACACCGTCGGCGATGACCATATCTTTCCGCCGTACTGGCCGGTGCCGGCCGTTTTCGACTGCGATCAACAGTTCACCTGGGGGGTACAGACCTACGTCAGCGAGGCCACGACCTCCGATGGCGGCTTCCGCTACACGCATGCAATCCAAAACGACGAGGACTTCGACAAGGTCACCGTACCCACGTACACGTACAACCCACAGGCCACCGATGATGCCCTGAGCCGAATGCATGACCTGCTTGGTGACACCATGCCCGTCAAGCTCACCTGCAGGCCGCCGCTGGGGGCCGACCACAGCATTTGGCTCGAGAGGCTGCGACCGATGGAGAAATACCTGCTCGACATGGCGGTACAACCCCAGCGCATTCACCAGCTTATGGCAAAGTTCACCGAGGCCAGTTTGCGGGCGATAAGAGCTGCCGAGGATTCCGGTGTCATCGCCCCGGATAACGACCGCGGGATGTTTTGCAGTGACCCGATCGGCAAACCTGACGCCCACGGCAAGCTCCATGTCTATAACCTGTGGGGCGGCACCAACAGCCAGGAGTTTCAGAGCGTATCGCCGGCCATGACCCAGGAGTTCCTTCTCAACTACATAACGCCCATCTTCCAGCAATACGGGCTGAACCATTTCGGGTGCTGTGAGGACTTGACACACAAGATAGACCGGGTTCTGCGCCTGCCCAACCTGCGCATCTTCGTGTGCTCGTTTTGGACTGACCTGGCGAAAGTCGTGGAGGCCTGCCAGGGGAACTACTGCATAATGTGGCGCGAAGGGGCGGCGCTGGCCACATTGAGCGACGACCTCGAGCCGATCCGGCAACACATGGAAGAGGGCATGAGGATACTCCAGGGGCACCCCTACCAGTTCGTCCTGCGCGAGATAGAAACATTGCACGGCCATCCCCGGCGCCTGCACGAGTGGGCGCGCATGGGCATCGAACTGGCTGAAAAGTATGCTTGACCTGTGGTCGTGTTGACCCCGGTTCTACGCCCCGCCAGTGAAGATCGCGGTCGGAATACCTATAACTTCAATACCACCACGGCGGCAGCATGGTCGGAAACTTCAGCAGGCACAGCATGGTCAATGAGAGCGGATGTCACCCGCTTCTGAAGGTTCCTTGACACGAGAATGTGGTCCACCCGCTCGTAGTAGCGATTTCCCAAAGCATCCGTCCAAACGCAGGTATAGTTGTCAGCCAATGGAACGCGCGCCAGGGTGTCGTAAAGCTTGGGGCCCCGGTCATTGTCGCCGATGATGAACTCCAGCGCCGGGCTGTTGCGGTCATCGTTGAAATCGCCCATCACCACCACGTACTCGCCTGCTTGCAGGGCCGGCTGTATGAGCTCGCGCACCAGCTTGCCCTGCCCGGCACGCTGGCAATCCGCCAGGTAGGCGTCCGGCCGCCCGTTCACCCAGGCCGGCAGTTGCGACCGGAGGTGAGTGACAAACACGTGCAGCAACTTGCCTGATCCCGGAACGCGCAGCCTGATGTCCAGCAGGCCTCGCGACAGCCTCCAGCGCTTGCCGTCGAGGGTTGTAAAGGCATCCAGGTGGTTGCGCAGCGGTCCGGCCGCCTGCAATCGAGTGAGCAGTGCCACGTCCTGGCCGGTCGCGGTGTCGAGGCTGTCAAACCAATAGGCGGCATACCCCTCGTCCGCCAGGTGCCGGCGATTCAGCCTCTCCAGCACTCCCCAATTTTCCACTTCCTGCAGTGCAACAATGTCCGGATTATGGCGCCGTATCACCTCGGCCACGCCGGCCAACTTCGCATCCACATCCCGGGGCATGTGTTCCTGGTCCAGCATTACCGCCGGATCATCCACCGCGTCACACAGCCAGGCGGCATTGAACGTCATGAGGGTGATACACTGCGGCCCGCCGTCGCCCTGCAACACGAAGACGGCGCTTGCACCCACTATCAGCAGCGCCACTACCAACAGCCGTGCGAAAAGCCACCATGCCCTTGTGTTCATGACTTCTCCGCCCGTCGCTCGCTAGCAACTATAATTGGCGCCGGGCTACCTCGTGCATCAAATCCTTCAGTTGGGGATACGTGCGCACGTACTTGTCAAACAGCCAGTCGTATGTTTCGCGCCGCGCCGGGTCAGGCAGTATCTCGCGCTTGATGGTAACCATCTGCTCAACCGCCTCCGCGGCAGTGTCAAACAGGCCGGCGCCGACTGCAGCGCAGATGGCGGTGCCCAGGACGGTAGCCTCGGGCTGCTGGGTTACGTACAAAGGAACCTGGCAGACATCGGCATGGATCTGCAACCATAACCGCGAGCGTGTCCCTCCGCCACATGCATAAATACCTGTGGGTTCATATCCTGCTTGCTTGAGGTCCTGGAGGATGTGACGGGAACCCATTGCCGTCCCCTCGTAGATAGCACGCAGCAGGTGCCCGATCGTATGCCGCAGGCTAAGGCCGTAGACTACCCCGCGGGCCAGGGGATCGCGCAGCGGCGAGCGGTTGCCCTGCCAGTAGTCCAACAGCACCAGCCCTTCTGCGCCCGCCGGCACCGCGGCAGCTTTTTCGTCGAGGACGGCGAAGCGGTCAACTCCCCGTTCGGTGGCCTGAAGCTCCTCGCGATAACCGAAGTTATCGGCCAGCCAGGTGACGATGGAACCGGTAGCCGTCTGGCCGCCCTCCAGTACCCACGTTCCCGGCAAGAGAGCATCCGGGTACGGCCCCCACACATGCGTATTGAACAGCGGCTTGTCGTACACGGCCATGTGACAGGTGGAAGTTCCCATCACCAGGGCCATGCGCCCACTGTAGATGGCACCCACCCCGAACATTGCAGCGTAGGCGTCAATGCCCCCTTCGGCAACAGGTATGCCCGGCTTCAATCCCAAGTCCTCGGCGGCCGGCGCCGTCAATTCTCCTGCCTGCCGCCCCATGGGAAGCACCTCGGTCGGCCACTTGTCCCGCAATTCGCCGGCATCGAGCTTCTCCAGCAAGGACAGCGGCCATCCGCCCTCGCAGGAGACGTAGTTCCACTTGGCCGTAGCGTTGTTCTGGCTGGCTACCCAGTTGCCGGTCAGCTTGAACATCAGCCAGTCTGTTCCCTCGATTATGAGGTCGGCTTCCTCGTATATGTGCGGTTCGTTCTCGCGTAGCCACAGCGCCTTGGGAATCATCCACTCCGGCGACTCCTGCCCACTGACATATTTCAAGACCGGGTCCTCGGTGGCAGTCACCGCGGCAGCTTGCTCGTAGGCTCGCTGGTCCATCCACAGAATGACCGGCCGCAGCGGCGTGCCATCCCGCTTGGCGGCAACCACCGTGCACGAGGTACCGTCGACGCTGATACCCGCGATGTCATCGGGCCGCACTTTTGCCGCGGCCAGCGCCTCGGGTACCGTCGCCCGCGCCGCCTTCCACCAGTCAGCCGCGTCTTGTTCCGCCCAGCTTACGCGAGGGAACGTCACAGGACACTCTTGGGTCGCAACGCCCAGCATGTTCCCCTGCAGGTCGAAAACCGCGCTACGCAGGCTCTGCGTGCCGCAGTCAATTCCCAGCACGTAAGGCCCTTGCTTGTCGTTCACTGTAACCACCGTCCGTGAGCTGTGAATGTGCAATCTATTTGAACACCTCGAGCGCGGAGACCTGCCTGGCACACTGCAACATGCAGGAATTGTCCACCCGGGCAGCGAACAGTGCCGACAGCCAGCGGAGGCATTGCCCATGAAAATTCTTCTGTACGAGCCAATTCACCAGGCAGGACTGCAACTGTTGGAGGAACGCGCAGAGGTCATATTGGCCCCGGACACGTCCGAGGAGGCAATTATGCCGCTGCTTGCGGATGTTGATGCCATTGTCATTAGGGCCGACGGTGCCGTCACGGCCCGTATCATGGAGGCGGCTCCTGCACTGAAAGTTATCGGCCGTCATGGTGTCGGGGTGGACAATGTTGATGTCGCTGCAGCCACGCAGCGCGGCATCTGGGTCGTCAATACGCCGTTGGCTAATCGGGAGGCCGTCGCAGAGCATGTCCTGGGCATGATGATAGTGCTGGCCAGGCGCATCAGGGAGGCGGACATGACTTTGCGGCAGGGCGACTGGGAAGGGCGGAACCGATACATCGGACGTGAACTATACGCCAAGACGCTGGGAATTGTGGGAATGGGCAATATTGGCTCGCGTGTCGCTGAAATATGCCATGCAGCATTCAACATGCAAATTCTATACTATGACATTGTGCGGCGCGAAGATGCCGAGCGCCGTTTGGCTGCCAAGCGCTGTGACTTGCCCACGCTGCTTGCAGAGGCGGATTTTGTTTCCATACATCTTCCGCGCTCGCCGGACACGCTTCACATCATTGGTGCCCAACACCTGTCGTTGATGAAGCCTACAGCGTATCTGATCAACACTGCGCGCGGCGGAATCGTGGATGAACAGGCCTTGCTGAAGGCGTTGCAGGACAACAAGATCGCCGGGGCCGGCCTGGACGTGTTTGAAAACGAGTTTACGTTCAAGCATTCTCCCTTCTTCGAACTGGACAACGTCATTGTCACCCCGCACATGGCTGCCCATACCCAGGAAGCAATGGTGGGCATGTCAATGGTCGCCGAGGACATCCTGCGTGTCTTGGACGGCCAGCGGCCGGTTCATCCGGTCAACGACCCGACCACGAATGCTTGACGTAAAAATAGGGGAGAGGACAACATGCAGCTTTACGGCATTATTCCCGCCTTGGTCACGCCGTTTGATGCCCAGGAAGAACTGGACCTCGACAGCCTGCGCTGGATGCTCGACTACGTGATTGAAGCCGGCGTGCACGCTGTCTTCGTATCCGGCAGTGCCGGCGAGGCCTTCGCAATGAGCATTCCGGAGCGCATCAAGGTGTTTGAGACCACCGTTCAGCACGTGGCCGGCTGCGTGCCCGTGGGGGCCGGCACAGGGGCTACCACCACTCGCGATGTCGTGACACTCTGCCGCGCCGCGGAGGCGGCCGGGTGCGACTATGTCTCCATTATCACTCCTAGTTTTATTAAGCCCAGTGCCGAGGAATTGTACGACCATTTTGCCGCTGCCGCCGAATCTGTCACACTGCCGGTGCTGTTGTACGGCAATCCCGCTCGCACCAATATCTCGCTGCCCGCCGAGCTGGTGGCGCGACTTGCCCGCGACTATCCGAACATCAAGGGCATCAAGGACTCCAGCGGCGACCTGCAGCTATTCGCCGCCTACATTCGTGAATGCCCCTCCGACTTCCGGGCTATTATGGGCCGCGATTCATTGGTGCTTGCCGCCCTGATGTACGGGGGTGTAGGTGCAATCAGCGCCACCGCCAACATCGTGCCCCAGGTCCTGGTCAAGATTTATGATTCATTTCGGGCCGGAGACTTGCAGGAAGCGCTGCGCCTGCAACGACTCCTCAACCCGCTTCGTGAAGCATTCTCGTTGGGCACTTTTCCGGCCATGATCAAGCATGCGCTCAGGCTCCTGGGACGTCCCGGCGGCATGCTGCGCCGCCCTCTTAAACCGCTCAGCGGTGCCGATGAAGCCCGGCTGGTGCCCATACTGCGCAATCTCGGGTGCCAGGTGTAGCACAACCCGGCAGGTGACAATGATGCCCGACAGGTATGCCTTGTTCATCAACGGTCGCTGGGTGGCCGCGTCCACCACTGATACCATCCAGGTCACAAATCCCTGTGACACCGTGGACACCGTCGGCTATGCACCGGTTGCCACGGCACAGGACGTGGACCGTGCGGTCACGGCTGCTCACACCGCGTTTGCGCCGTGGCGTGCCATGCCCGCCCGCCAGCGTGCGGAACTGCTGCATGAGGTTGCAAATGCGCTCCGTGCACACAAGGACGAGGTCGGCGAACTGGTGCGCCGCGAGACCGGGCGGGTGGCCCGCGAAGCCCCCGGCGAGGTGACAGGCACGGCCGGGCTTTTCGACTACTTCGCCGAAGAGGCCCTGCGGCTTCGAGGCGGCATCGCGCAGTCCGATGACCGTGACCGCATGGTACTGATACTTAAGGAGCCGGTCGGTGTGGTGGCCGCGATCGCCCCTTGGAACAATCCTCTGTACTTGCTGGGTCGCATGCTGGCCCCCGCCCTGGCCGTCGGCTGCACGGTTGTCGCCAAGCCGCCCAGCGAGGCCCCGCTGTCCACACTGCGCATGGCCGAGATCGCCTGCAATGCCGGGTTGCCGCCGGGAGTGTTCAACGTGGTGACCGGCCCCGGTACCACCACGGGCGAAACGCTTATCACCCACCCTCTGGTCACCAAGGTAAGTCTCACCGGCGGGCTGGAGGCCGGCAAGCGCGCCATGGAGCTGGCAGCCCAAGGGGTCAAGTCTGTGACATTGGAGCTGGGTGGACAGTGCCCGGCCATTGTGTGCCGGGACGCCGATATCACCGCTGCTGCCCGGGCTATTAGCTTTCAGGCCTTCAGGCAGGGCGGGCAAGTCTGCAACCGTGTCAACCGTGTTTATGCTCGCCAAGGCATCTACGACCGGTTGTGTTCGCAGCTAAAGGAACTGGTTTCCCGCATCGTGGTGGGCGATTCGCTGGATCCTCGTGCCGACTATGCGGCCTTGATGAATGAAACCCTAGTCCAGCGCTGCGAGCAACACGTCCAAGATGCGCTGGCCAAGGGCGCGGTAGTTGAAGTCGGCGGCCAACGCCTGGCCAGCGGCCGTTTCGCCAAGGGCTACTACTTCGCTCCCACCCTGCTTTCAGGCTGCACCCAGCAGATGCGGGTTATGCAAGAGGAGACATTCGGGCCCGTGCTGGCCCTGGCAAGCTTTGAAGATTTCGAGCAAGCCATCCAGTGGGCGAACGACACCATCTATGGTTTGTCGGCTTTCCTGTTCACTTCCGACATGACGAAAGCCTTCCAAGGCGTGCAAGCCCTGCAGGCAGGTACAGTGTGGGTCAATGACATCCACCTCACCTATCCGCAGTGCCCGTACGGCGGCTACAAGCAAAGCGGGATAGGACGTGTCCAGGGGCCCGAGGCTCTGGAGGCCTACCTGGAGACCAAGACCGTGTATTGGGATGTCGGCACAGGGCCCCGCGAGCATAAGACCGGCCACTGATGGCTAGCCGGCGCGCCGTAACCGGACTATTGACAGGTGCGCTTGCTATTGCCATACTATTTGACGGTGTCGTTGTCACCAATTCTTTTTTCCAGAAGGGAGTAATAACCGAATGCCACACGTAATTGATGCTTCAGAATGCATTTCGTGTGGAGCATGCGCTGAAGTGTGCCCCGTCGATGCGATTTCTGAAGGCGATGATGCTTACGTCATTGACCCGGAACTTTGCACGGATTGCGGTACATGCGTTGACGAATGCCCGGTAGGTGCCATTTCACAGGAATAAAATTACACCCGAGTATTGCAAGTACCGCGGCTTAACGAACAACAAGGCTGCTCCAGGTATACTCGGAGCAGCCTTCTTTTTGTAGCGGAAAAGGATGTCGCAGAACCCGCATCGGCAGGCCGTCTATGGCGCCAGCAGTACGTCCTTTACGGCCAGGGTTGCAGCTACCCCCAACAGCACGACGCCGAACACCACTTTGACGTGGCGCGGGCTGAGTTTATGGTACATGACACGAGAGCCCGCTTGGCTCCCCACCACGGCGGCAATGCCGCATAACGCCATAAGCAGGGGCTGCGCATCGGTTCGCGTCACGTGCGAAATGAAGCCCATCCAATTGGAGCCGGTCACTATTGCGGCCGAGGTGGCGGCCGCCATCTTCGGGTCAAGACCGCAGACGTACAACAATGGAACAACGAAACTGCCGCCTCCGCGGCCGATCAAACCGACCACGAAGCCTAACAGCAGCCCACCCACGCTGCCCAAGAGCCATTGTCCGCGCCGCGACAGGTTCCCGCGCTTGGGCTTCCAGCCGGTAAGCATCAGCACCGCCGCAATCGCCGTGAACGCGGCAAACATCGATATGATGGGCTTGGCAGGCAAGCCGAAATTCACAAGTGCCCCCAGTGGCGGTCCAACCAGGATGGCGACCATAAACGGGGCACCTACGTGCCAGTTTACCACCCGCTTCCGGATATAGGTAACCGCAGCCGAAGTGGCCGACAGCGCACCGCACAGCAGTCCCACCGGGATAGCCTGGGTCTTGAAATCAAGCCCCAACCAGAACAGCACGGGGATGATAAGCTGCCCGCCCCCCATACCCAACATGGAGAATACGAATGTTATCGTAGCAACGATCACAGGCCCAAGCCATAATACCAATTGAAAATCCCCTCTTTATACTAGGCGGCTGAAATCCACCACCGTTGGCTACCATGCGCCCACTCACCAC
>JALGVG010000178.1 GCA_029819875.1 Candidatus Zipacnadia bacterium | reverse complement strand
CTTAAGCTCAAACATTTCCAGGCCCTGCAAACCACTTCCCAGCGTCAACGCCTTGCCGGCCAGGGCCTTCGCGACGCCGGCTTGCTCAGCGGGCAGGTGGGCGGCACACAGCGCAATGGCAACGGCGCGCTGGGAATTGTCCTGTATGCGGTTGGCTATGTTCAAGGCATGTTGCAGTCCGCCGGCCACTGAAACCAGGCGGCGCGCGATGGCTACCAGTGCCCGATCACGCTGCAACTGGGGGAGTTTGTCCGCTTGGGCAACCGCCGCCGGCAGGTTCCACTGCGCCCAGGTTGCCACCAAGTCGATGCGCGCCAGTCTCTGGCCGCCCTCCTCGGGCGGCATGTTGTCCAGCATCGCGGCAGCCTGCCGCACGATTTCATCAGCAAGCGACTCGTCAAGCTTGCACACCGCTGCAGCCAGGTCGCGCAATGACGCAGCCGCAAATAACGGCGATTCGAGGGCCGCAGCATCCTCGCGGGCATCGGCGAATGCCTCCCGCGCCATCTCGCGGTCAATGCCTACCAATGACCGACCAATTTCCCTGAACACCAGCGCCCGTTGTGCGCGGTATTTCAAAGCCTTAGTCATCTCCAACAGCAATCGGAAGCCGTCCAGCGCTTTCGCTCGTTCAAGCGACGCCCAGCGCTCCAATACTCCCCGCTGGGCGAGGATTGCCACCATTGGATCATCCTCCAGGCTGCAGGCATACCGGGCGTCGGCGAACAACTTGGCCGCACGGGGCGTGTTGAGGTTGAGATACAGCTTAGCAACCTCAGCCAATGCTATGGCGCGCGACTGCGGAGACGGAATCCGGTAGGCGGCCTCGGCTGCCTGTTGCAGAACAACGGCCACGTCGGGGACCGCCTGGCGGGTGGGCGCTTCGCCATGCGCGCAGCAATTGGCTGCAATCACGAGGATGACTGCTGCCGGCAGGACTGTCTTCATGGCTCATTACTTCCGTAAGATGCAGCTAGCGTTTCCTGTTTGACTATATGACAACCTGCACCGGGAACAGTTCCACCACCAAGCAGTGCGAAGGGGCGACAGTCAAGCAGTCAAGGCGGTTGCTGAGACGAAACAAGTGAGACACCGTGGCCTCACTTGTCGCTACCTTCCGCCCACTCCTTGCCCCGCCTTTGCATTCGCCGGCTGCAGCCTGCCGGAGGCTCGCTCACGCGCAGTGAACCTTGCCAGCCTCAACTGCTCTGCTCAGGCTCGGGCTCGACTACCGGTTCAGGTTGGGGGAGTACATCGACTGTTCCAGCCAACGTCCCCTCAGGAATCTCGTATGCACGAGCAGTACTGGTGTATCCCAACTTGTCGAGGGCAACCTTCGCCGCGGCAGCCACGTCCGGCTTGAGGTCAACACTAGCTGTCTTCAAAGCCGGGATTGCCTCGCGTTTGCCAATCTCCCCCAGCACCCACGCAGCACGCGCCCGGAACCGGTCTGCCAGGTGCACATTGGTCATGACGCCGGTTACGGCCTCCACTACAGGGTCCGGCTTCTTCTTGTACCGGCTTTCACGTCCTTTTTTCACCAAGGCGACTCCTGCCAGGTCGCAGACCTCCTCGTCGCTGCTGAGTATCTCCACCAAGGCATCCAGTGCTCGCGTGTCGTTGAGGTTCGCCAGTTCCAAAACCGCCTGCTTGCGGTCACTCAGGCGCGGCGATTCCTGCATCAAGGAGAGTTTTTCCATCGGGTCCACGGAACAGCCGGCGGCTATTATCAGCATCGTCACGACCAGGGCCGTGGTCACTGTCGTCAATACTCGATAACGCATTTTGATACTGCCTCCGCTAGGCATGTTTGGCTTGCGCTCAATCCTACCTGCCGACGCTTTTTTGTGCGAACTGTGCTGCCTCGCGCACCCAGTAACCGGCATCGCTGGAAGCCGCGGCCAGTACTTCCTTGACCCGGGCGGTATCGCCCGCAGGAACTTCCAGGCGACCGAGGGAGTATACGGCCGCTGCGCGCACATCGGCACACTCGTCCTTAGCAGCCTTAACAAGAGCGTCAATAACAGGCTGCAGGTTGCTTTCATCGTACGTTTGGGTGCCGATGTCGCCAAGGGCATACGCCGCAGCCGTGCGCACATCCACAACCGGTTCCTTGTCCGCGTTTACAGCTTCGCCGAGTGCTTTAAGCGCATCTGTTCAATAATGCCAGTGCCCGGCAGGCGGCACAGCGGACCGCCAAAGCTTCTTTGCGGTTCGTCACCAAGGCCTGTAGTGGTTGTATCGCTTCTGTAGCGCCGAGTTTGCCCAGCGCTAGTGCTGCAGCGGCCCGGCTGTCGGGGTCCTCGGCCTTGAGGAGTCTGACAAGTATGTCCGCATCCTGGGGCTTGCCGAGTTCACCCAACAGCTCGGCGGAGCGCCATTGGCTCTGCTTCGCGCCGCTTTCAATCACGTGCCGCAACTTCTCGCGCACCCCCACCCCCTGCTCACTGAGAAGATCCATGGCCTCCATGGCCTTGCTGTGGGCCGGATTTGCCAGTTGGCCGATCCATTTCTCGGTCTTTCGAATCCGCTGATACCGTGTCAGTCCCCATACCCCTGCCAGAATGACGGCAATCGACACGACAGTTACAATCATCCGTTTGCTCACTATCATCGCTCCAGACTAACACTGTCAGTGGGCAGTGTGAGGAGTTTAGCTGATTGCCAGGATTTTCCTCAGTATCTGTTCGCCCTCCCGGACCTTGCTCTCGTCTATCGTCTGCTCTTCGGTGGAGGACAACTGCAACATGCGCAGGGCCTGGATGTCCCCGCTGAGTTGGACTGTTATCGCGTACCAAGTTCGCAGTTCGGCGTCGGTGGTCTTGCTGTATGCGCTCAACACCTTTTCCGTCGCCGGCTTGCCTATTGCGCCGAGGATGGCGGCGATCCAAGGCCTGAGCGGCTCAGGCGCCGTGTTCAGCATCTTGACGAGCACGTCGACCGGTTCGCCGCCCATCGAGCAAAGGGCCGCGGCGATATGCAGTCGAAGCTGGTTGTCGCTCGTGTTGGTAAACACTTCCAACAACAGCCGGGCCGCCTGTTCCACGCTCTTGGTGGTAGCCACCTCGGTCTTGTGCTGTGCAACGGCGAGCTTCCGCTGGCGCTCGTATGTCGCCTTGCCGATCATCGCTACGGCTTTCGCAGCCGGCACCACGAACGGATCTGTGGGAACCAGGAACGGCTCAAGTACCTTCAGCGACTGCTCTTGGCCGATATACCCCAGAGAGATGATCGCCTGGCGGCGCAACTCAGCGTCTATCGAGCTGTCTTGTGCTGCCTGCTCCAGGATGGGGCGCACCTCGTTGAGCTTGGTCCTGGTCGCTGTGTCGGCCATGCTGCCCAACACTTCACCCAGCAGCTCGTTTGCCTCCGGCGAGGCATGGTAGGCCAGCACGATTCCCGCGCGCCGTGCGGCATCTACGTCCTTGGACCTGGCCAAGTTGCCCAGCAGCTTGTCGATGTCGCCCCGATGCCAGTCCTTGAGCAGTTCCATCGCCACCTCGCGGACCTGCCGCGAGCTTGCCGTCAGGGCATTGACTAGCACTTCAGTTGCTTCTTCCGCCTCGGTCTCGGCCAGGGCGCGCAGGGCCGCGACCCGCAACTCAACGTGTTGCGACCGCGCGGCCTTTATCAGGGGCTCCACAGCCGCCGGCAAGCCGGTCTTTCCCAGCGCGATAGCGGCTGCGGCTCGACTGCTCACCGCGGCTGTTTCGTCTTCCAACAGTTGCCTGACAGGCTTTATCACATCTCCGCCCACGGCACCCAGCGTGATAGCCGCCCACCGGCGGGTGTGCGCGTTCTGCGAACGCAGCGCCTCGACCAGCGCGGGAATGGCTGCAGGGCCGATTTGCTGCAACGCCAAAGCCGCCATCCGGTTCACGCGCGGATTCTCCGGAGCCAACATTGCCACCAGATGTGGCACGGCAGGGGTGCCCACGCCCGCCAGCGCTTCACCTGCGGCATGATACACCTGCCAGTCACTGTCGCCCAGCGCCCGAATCAACTGCGGCACAACCTGCGCCGTGGCAATGCCCTTGAGGGCATTGGCTGCCACCCGCCTGATCACAGGCTCAGGATCCGACAGACGCGAGGCCAGCGGGACGGCCGCCGCCGTGGTGCCGATTTCGGCCAGGGTCTCAGTTGCCACCCGCCGCACTTCCACGTCCGGACTGGTCAGCGTGGCGGTAAGAGCGGGAATCGCGCTCACTCCGAGACGCTCCAAGGCTCCCGCTATCTCCTGCGTGGCACCCTGGCGCGCAGTCATCAGCAGGTGAACCAGCGGCTGAGCCGCTTCGACAGCCCCGATCTTCCCCAGCGCCTCCGCGGCTGCCGCCCGAACCTCCGGCTGCGGTTCAATGCTCGGCTTCAGATGTGCAATGAGCGTGCTGACGACCCCTATCTCTTTTTGGCCGGACTTTTGCAACATCCCCAGGGCGCTTGCCGCCTTGCGCCTTACCACCCAGGACCTGTCACTCGTCAGGCGGCTGAGCAGGGGCGCGACCGCCTTGTGTGCATCCTCGAGGGCGATCGGCGTGTCAACGCTTTGGTCAATGATAACCCCCAGCATTGAGCAGGCAGTACCCCGCAGCTCTGCGTCCTCACCGGTCAACAACTGGGCGATAATCGGCTCTATGGCCGGAACCTTCATTGTCTGCAGCGCCCGCTGGGCCGTGTCCTTGGCCCGCAGGAAGCCCGCATCGGTCAGCTTGCGGTTGGGATCCGCCACCCCCATGGCCATCAGCATGTGCATGCTGTCAGGCGCCTTCATAATCATGATCAGCTTGTCGGTGACGGGCCTGCCGATGCCGGCAAACACGGCGACGACACCATCGCGAACATAGGCATCCCATGCGTCAACCAACTTCAGCAGCGAGGGTATGGTGGGCGGACCTATCTGGATCAGCGGGGCGGTCGCCGAAGCCCGTACATCCGCATCCTTATCCTGAAGCGCTTCTACCAGCGGCCCGATTGCCCGCTCCCCCTCACTGACCAGGTATGCCGCCGCACGTTCCGAGACCGGTTGGTCAAGCAGGTGCATGCTGGATATCAGTTGGGCCATGGCCCGATCGGTTCCCACCATCTTGACTGCGGTAACGGCGTTGTCTTGCACCCAGCGAGGTTGATCCTCCAGTGCGTCGGGCAGTTTCTGGCGGCTGACCAACGTCCGCACCGCCCTGACCCGCTGGCTGGGGCTACCGGTCGCCAGGATGCGAGTCATCCGCCCCATCTCCGCACGCCGTTGGCCCACCATGACCACCAGTATCAAGAGCATGCTGATGATGACAACCCAGGTTATTTGGCGCCTGGTTTGTTCGTCCACTGCAGTCAACTCCTCGGCAATATAGCGCTCACAACTTCGGTATTATTGAGACTCTCAACCCCACCTGACAAGCCTGCAGAGTCCTCTCATCGGCAGTCCATGACCGTATATCTATTCCTCACCAGCCGGTACATTCCTCCTTATGCTGCTTCCGCTGGAAAAATCCTTCTCCCCGCTGCTATTTTGCCCAGCAAACGCCCCCAAAGCAGGGAAAATGCCGCTACTGGCGAAGTACCATTTACCCTACTTACTGGTAGCTGGTATCATAGCATATACCTTCACCGGCTACAACTTGCCGTATACTGAATACGTGCCATAAACGTCAGATGCGGAGCGTGGGCTGATGAGACCGGGTATGACTATGTATTCGTTTCACACTTATGCCATGGCCGGCAAGATAGATGTCCGTGGCTTCATCGAGTTCGCCGCCGGCGTCGGGTTGGATGGTATTGACCTGGTGGCTTATTACTGGAAGGACGAGCGCACGGAACCGCAAATGGCCCTGGAGTTGGTGAATGAAAAGGGGCTGCGTCTTCATGCCTATGCGGTAGGTGACAATTTCCTACAGGATTCTCGCAAGGAGCTTCAAAAGCACGTGGATATCGTGCGCCGCGGCATCGAGACGGCCTACCAGTTGCAAGCGCCGGTGCTGCGCATCTTCGGCGGACACAATCCACAGTGGCCCCCAAAGGACGCCCGCCTGCGCATTTGCGAGGCTGTCGAGAAGGTGCTCGAAGAAGCTGAGCAAGCCGGCATCGTGCTTGCCATGGAAAATCACGGCTCCTGTCCGGCCACGGCGCAGCAGGTAATCGAGATACTGGACACTTTCAACAACCCGTTTCTGAGGGCATGCGTGGATATCGGCAATTTCTGGCCCGCCGGCCAGCCTCCTGTCGAAGGCACCAAGCAACTAGCCCCCTACGCGGCTCATGTGCATATCAAGGACCTGAAAAAGATCCCGGCAGACAACAAGCAGGGCTATGAACTGGCGCCTTCTACGGTCGGGGCCGGTGACGTCGACATCAAGGGGTGCCTGCAGGCCCTCAAGGACAATGGATATACAGGCGGCCTGGCCATTGAGGCCGAAGGGCCGGAAGATGACATGGAGGCTGCCATTGCATCGGTAGATCATCTCAAGAGCACTCTCGAACAGCTTAGTTGAATGGTCGAAGGGGTTGAGTAATATGCAGTACTGCCCGAAATGCCACGCCGAGGTTGCACCGGACGACAATTTCTGCCGCAAGTGCGGTGCCCGGCTCGGCACGAAACCCTCCCCCCAGCTTTCAGAGACCGTGGCGCAGATGGCCGCCGAGTATTCCCGGCAGGTCAGGGACAATCCCGACGATGCAGCGGCGCGGCATTCGCTGGGCCTGGCTTACATGTATGGCGGTGACTTCGCTGCGGCCAAGGAGCAATTCGAGATTGTCGTCACCCTTGAGCCACAGTTTGCCGACGGTCACGCAAAGCTGGCTATGTGCCTGGCCCAGCTCGGCAACGTGGAGGCGGCTCGCCGGGCGATCAGCCGGGCGTTGGAGCTGGAGCCTGATAACGCGCGGGTCCGCGAGATGGCAGGCAGGCTAAAGGCGCTATGAGCAATGCCGCTTGGCCCGCTCCACCGGCTCAGCACGCCATCAAGCGGCGGCATACGGCGATGGTGTGGGCGGCCGCCCTTGTCTTCCTGCTGCTGTTGACCGTAAGGCTCGGAGAGCGGGCGCTGTGGACTGACGAGAGCGTCAGCCTCGGGCACATCGCAGACACCGAACACTTCCAGGACCCCTTCCATCCCCCCGGCTATTACTGGCTGCTGTACGCGTGGTGTAGCGTGTTTGGCCGCAGCGACCTGGCTGCGCGCGCCT
>JALGVG010000177.1 GCA_029819875.1 Candidatus Zipacnadia bacterium | reverse complement strand
GCGATCGCCGACTTGAGGCCCGAGCATGGAATCGCAACCTCGAAGGTATAGTCCGGAATTTGCAGGCTTGTGCCTTCGATGCTTACCGGTATTCCGATGAATTGCGCCATGTGCCCAGCGACTAGCGCGCTGTAGACCTGCAACGGCTGGGCGAAAACATCCACCAACCACCTGGCCTGCGGCACCATGAATACCAGGAACAACACGGAATGCCACTGCCCTGGCCACCGGCCACCCCTCCAACCACCATACCAGCCCTCCTATCGTCCCGACGAATGCAAACCCCTGGATGAAATGGGCGGGTATGCTCACCCCCCACAAGTACAGCGCCAGGCTCATGACCGTCACAGCCAACCCGCCCCGGTGTCCGCTGCGCGGCAGCGCTGACAATTGCCGCCGACGGCGGTAGATTAGGTAGCCGCTGATGAGGGGAATCAAGAACCCGTGCCCGTAGTACTCCGACCGCCACCAGCGCTCAACCATCCATACCAAGTACTGGTAATACGCCACCCCCACCATGACCACCACCAGCACCACCAGGTACACGGGCACCGTCCGCACGTGGCCCGCCGACACCTCGCCCCCTGCCTCGGAATCTACAGGGACCGACTTGTCATTTGCCTCGTGCATGAATAAGGTCAACTCGATGGCTCTTTCGTGCTGCGCGGTTTGCGACGACGCCTGCTGCGCAGCAACCCTTCCCGTGCCAGGTAGTACAGGCTGCCCGCTCCCGCCCCCAGGGCTATCACCAGCAGCCCGAACAGCAACTCCTCGCGGATGGCGCCGAGCTTGTCGCCCACTCGCCGAACTATCAAGCCCACAGCCATCTTGGCCATGCCCAGGCGCTGGCCGAAGTCGGCGCTGGCTATGTCCGGGGGGGCCACCGCAGCGACCTGCCCGCCCGCGCCCGGCGGCTTGTAGTGACCCACGTAATAATGCGCTAACACGTCCACAACAAACAGCGCCAGCATCGTTACCAGGAACGCCGACACTGCACCCGCGCCGGCGTAGCGCGCCATCTTCTTGTAGTCTACCCGCTTGTGTCGCGACTTGTGCCGTCTACGCCGTACTCGCGTCCAATCCACCCCGCAGTACGGGCAGACCTTGTCCTGGTACCAGATCTGGTGTCCGCAAAAACAAGTACGAAGTTGCGAGCGCCCGCAGCGCGAGCAAACCTTCTTGTCTCCCTCCAATGGTGCATGACAGTAATAACAGTTCGTTGGCGTCCCATCTGTCGCGTCTGTCACGATTATCCTCCGTCACTGCGATCAGTCATTGGAGCTGTTGGTCCACCTCCCCTAGGCCCCGCTGTCGGCCTGGGCAGGTGGCCGGCCGCTTTCAGGAAGCCCCGGCACGCGCTTGAACAGTATCCACTGGCTGCCCCCGCCCTGCGGACTGCCCACCCGCCGGTATACTCGGAATCCCTCGAAGGTAATGTCTATCCTCGTGCCCAGCCGCCAGGCGTTTATCCACTCACCCGTCCGCTCGCTCGCCTGGGCACGCGCCACCATCGGCGTAAGCAGCAGCCACTTGAACTTGCCGAATGTACCCTCCATGTTATGCAGGTCTTCGATCGTCTTCGGCAGCCAAATCGCCTCGCGCTTGCCGTACCAGGCAATCAACCAGGGAACATCCGTGACCACAGGGCCGTCCACCAGTTCGCCCACTTGCTGGCACAGGGCTATCACCTGTCTCTCCGGTCCCGCATCCGGCGTGTTCCGCGGCAGGGTCATCACCAGCAACGTCGGGAATACGTGCGCAATCCCCAGCAGCCCTATCGCCACCCCCATGTAGCGCCGATACTCCCGCGGCGCAAGCGGCTCCAAGCGCTGCTGCAACACCCGGAAAAAGAACCCACAACTTATCACCGTTACAATGGGAATCAGAGGGTCCAGCAAGCGTGACGCCGGAACCACAAACGCCAGCGCGATTATCATGCACACGAACAGCGCGTAAATCAAGTATCGTAACCGCTCAAACGGCCTGCGCCCCAGCGGCACCATTATTCCCACGATGAAAAAGGCCGCCAAAAACACGCCCACATCCTGCGCCGGCACCGCGTACAGCGTGGCAATGCCGTTGCGTATCTTGTCAAATATCTCCCGCGGATGCGCTATGCAGTAGGCCGCATAACCGGGCACTTCCCGCGGCTGCAGGTATGACCTGTACAGCGTGTTGCCCGGGTTCGTCCGCGTCCCCATCTTCATCTCCTGCCACCGCAGCGTAAAAAACGGGTTGCCGCTCACCTGGTACACCCGCACGCACCACGGCATAATGACAACGATGAACGTCGCCAGAAAAACGCCCATAATCCGTGTTCGCTGCCGTGCATCCACCGAAAACCAGATGTATACCAGCACCGGAACCAATGCCACGATCCAAATGTACTTTGTAAGGTACACCAGCCCCAGCAGCAGGCCCGCCACTACGGCCAGCGGCACGCGGTGGCGCTCATCCCGCGCCAGCAGGTATACCACCAGCAGCAACGAGGACACGAACAAGCTTAGAAGGCACACCTCCAGCCCCGAAACGGCGCTGCGCAGCACCACCAGGTTAGTGGCAAACAGTGCCACGGCCAGCCATGCCACCTGCCGGTTGAACAGGTAGTAACCCAGCATGAACACTACGACCACGCACAACAGGTACGGAATGCCCGTCGCCAGGGCCACCCTGCGGTCCATCGACGCCGGATCATCGCCGACACCACGCATCAACAGCGCAATCAACGCCGGATGAAGCGGAGGATACGTTAGATCCGGGTGCTCAGATATGTTCGGCACTCGCGCCAGGCTGAGCGGCCTGACGAAATCGGTCGTAAAGCCCTCGCCCTGCGCTATGTTGCGCCCAATCTGCGCGTAGTCGCAGGCATTGGGATCCATCAAGCCCCGGAATTGGCCGGCCATGAAAACCAGGTACCAAAAAATTATGCCCAGCGCGACCATCGCCACAATCCCAACTTGCTTCAACTGAATTACGGGGCGGCCGTTGATGAGCATTACCTGTAACCTCCAGCTTATTACCGTCTGCCGGCTCGCACGCTGGTTTGCAGCATTTTAGCACAAAACTGTACCCCCCAACAACCAACCCACCTCATCAATACCGGCCCCTGCAGGTTCAATCCCCCTCCATGTCTAATAATATCCCAATCTTTTCACCTGGGAAGGGAGTGTACACAATGGGTAAACTACGTGCCGGCGCCGCCTGCGCTGACATCACCCCCCGGCTCGGCAGCAGCCTGGTCGGCTACTTTCACGACCGCAAGGCCCAGGACGTGGCTGATCCGCTCCTGGCCAAGGCCGTTGTACTCGACAACGGCAATAATTCTCTCGCCTTCGTGACATGCGACCTCATAGTATTGTTGCGCGAGGACATAGACCTCATCAAGGAGCGGGCGGCCGAGTTGACGGGCATCCCCCCGCAGAACATGATGATATGTGCCGTTCACACCCACACCGGCCCGGCTACTACTCCCGCCTTGGGAGTACCCCAGCGCGCGGCAGACTACATGAGCTGGGCGCGGGACAAGATCGCCGACAGCATCAAGCTGGCCCAAAATCGTCTCCAGCCCGCCGTCGTGGGCCACATCTCCGGCAGCGTACCTGAAGAGTGCCATAACCGCCGTTGGTGGATGAAGGACGGCACCGTCCGCATGAACCCCGGCTACAACAACCCTGACAAGGTCAAGCCGGCCGGCCCCACTGACCCCGAGGTGCCAATCCTTGTCGTCCAAACCCCTGATCGCGTGCCCATCGCCGTTATCGCCAACTACTCGCTGCACTACGTCGGCGGCCCCTTCGACCTGAGCATCTCCGCCGACTACTTCGGGCGCTTCTCCGTCGCCTTGCAGCGCATGGCCGGGCACGAATTCGTAGCCATCATGGCCAACGGCTGCTGCGGAGACATCAACAATTGCGACTTTACGCGGCCTGCCCCCCAGTATCCGTATCCGCACTACCAGTGCGACCGTGTCGCCAACGTCCTGGCAGCCGAGACGTTCAAAAAATGGAACCAGATCCGCCTCGACGAGTACCGCGACGATGTTCCTCTTGATGCTGTTGCCACGGAGTTGACCGTCCGCCGTCGCGAGCCTACGCCCGAGGACCTCCAGCACGCCCGCCATGTCCTCGAGCATCCCGACGACTACGACCAGATAGAGCTAGTCTATGCCCGCGAAGCCATCGAAGTGGACAAAATGCCCCTTGAGCAGGACACCTGGATCGCCGCAATGCGTGTGGGGGACCTGGGCATCGTGGGACTGCCCGGCGAAATATTCGTCCAGATCGGCCTCCAGATCAAGGAACAGTCACCATTTGCCCGCACCATGACCGTGGAGCTGGCCAACGACTCGGTGGGATATGTACCGACTGACGAGGCCCTCGCCCAAGGAGGATACGAAACCCGCCTGGCCCGCTCCGCCCGCGTCGCCGCCGGCACCGCGCCGGCCATGGTCGAAACCGCCCTGCGCTTGCTCCACCAGCTGGCGACATAGCGCCCATCGTCCCGCGTGCGCGACCGCGGTTATTCGTCGGCAGCTTCCGGGGAATTCCTGCTTGTAACGGCAACGTCCGCCGCTTGGGGTGCGGTCGCCAGCGGGTGGGCGCTGTTGTACACCTCTTTCAGGCGCTGGGCGCTGACGTGCGTGTATATCTCGGTGGTACTGACGGTCTTATGGCCCAGTAGTTCCTGGATGCTGCGCAGGTCCGCGCCGTGGTCCAGCAGGTGGGTGGCAAAGCTGTGCCGCAGCGAGTGCGGGTGAATGTACTGGCTGGTAGCTGTCTGCAGCACGTACTTGCGCACGATATTCTGCACGCTGCGTGCCGATAGGCGGCCGCCGAGCTTGTTGAGGAATACGGCCTGCTCCTCTGCCGGTTTCTTGCCCTTTTGCAATAGCAGCTTGCGGCCTTGTTGCAGGTACCTTCTCAGTGCCTCCTGCGCGGGCTGGCCGAAGTACACGATCCGTTCGCGGCCGCCCTTGCCCAGAACCCGCATCTGCCGCTCCTGCAGATCAACGTCGTCCAGGTCCAGCCCTACCAGCTCGCTGACACGGACGCCGGTCGCATACAGCACCTCCAGGATGGCCCGGTCGCGCTGGCCGGCCGGAGTATTGTCGTCCGGCGCCGTCAGCAGGGCCTCCACCTCGCTTTCGTACAGCACCTCCGGCAGGCGCCGACGCCGCCGCGGCAGCGAGGTACTCGCCGCCGGGTTATACTGCATCCGGCCGGTGTCCA